>NZ_JCAMOP010000003.1:0-371424 GCF_059512345.1 Bradyrhizobium sp. Unk1
CATCGATCGACTTGACCAATCGCCAACCTGTCAGTGATGTGTCCGAACAGGTGTCAGCCATGTCTCCCGACTAAACACTTCGCGGGCGATGACAGCGGAGTATGTGGCGCAGGCTCAGGCGTCTACTGCCCGCCCACCAAGCTCATCACAAACCGGCTGCCGACGATAAATAGATAGCAGCCGAACGCGACCTCCAGCGTGCGCTTCGACATCGCATGCGCGGCCCTCACGCCGAGCGGCGCTGTCACGAGGCTCATCGGCATCACAAGCACGGCGCCGATCAGCGAGACGTAACCGAGCGCGAACGGGATTTGCAGCGCTGCGACGGCGGGATAGGTCGCAGCCGCCGGCCAGCCGGCATAGATGTAGCCGAGCGCGCCGGGGATCGAGATCAGCACCGCGAGCGCCGACGAGGTCGCCACCGCCTGGTGGATGGGCCGGCCGTAGAACGTCATCAGCAGGTTCGAGAACAGGCCGCCGCCGATGCCCATCAGCGTCGAGAGGATACCGACGCAGAAGCCGTAGACGCGCATCAGCGGGCCTTTCGGCAGATCATCGCCGAACTTCCAACTCTCGCGCGCGAAGATGAGACGTGCCGACGCGGAATAAGCGACGCAGACGAACACGATCTTGAACAGCTTCTCGGGCGCATAACGCGCGATGACGCTGCCGGCGATGACACCGAACACGATCGGCAGCCACCACACGCGCAGGATCGACATGTCGACGGCGCCGCGCTTGTAATGTGCCTGGAACGAGCGGATCGAGGTCGGGATGATCACCGCGAGCGAGGTGCCGATGCAGAGCGGCATGCGCACTTCGAGCGGTACGCCGGCGATGCGGAAGCATTCGTAAAACACCGGCACGAGAATCGCGCCGCCGCCGATCCCGAACACGCCGGCCAGGAATCCCGAGAGCGCGCCGGTTGCGATCAGCAACAGCGCGAGCTCGACGATCTCCTTGATATCAAGACCTGCAATCACCCCTGACCTGCCCCGGCGACTGGTCGCAGCTTCTCCGAAACATGCGTTCGGAAAGCTGCGTGCGGAGCATTAGGCGATCTGATTCGCGCGGTCGACACGCCACGTCTTGCGGCTGGGGTGGAATGCAAGGTGCGCATATCCGGACAAGGGGCAAACCGGGCCGTAGCGGGAGCGAGTTAATGCCGTCCGAATGGCGTTAACCGCTCAAAAGACCGGCCCCGGGCAGGTTTGGACGGCATGGTCCGTTTAGAGGCGTTCCAATAGCAATTTCAACGCGCATCGGTCCCTTCGAAATAAATGAACTGATATTCCTTCCTTCGTTGGCGGACCGAAGTGCTGGTATACCAAGCCACTGATTGGCCTTGCATCATCAACGCTCTAGAGCTGAACCACGGTTCGATTTATGGCGATTTGGTGATTGCGCAGGCGAAATCGACTCCGTAAATAGAGCCGACCTTCCGCGATCCCCGCGTGCCCCCTGCTGGGCCGCAATAAACATCAAAAGCCCATGACCGCACGGATCGAACGACCGCTTTCCCCCCACATGCAAGTCTACCGCTGGACGCTGACGATGGCTCTCTCCATCGTCCATCGCGCCACCGGTATCGCGCTCTACGTCGGAACCCTGCTGCTGGCCTGGTGGCTGATCGCGGCGGCTTCCGGCCCCGCCGCCTATTCCCACGTCCAGGCCTTCACCGGCAGCATCATCGGCCGGCTGATCATGTTCGGCTACACCTGGGCGCTGATGCACCATATGCTGAGCGGTATCCGGCACTTCGTGTGGGACCTCGGCTACGGCTTCAAGGCCAATGAGCGCGAAGCGCTGACCTGGGGCGCACTGATCGGCGGCATCGTGCTGACGGTGCTGATCTGGATCATCGCCTATGCGATCGGAGGCGGACGATGAGCACGGCCGATACGCCGAAGCGCAGCATGCGCACCCCGCTCGGCCGCGTCCGCAACCTTGGCGCGGCGCATTCCGGCACGTCCGATTTCTGGCGCCAGCGCTTGACTGCAGTGGCGATGGTCCTGCTGATGATCCCCGTGATCGTCGTCATCATGATGCTGCTCGGCCGCAACCAGGCCTATGCCAAGCAGATCCTCGGCTCGCTGCCGATCGCTATCATCATGGTGCTCTTCATCATCGCCAGCGCCTGGCACATGAAGATCGGCATGCAGGTCGTGATCGAGGACTATGTCCACAACGAAAAGCTGAAGCTCGCGTCGATCATGCTCAACAATTTCTTCTCGATCGCGGTCGCGCTCGCGTCGATCTACGCGATTCTCCAACTGTCATCCGGAGTGTAACCCATGGCCAATGCGACGAATGGCAAGGGCAACGGCGCTCCCGCCACCAACGGCAAAGCCTATCCGATCGAAGACCACACCTATGACGTCGTCGTGGTCGGCGCCGGCGGCGCGGGCCTGCGCGCCGTGGTCGGCTGCAGCGAAGTCGGTCTTCGCACCGCCTGCATCACCAAGGTGTTTCCGACCCGCTCGCATACGGTCGCAGCCCAGGGCGGCATCTCGGCCTCGCTCGGCAACATGCACAAGGACGATTGGCGCTGGCACATGTACGACACCGTGAAGGGGTCGGACTGGCTGGGCGACCAGGACGCGATCGAATACATGGTGCGCAACGCACCCGAGGCCGTCTACGAGCTCGAGCATTGGGGCGTGCCGTTCTCGCGCACCGAGGACGGCAAGATCTACCAGCGCCCGTTCGGCGGCATGACCATGGACTACGGCAAGGGCCAGGCGCAGCGCACCTGCGCCGCCGCCGACCGCACCGGCCACGCCATGCTGCACACGATGTACGGCCAGTCACTGCGCCACGCGGCCGAGTTCTTCATCGAGTTCTTCGCCATCGACCTGATCATGGACGACCAGGGCACCTGCCGCGGCGTCATCGCGCTCAAGCTCGACGACGGCACGCTGCACCGCTTCCGCGCCCAGACCGTGATCCTGGCAACCGGCGGCTACGGCCGCGCCTACGCCTCCTGCACCTCGGCGCACACCTGCACCGGCGACGGCGGCGGCATGGTGCTGCGCGCCGGCCTGCCGATGCAGGACATGGAGTTCGTGCAGTTCCACCCGACCGGCATTTACGGCTCGGGCTGTCTCGTCACCGAAGGTGCGCGCGGCGAAGGCGGCTATCTCGTCAATTCCGAGGGCGAGCGCTTCATGGAGCGCTATGCGCCGTCGGCGAAGGACCTCGCATCGCGCGACGTCGTCTCGCGCGCGATGACCATCGAGATCCGCGAAGGCCGCGGCGTCGGCAAGAAGAAGGACCACATCTTCCTGCATCTCGACCATCTCGATCCCGCGGTGCTCGCCGAGCGCCTGCCGGGCATCTCCGAATCCGCAAAAATCTTCGCAAATGTCGACGTGACGCGCGAGCCGATCCCGATCGTGCCGACCGTGCACTACAACATGGGCGGCATCCCCACGAACTATCACGGCGAAGTCCTGACCAAGAAGGACGGCGACGACAACGCCATCATTCCCGGCCTGATGGCGATCGGCGAAGCCGCCTGCGTCTCCGTGCACGGCGCCAACCGCCTCGGCTCCAACTCGCTGATCGACCTCGTGGTGTTCGGCCGCGCCGCCGCGCTCCGCCTGGCCGAAAAGCTTACGCCGAACGCCAGTCAGCCGGAGCTGCCGGCGAACTCATCCGAGCTCGCGCTCGGCCGCCTCGATCACTACCGCTACGCCTCCGGCGGCACGCCGACCGCGAAGCTGCGCGAAGGCATGCAGCACGTGATGCAGAACAATTGCGCGGTGTTCCGCACCGGCGACATCCTGAGCGAAGGCCAGAACCTGATCGAGAAGGTCCACAGCGGCATCACCGACATCGCCGTGTCGGATCGCTCACTGGTGTGGAATTCCGATCTCATCGAGACGCTGGAGTTCGACAATCTGATCTCGCAGGCGGTGGTGACGATGGACTCCGCCGCCAACCGCACCGAGAGCCGCGGCGCGCATGCCCGCGAGGACTTCTCCGCGCGCGACGACAAGAACTGGATGAAGCACACGCTGGCCTGGCT
Source organism: Bradyrhizobium sp. Unk1 (assembly GCF_059512345.1). Lineage (NCBI taxonomy): Bacteria > Pseudomonadati > Pseudomonadota > Alphaproteobacteria > Hyphomicrobiales > Nitrobacteraceae > Bradyrhizobium > Bradyrhizobium sp. Unk1. Next base: position 4,031 of record NZ_JCAMOP010000003.1, read on the forward strand.
GGACGAGTCCGGCAAGGTCAAGATCGAGTACCGTCCCGTTCACGACTACACCATGACCAACGACGTGCAGTACATCCCGCCGAAGGCGCGGGTGTACTGAGCGAACAGCGAAGGCCTTAATCGAAATGGTTGAATTCGCACTTCCGAAGAACTCCAGGATCACCGGCGGCAAGACCTGGCCGAAGCCCGCGGGCGCGACCGACGTTCGCGAATTCCGCGTCTATCGCTGGAATCCGGACGACGGCAAGAATCCGAGCGTCGACACCTATTACGTCGACACCCATGATTGCGGTCCGATGGTGTTGGACGGCCTGATCTGGATCAAGAACAACATCGATCCGTCGCTGACCTTCCGCCGCTCCTGCCGTGAAGGCGTCTGCGGCTCCTGCGCGATGAACATCGACGGCCAGAACACGCTCGCCTGCACCCGCTCGATGCACGACGTCAAGGACGGCGCGGTCAAGATCAATCCGCTGCCGCACCAGCCTGTCGTGAAGGACCTCGTTCCCGACCTGACCAATTTCTACGCGCAGTACGCCTCGGTCGAGCCGTGGCTGAAGACGACCTCGCCGACGCCGCAGAAGGAATGGCGCCAGAGCCATGAGGACCGCGAGAAGCTCGACGGCCTCTACGAGTGCATCCTGTGCGCCTGCTGCTCGACCTCGTGCCCGAGCTATTGGTGGAACAGCGATCGCTATCTCGGCCCGGCCGCCCTGCTCCAGGCCAACCGCTGGGTCTCCGACTCCCGCGACGAGGCGACCGGCGAGCGCCTCGACAATCTCGAGGACCCGTTCCGCCTCTACCGCTGCCATACCATCATGAACTGCGCCAAGGCCTGCCCGAAGGGTCTCAACCCGGCGGAAGCCATCGCCGAGCTCAAGCTCAAGATGGTCGAGCGCCAGATCTAGGCCTCGTTCATGCTACGGCCCCCGGCCGCGACGGCCGGGGCATTCTACGATCAACCTCAGTTTGAGTAGAATTTGCCATAGCCCGCACCGCGGGCGAACGTCCGGATTGCAACCTCCGGTTCCATCGACAAGCCGCTTCCTTCCCAGCGGGAGTTTCAAGTAAGCTCTCCGGTCAGGGACCGGAGCGACTGTGCAGGGTGCGCAACGCAACTCGCTGAGACTGTTGCAGTGGATGATGGCGGCATCCCTGGCGCTGCCGATTGCACTGTTCGTCTTCACCTCCACGATCTCCTACACATCGACAAAGGACATCGCCGACCGCGAGATCGAGCGCACGCTCGATGTCGCCCATGAGCACGCGCTCAAGGTGTTCGAGACCATCGACCGCAGCCTTGCCGAGCTCAACGAGGTCGTGCGCGGCCTTCCCGACGACGTCATCCGTTCGCGCGAACCGGCGCTGCATCGCCGCCTGAAACGGCTGACCGATGCGCTGCCGCAGCTCAAATCGGCCTGGATCTTCGACGCGAACGGGAAATCGCTGGTCAACAGCCTCGTCTCGCCACCGCAGGATCTGAGTTTTGCGGACCGTGACTACTTCTACGCCCATGTCGACCAGAACATTGGCACGTTCGTCGGCGCAGCCCTGACGCCGCGTCCGCCCTATCAGGGGGCACGCTTCTTCGGCATGAGCCGGCGCCGCGAAGCCGACGATGGCAGCTTCATCGGCGTCATCCAGGCCTCCGTCCTGCCGGAATATTTCGAGAGCTTTTATGCCAGGATCGGCTCCGATCCCGGCAGCTTCTTCGCCATGGGACGCACGGACGGCGTGGTGCTCACCCATTTTCCCCGGCTCGACCGCGACTTCCGGCTCGATCCGACCGGACCGGTCGGGCAGCAGATCGCCGCTCACCCCGAGCACGGCCTCATCACCATCGCCTGGCCCTCGGACGGAATCGAGCGGCGCGTCGGCTACAGGCGCGTCGCCGAATATCCGATCTATGTCAGCGCCGGGCTCGAGACCTCGGCGATCCGCGCGCGCTGGCTCGCCACCATGGGCCAGCATCTGGTGTTCGGCGTGCCCGCCACCGCACTCCTGTTCGTGCTGCTGGCGCTGGCGTTCCGGCGCACCCAGCACCTCCAGACCGAGGCTGCAAAGCGACGCGAGGCCGAGGAGGCGCTCAAGCACAGCCAGCGGCTGGAAGCGCTCGGCCAGCTCACCGGCGGTGTCGCGCACGACTTCAACAATCTCCTCACCGTGATCCGCGCCTCGGTCGACCTGTTGAACCGGCCGCAGCTGAGCGAGGAGCGGCGGCAGCGCTACATCAATGCCATTGCGGACGCGGTCGCGCGCGCCGCCAAGCTGACCTCGCAGCTGCTGGCGTTCGCGCGGCGCCAGACCCTGAAACCGGAAGTGTTCGACGTCGGGGAGCGGATGCAGTCGCTGCACGACATGCTCGCCACGCTGCTCGGGCCGGCGATCGAGATCGGAATCCGGCTGCCGACCGAGCCCTGCCTCGTCAAGGCCGATGCCGGCCAGTTCGAGACGGCTCTGATCAACATGGCGACCAATGCGCGCGACGCCATGCAGGGCAAAGGCAGGATCACCTTCGCCGTGCAGGCGGCGGCGTCCGTACCCGATACATTGGTGCACGTCTCGGGCGGCCATGATCTTTCAGGCAGCGATGGCTTCGTCAGCGTCGCCGTCAGCGACACCGGCATCGGCATTCCCGCCGCACGATTAGGCCGCATCTTCGAGCCGTTCTTCACCACCAAGCAGGTCGGCCAGGGCACCGGTCTCGGCCTGTCGCAGGTGTTCGGCTTCGCCCGGCAATCCGGCGGCGAGGTCACCGTCGCGAGCGAGGTCGGCCAGGGCAGCACCTTCTCACTCTATCTGCCGCGCGTGCCCGCGGACCTGCTGCCGCAACGGCAGGCGCCCAACACCGCGCCGGCAGTGGCCGGCAGCGGCATGTCGGTGCTGTTGGTCGAGGACAATATCGAGCTCGCCAATTTCGCTGCCGACGGCCTCACCGAGCTCGGTTACAGCATCACTTTGGTCGACAACGCCACCGACGCGCTTGCCGAGCTCACCGTCGACGCAGATCGCTTCGACGTCGTATTCTCCGACGTGGTGATGCCCGGGATGACCGGGCTCGATCTGGCGCAGGCGATCCGCGACCGCGGCATCCGCGTGCCGATCGTGCTGACCACGGGCTACAGTCAGGCCCTGTCACAAGATGGCGCCGCCGGCTTCGATCTCGTGCAGAAGCCCTATTCGATTGAGGAATTGTCGCGGGTTCTGCATCGGGCCGCGAGGCTCCGGCCGGTCCGCGATGGCGCCGCCGAGTAAGGCTGGCACGGAACCAACGGGAACCGATTGATTTGGTTCGCGTTATCCGCGCATGCACAAGCCGGCCGCAAAGCGCGAACAGGGCAGGAAGCCGCCCATTGTCGAGATCGAGGGCGAGAATGGCGATGCGGTCGCGCCGCCGCCGCCGGAGGTTATTGAGCCCGATCCCGAACTCTCGCCCGAGGAGGCTGAGCAAGCTCGCAAGGACTATCTGCTGACGCGGTTCTGGATCAGCGCACGCGGCTTCTGGGGCCGCAACGGCGACCGGCTGGCGTGGCTCTACTCGATCGGCCTCGTCGTGTTGATCGTCCTCACCGTCGGCTTTCAATACGGCATCAATGTCTGGAATCGCGCGATCTTCGACGCCATCGAGAAGCGCGAGGCGGCCACCGTCTTCCATCTCACGGCGGTGTTCTTCCCGCTCGCGATCGGCAGCATCGTGCTCGGCGTCGCGCAGGTGTTCGCGCGGATGGGAATTCAGCGCCGCTGGCGCGCCTGGCTCACGGCAAGCGTGCTGACGCGCTGGCTGGCCAACGGGCGCTATTATCAGCTCAACCTGGTCGGCGGCGACCATAAGAACCCGGAATATCGCATCGCCGAGGATCTGCGCGTGGCGACCGATTCCCCGGTCGATTTCCTCGCCGGCGTGACATCGGCGCTGCTGTCGGCGGTCACGTTCATCATCGTGCTCTGGACCATCGGCGGCGCGCTCACGGTCACGCTTGCGGGATCGACCATGACCATCCCCGGCTTCCTCGTCATCGCCGCGATCCTTTATGCAGCGATCGCCTCCGGTTCGATCCTGGTGATCGGCCGGCGCTTCGTGCAGGTCTCCGAGGACAAGAACCAGGCCGAGGCCGATTTCCGCTACACGCTGACGCGCGTGCGCGAGAACGGCGAGAGCATCGCGCTGCTCGGCGGCGAGGAGGAGGAGCGCGGCGGCATCGACCGCAATTTCACCAACGTGCTGCGGCAGTGGGCGCGTTTGGCCGGCCAGCACATGCGCACGACGCTGGTCTCGCAAGGCTCGAGCCTTGTTGCGCCCGTGGTCCCTCTTCTGCTCTGCGCGCCAAAATTCCTCGACGGCAGCATGACACTCGGGCAGGTGATGCAGGCGGCCTCCGCCTTCACCATCGTGCAGAGCGCGTTCGGCTGGCTGGTCGACAATTATCCGCGGCTTGCCGACTGGAATGCCTGCGCGCGTCGCATCGGCTCGCTGATGATGTCGCTCGATGGCCTGGAGCGCGCCGAGCAGGGCGACGGCCTCGGCCGCATCAAGCGCGGCGAGACCAGCAACGAGGCCATGCTGGAGATGAAGGATCTCTCCGTCACACTCGACGACGGCACCGCCGTGGTCGGCGAAACCGAGGTGGTGATCGAGCCGGGCGAGCGGCTGCTAGTCGCCGGTGAATCCGGCACCGGCAAGAGCACGCTGGTGCGCGCCATTGCGGGGCTCTGGCCCTGGGGCGGCGGCAGCGTCAATTTCCATCCCGACCGGCGGCTGTTCATGCTGCCGCAGCGGCCTTACGTGCCGTCCGGCAGCTTGCGCCGCGCCGTCGCCTATCCCGGCGCGGAGGACGACTGGACCATCGATGAGATCGGCGAGGCCCTGCGCAAGGTCGGCCTCGACCACCTCAAGGAGAAGATCGAAGAAGAGGGACCGTGGGACCAGACGTTGTCAGGCGGCGAGAAGCAGCGCCTCGCCTTCGCGCGGCTGCTCCTGCACAACCCCGACATCGTCGTGCTCGATGAAGCGACCTCCGCGCTCGACGAGAAGAGCCAGGACAAGATGATGCAGATGGTCACCGACGAGCTGCCGAAAGCGACCATCGTCAGCGTCGCCCATCGCGTCGAGCTGGAAGCCTTCCACAGCCGCAAGATCGTGCTGGAACGCCGCAAGGGCGGCGCCAAGCTCGTCAGCGATATCGACCTGATCCCGCGCAAGGGCAAACGCAAGCTGCTCGGGCGATTCCTGAGGCAGCGCAAGGCCGCTCCAAAAAAGGCGGCGTAAGGTCCGTAGCCCGGATGGAGCGAAGCGCAATCCGGGACGGTCTATTAGAGCGGCGAGAACCCCGGATTTCGCTGCGCTCCATCCGGGCTACATTCTTTTCCCGCAACATTGGAGTCCTCATCAAAACCGGCTATGCATGCGCCGCTTGCAACGAGGACCACCTGCTTGACGCCCGACAACGCCCCTTCGACCGCGCCGTTCGGCGCGTTTGCGCCGAACGCGGCGCAGGCTGCGATCATCCGCCTTGCGCAACAGTCGGGGCTGAAGCGCGGTGCGTTCCGCCCGTGGATGTCGCGGCTGGTCAACCTGATGCGCGGCGGGCCGATCGATGTGCAGTACCAGGGCGCCTCGTTCCGCTTCTACCACCAGGGCAGCGCGACCGAGCGCGGCGCGCTGTTCAATCCCGACTACAATCTCGACGAGCTCGATTTCCTGCGCCAGCACACGCCGGCAGGCGGCGTGTTCGTCGACGTCGGCGCCAATGTCGGCACCTTTGCCTTGGTGATGGCGCAGCAGGTCGGCACCCATGGCAAGGTGGTCGCGATCGAACCGCATCCGATGACGTTTGGACGGCTCTCGTTCAACCACGCCGCGTCGAAGACGGCGCAGGTTCGTTTGGTGCAGGCTGCCGCCGGTGACAGCGACGGCGAGCTGATGATCGAGAGCGGCGGCGGCAATCTCGGCGCCACGCACGTCGTCACCGGCGCGGCCAGCGCGGAGGCGATCAAGGTCCCATCACTGCGGCTGACGCGCATTCTGGATGAGGCCGGCGTCGGCCAAGTCGATTCGCTCAAGATCGACGTCGAAGGGTTTGAGGACCGCGTGCTGATCGGCTTCTTCCGCGACGCGCCGCAATCGCTGTGGCCGCGCGCGGTGGTGATCGAGCATCTGTCACAAAACGAATGGCAGCAGGATTGTATCGCTGACATGGTCGCGCGCGGCTTTGCGATCGCGCGCAAGACACGGAGCAATACGTTCCTGTCGCGCTGACAGGGACCAACAACGGAGGTTGCGATGATCGACCATTTGGGTTTCTCCGTCTCCGACTATGAGCGCGCGAAAGCGTTCTATGCCAAAGCGCTTGCGCCGCTCGGCTACGGCCTGATCATGGAAGTGACGGCGGAGCAGACCGGCCACGCTCCGGCCGCAGGCTTCGGCGCCGACGGCAAGCCGGACTTCTGGTTCGGGGCCGAAGGCGCCATGAACAAGCCGGTGCATGTCGCGATCGTCGCGAAGGACCGCGCCACGGTCGACGCCTTCTACAAGGCAGCCATGGCGGCCGGTGGCCGCGACAACGGCGCGCCCGGCATCCGCCCGCATTATCATGCGAACTACTATGGCGCGTTCGTGCTCGATCCCGATGGCCACAACATCGAGGCCGTTTGCCACGCGCCGGAATAGGGCGCGCTCCAAGACGACGCGACAAGGAACATCGGCGCGGCATCATCGTTGTCGTTCTCCCGACAACTGACCTTGATGATGCTGATGCCGATCGAACCGCCCGAGATTCCGCCGTCGACGCCCGGCACGCCCACGGAGCCGCCGCCTGGAATTCCGCCGGGCAATCCGCAGCCTGAAATCACGCCGCCGGTGCGCGAACCCGGCGAATCACCACAGCCCGACGAATTGCCGGGCCACATGCCGGAAGAGATTCCATCGCGCGGACCGAACGGACCGCTCACGCCGAATCCCGCGACGGATGCAGGTTCGTTGCGCGATCACACATGAGGCGAAGCATCACATGTGAGGCAATTGCAACCTGCGTCTGAATGCGCAATGAACGTCACCATAGTGAGGTGATTTGCGTGCAGAAATAAATCGGGCCGCGACCTCTTCGCCCGCCACATTCCGGCCTAACGCGTAGCCGTTCATCCCGACACTTCGTCAAAGAACCTTCCGGGGAAGTTCACCATCATGACCAACCTTCGTTTCGTGCTGCTTGCAACGACGGCTCTAACCGCGATGCAATTCGCAAGCTCCGCATCGCATGCGCAAAGCGCGCCGCCGCTCGTGGTCGCGCAGGCGCAGACACAACCACCAGAGAACGACAAATCGAAGCAGCCTCCTCCGAAGGAAGCACCGAAGGGACCGCCGCCTGGCGCACGCCCTGCCGCACCACCTCCTCCTGCCGCAGCACCGCCCGCAGCTCCTGCGCACCCCACGGCGCCGCCGCCCGCAGCAGCACCTCCGCATCCTCCCGCTCCGCCGCCGCCGGCTGCCGCGCCGTCGCGCCCGACACCACCACCGCCTCCTCCGCCTGCGGCACGTCCGGCACCTCCGCCTCCGCCGCCACCCCCGCCGCCGGCAGCTCCCAAGCAGCCGTCGCCGCCTCCGGCTGCGGCACCCCAGCAGCATGCGCCTGCGCCAACTCCGCCGCCCCCGGCCGCGCAGCAGCACACGCCGACGCCGCCTCCCGCAGCAGCTCCGCCTGCCGCGCGTCCCGCTCCGACTCCGCCGGCAGCGGCAACGCCGCCCGCAGCAGCACCCGCACGTCCGGCGCCGGCACCTGCGGCTACGCCGTCGCCTTCGCCGGCCGCGCCTGCGGCCCGACCTGGCGCGGCTGCCCCGACCGCCACGCCTGCTCCGACAGCGACACCTGCGCCGACAGCGACACCTGCGCCGACGGCAACGCCGGCACCGGGCAGCACGCCTGGCGCACCGCCGGCCGGTCGCCCCGGTGCACCGCCGCCCGGCGGACGTCCCGGCACGCCTCCGGCTGCAGGATCTCCGTCGCCGGCTCCCGGTGCCGCGCCCACTCCGACGGCCACACCGGCCCCAGGTGCTCCGACGCCACCGCCCGGCCGTCCCGGCGCGGGACCGACGCCCGCCCCAGGCACAGCACCGGCGGCGACGCCGACCCCTGGTCAACAGGGTGGGACACCTCCCGCGGGCGCGCCCGCAGCCGGAACTCCGGCTGCGCCGCCCCAGGCCGGCGGCCTCCCGCCGCGGCCCGCGGCGCCCGCCGGTGCCGCAGCGCCGAGCACAGTCCCGGGCTCGGCGGCCGCAACGCCGCCGCCCAACCGCGCGCAATTCGCTCCGCCGACGGTCACGCCTGCGTTCCAGGCCAGGCCGACAGTCGTCGCACCGCTGCCGCCTCCGCCGCGGCCGCCGCAGCGTGACCTGACACCGCTCGCGATCGGTGCGGGCGTGGTGGCCGGCGTCGTGATCGGCGCGACCATTGCCGACCTCCACAACCAGCGACGCGAGGCCATCGAAGGCGGCCGCACCGTCTACACCGAACCTGATCGCATCATCATCCGCGATCCGGGCGGGCAGGCCTACGTCCGCGGCAACGACCTCTATCGCTTCCGCTATGGCGCCCGCGACATCCGCACCGACACCATCGGCGGCGAAACCCGCACGGTCGTGATCCGTCCTGATGGCAGCGAGGTCATCACCGTGGTCGGTCCCGACGGTTCGTTGCTGCGGCGAATCCGCAGGGACCCCGGCGGGCGCGAGATCATCATCATCGACAACAGCTACCGCGATCCGCGGTCGGTCGGCGGCTTCTATGTCGACGTGCCGCCGCCGGTGGTCAACATGCCCTACGATCGCTACATCGTCGACGCTCAGGAGGCATCGCCGGACGTGATCTACCAGACCATGGAGGCACCGCCGGTACAGCGGATCGATCGGCGTTACACGCTCGACGAGATCCGCTACAGCCCCAATGTTCGCATGCAGATGCCGAGCATCGACGTCAACACGATCACCTTCGAGACGGGCTCGTGGACCATCCCGCCGGACCAGGCGGCCCGGCTGCAGGGGATCGCCGACGGTCTCAACCGTGCGATCCAGCGCAACCCGCGCGCGGTGTTCCTGATCGAGGGACACACCGACGCGGTCGGCAACGAGGTCGACAATCTGTCATTGTCGGATCGCCGTGCGCAGTCCGCGGCCGAATTGCTGACCCAGCAGTTCGCCGTGCCGGCGGAGAACCTGACCTCGCAGGGCTATGGCGAGCAGTATCTGAAGGAGCAGACGCAAGGACCGAGCCTGATCAACCGGCGCGTCACCGTCCGCAACATCACGCCGCTGCTCAACGGCGGCCAGGCCTCGCTGCCGCCGCCCCCGCCCGGCACCGCACCGCCGCGCTGAGGCGAAGCACAAATGCAAAATGGCCGGGAGCAATCCCGGCCATTTTTGTTTGGAACGCGTGTCGCCACTACTGCGCCGCAGCGAGTCCAAGCGCATCGACCATCACGCGAAACACTTCGGTGTTGTCCATCGAGCCGTGCACGCGCTCGCTGGCCGGCCCGGTCGCCGTCAGGATGACATCTTCGCCCGAATGCACGCTGGCGCCGATCATCGCCGACAGATTGCCCGGGCGCAGCACCGCACCGGGGACGTCCTTGTATTTGTCGTTGGCCTTGAAGGTCCCGTCGTCACCGGCCTTGACGGTCGGCTCGTTGGGATTGTCGAGCTTCGGCCGGAATGTCTCATAGTGATCGGGCAGGCTGGCCGAGAAGATGGCGAGCCGGCGGCTCACATCGACGCGTGACGGATAGCCCTCCGCATCCGGCGCCGGATAATTGGGAAATCCGGCCTGCTCGTAGACGCCGACGCGCTCGTGCAGCGGCACGTTGGGCGTGGTGCCCATGTCGTCGTTCACCGTGCCGACAAGGCTGTTGGGATGATTGTGGTCCGCCAAGACCAGGATGAGGGTATCGTCGCCGCGCGCCCGTGCCCATTCGCGCGTCTGGCGGACGGCATTGTCGAGCATGATCGTGTCGTAGACCGCCCGCTCCATGTCGAGCAGGTGCGCATATTTGTCGATCAGTCCGGACTCGACCATCAGGAAGAAGCCGGTCTCGTTCTTCGAGAGGATGTTCAACGCCGCCTGCACCTGCTCGGTCAAATCAGGCTGCTCGGGAAATTTCTTCACGCCGCCGCCTTTGAGGAATTTGCGGTCGAGCACGCCATCCATGTTGCCGGTCGCGAACAGGCCGAGCAGCTTGCTTGTCTCCGGCTTTGCGGCCAAGGCCCCGAGCTCGCTCGCGGTCGTCGCAACCTGATAGCCGGCCTCGCGGAACTTCGCGATGTAGTCGGCTTCGTCCTTGCGTTTGGAGCCGGCCGCGGACTTCGGCAGAAAATTCGCGCTGCCGCCACCCATCAGCACATCCGGCTTCGCCGCGAAAAACTGCTCGACGATCTCGTCATAGGCGGCGCGCCGGCGGGTGTGCGCAACCATCGCGGCCGGCGTCGCGTCTTCGATCTCGGTGTTGGTGACGATGCCGATCGCCATGCCGTGCCGCCGCCTGGCAAGACTCGTGATGGTTTCGACGCGGGGATCGTCGAACGGGCTTGCGGTGCGGTCCGCATAGACGCCCAGGGCGTTGACGGCGCTCTTGTGACCGGTCGCATAGGCGCTGGCCGAGTTCGCGGAGTCCGTGATGATCGAGTCCGAGCCCGCGGTCGCCACCAGCGCCATGTGAGGCATGTCATCGATCGCGAGCTTGCCGCGGCTCTTGCCCTCCGCAATCCCCTTGGACAGGATTCGCGCCGCGACCCGATGCGCCGGCGACATGCCGTCGCCGATGAACAGGATGACGTTCTTCGCCTTGCGCGGACCCGTGTCGTAAACCGTCCATGCGACGCTGCGCTGCTGCGTGCCGTCGCTGACATCCACCGTGACGGTGCCGGGCTTGGTCAGCGTGACGTCGCGCAAAATCAGCGCCGACTGGTCCTTGCCGTCCTCGCGATCGATGAAGGTCCCGCTACGTCCGAACGCGGCAGCATAGTCCGCGCCGTTCACGGTCACCTTCAGCCTGGCCGGATCGACCGGCCCGGGAAACTCGACCTTGAAGTCGAACCGGGCGCCGGCCAGGATCTCGGCACGATCGATCGGATAGATCGCCTGCGCCGACAGCGACGTTGTCCAACAGAGGACGATGAGTGAGGCGAGTGCCGATCCCTTGACCATGCGCGATGCTCCGTAATCCCGTTTCCGACAGGAGCGGAACCCTAGCGGCCGCGCATGACATCGTCATTATGCGCGTAGCCCGGATGGAGCGAAGCGCAATCCGGGAATCTAGCGGCTGGACGAGAGGCCCCGGATTTCGCTTCGCTCCATCCGCGCTACAAGATCAACCCTTGTCGCTCTCGAGCCGGAAGATCTGCGAGCCTTCGCTGCCCGACAGCAGGCCCGTGTCCGTGTAGAGCTTCAGCTTGGTGCGCGTGTCGGCGATGTCGAGATTGCGCATGGTGAGCTGACCGATGCGATCGGCCGGCGTGAATGCCGCGTCCTCCACCTTCTCCATGCTGAGCCGTTCCGGCGCATAGGTCAGGTTCGGACTCTCGGTGTTGAGGATCGAATAGTCGTTGCCGCGGCGCAGCTCCAGCGTCACCTCGCCGGTGACGGCGCGCGCGACCCAGCGCTGCGCGGTCTCGCGCAGCATCAGGGCCTGCGAATCGAACCAGCGGCCCTGATAGAGCAGGCGACCGAGGCGCATGCCGCTGATGCGGTATTGCTCGATAGTATCCTCGTTATGGATGCCGGTGACGAGGCGCTCATAGGCGATGTGCAGCAGCGCCATCCCGGGCGCCTCGTAGATACCGCGGCTCTTTGCCTCGATGATGCGGTTCTCGATCTGGTCGCTCATGCCGAGTCCGTGGCGGCCGCCGATCGCATTGGCTTCGAGGAACAATGCGACGGGATCGCTGAAGGTCTGGCCGTTCAGCGCAGTCGGCTGGCCTTCCTCGAAACGCACCACGACCTTCCCGGCCTTGACGTTGCAGTCGTCACGCCAGAACGGCACACCCATGATCGGGTTGACGATCTTGATGCCGCTGTCGAGGCTTTCGAGATCCTTCGCTTCGTGCGTGGCGCCGAGCAGGTTGCTGTCGGTCGAGTACGCCTTCTCCGCGCTCATCTTGTAGGCGAAGCCCTGCGCCGTCATGAACGCCGACATCTCGGCGCGACCGCCGAGCTCGTCGATGAATTGCTGGTCGAGCCAGGGCTTGTAGATGCGCAGGCTCGGATTGGTGAGCAGGCCGTAGCGGTAGAAGCGCTCGATGTCGTTGCCCTTGAAGGTCGAGCCGTCGCCCCAGATGTTGACGCCGTCTTCCTTCATCGCCGCGACCAGCATCGTGCCGGTGACGGCGCGCCCGAGCGGCGTGGTGTTGAAATAGGTGATGCCGCCGGTCGAGATGTGGAAGGCGCCCGACTGGATCGCGGCGATGCCTTCGTGGACGAGCTGCGTGCGGCAGTCGACGAGCACCGCCTTCTCGGCACCGAACGCCTCGGCCTTGCGCGGGATCTCGTTGTAGTCGGCTTCATCGGGCTGGCCGAGATTGGCCGTGTAGGCGTAGCAGCGCGCGCCCTTCTGCTTCATCCAGAGCAGCGCCGCGCTGGTATCCAGACCGCCCGAAAACGCGATGCCGACTTTCTCACCCTTGGGCAGGCTTTTCAGGATCGTGGTCATGGGGCTTCCAATCGGGTCTCAAGGGGCTGATGGCGTTTGTGGGTTGACCGCGCGAATATCAAATTTCGCACGCCTCGGCACGCATTTAATGCCTCAAATCGACGGCTCGGGGCCCGTCTTGCGGCCGAACAGGCGCTGGCGGAGCCGGTAGGCGGGCATGTTCAGCCGGGTCAGGGCGGCATCGACCGCCTCGTCCGAGAACCGGGTCCGCGGCCAGCGGTAAATCAGCGCGTAGGCGAACCAGATCACGACGAAGGTGACGAGGCCGGCGATCGAGACATCGGTGAAGAAGTGGCCGCCGAAGGCCATCCGCAGCCCGCTGGTGACCATGCCGAACACAACCGCACCGGCATAGGCGAGCGGTCGCCATGCCGGCGGCGCCAGCGCAGCCGGCGCCAGCGTCCAGAACGCGGTCGCGCCCTCGCCCGAGAAGAACGAGCAGTTGCGGGCGCAATCGCCGCGCGGATCCCACCACGGCACGAATTGCTGGTCGCCGGCAAACTCAGTCACCACCACCGGACGCGGCCGGCCCCAGTAGGTCTTGAAGGTGAGATTGGTGAGGATGCCCGCCGACAGCGTCAATGTCACCAGCAGGAAGATGATCGCGCGCCCCGACACCATCAAGGGACGGTCGGGCCGGACCATCTTGGCCACGAGCGCCACGAGCGACGGCAGCGCGAATGCCCAGGCGATCCACATTGCGGCGTCACGCGCAACGCCGGCCCAGCCGACCAGCTTGAGCGGAAATGTCTTCGTCTCGGGGTCAAAGAACAGCGCGGCGAGCTTGAGATCGAGTTCGGGATAGAGGCCGAAAACGACGCCGATCACGAGCCACAGCGCCAGGCCGATAAAGAGTCCAGTCCGGTTCATGGCGCGCGGTTTAGCGGAGTGGGGCGGGGATGGAAACCCCGTGCGAGATGCCCCATCCTCCCCTGGAGGGGAGGATCGGGTCGCATGCAGCGAAGCGAAATGCGAACCGAGGTGGGGTGAAGCCGAGCAAACGGTACATCCACCAACGTCCCGCGCGTAGGTCGACAAAAATGGGACACCACCATCCGGGATAGTCTGTCACCCCGCCCCGCTCGCGCGACGCGCGATCGACCCTCCCCCTCCAGGGACCCTCCAGGGGAGGGTAAAATCACCGCGCATCCGGCCGCGAATTCGACGGCAGCGGCGGAGGCGGCTTGTGCGGGGGCGGCGGATTGCGCCAGGCGCCGGCGTTGCGGCCGGCGATCAGCCAGTAGACCACGCCGGAGACGATGCCCGCGCCGGTCATGATCTCCAGATGCCGCCGCACGATGCCTTCGAACTGGAGCGTATCGGAGTGAAAGGGAATGAGGCCGAGATAGCAGGCGAGACCGACAAGGCCACCGCCAACGGCATAGGCCAGTGCGCTGCGGATGTAGAGCGCTTCGGTGATCGCGACGATCACCGCGGCCGGAACCAGCGCAAAGCCCGAGACGAAGATGAAGCCGAAGCCGAGCAGGATGTCGATCGCGCCCTGATCGACGGGACCGGCGCCGAGATCGGCGAATTCCGGAAACAGCAGCGCGACGACGACGATCATCCCGCCGACGAAGCAGGCGGCGAGAAAGCCGATGAAGATGACGATGAGGCGGCCGATCAGGGACATGCCAAAAATGCCAACTCAGCCGTCATTGCGAGGAGCCACCCGGTCCCGCCTCCGGCGGGCCGGATGACAGGCTCCGCGACGAAGCCATCCAGACTGTCTCAACGGAAAGATTCTGGATTGCTTCGCTGCGCTCGCAATGACGAGGATGCGAGAGCGCGAGCATGATCCATCAATCCGTCATCGCCATGGCGCGCAGCGCCTGACGTTCGCGGGCCGAGAGCTTCTCGGTCTCCGATTTGAGCTGGCCGCAGGCGGCGAGGATGTCGCGGCCGCGCGGGGTGCGCACCGGCGAGGAGTAGCCGGCGTTGAAGATGTATTCGGAGAATTTTTCGATCTGGTCCCAGTCCGAACATTCATAGGCCGTGCCGGGCCAGGGATTGAACGGGATCAGGTTGATCTTGGCGTGAATGCCCTTGAGCAGCTTCACCAGCAGCTTTGCATCATCGAGCGAATCGTTGACGCCCTTGAGCATCACATATTCGAAGGTGATGCGGCGTGCATTCGAGGCGCCGGGATAGTCGCGGCAGGCCTGCAGCAGTTCCTTGATCGGATATTTGCGGTTGAGCGGCACCAGCTCGTTGCGCAGCTCGTCGCGCACCGCATGCAGCGAGATCGCGAGCATGACGCCGATCTCGTCGCCCGCGCGCACGATGTTCGGCACCACGCCCGAGGTCGACAGCGTGATGCGGCGACGGGAGATGCCGATGCCTTCATTGTCGCCGACGATCAGCAGCGCGTCGCGCACCGCGTCGAAATTGTAGAGCGGCTCGCCCATGCCCATCATCACGATGTTGGTGACGCGGCGCGTGCCGTCCTCGCGATCGGCCCAGTCATTGAGGCGGTCGCGCGCCACCATCACCTGTCCGACGATCTCGCCGGCGGTGAGGTTGCGCACCAGCCGCTGCGTGCCGGTGTGACAGAAGGAGCAGTTCAGCGTGCAGCCGACCTGGGAAGAGACGCAAAGCGTGCCGCGATCGGTCTCGGGGATGTAGACGCACTCGACTTCATGCGCACGCTCGACATTGTCGCCGCTCGGCAGCCGCAGCAGCCATTTGCGGGTGCCGTCGTTGGAGATCTGCTCGGCCACGACTTCGGGACGGTCGACCGTAAAATGCTGCGCGAGCTCGGCGCGAATGCCCTTCGAGATCGACGTCATATCGTCGAAGCTTTGGGCGCCACGGAAATAGAGCCAGTGCCACAGCTGCTGGACGCGCATCTTGCGCTGCGCGGGCGCAACGCCGATCTCGCCGAGGCGGTCGGCAAGCTCGCTGCGCGACAGGCCGATCAGCGAGGGCCTGGCCGGCGGCACATAGGTTTCGAGCGGTGTCTTCTCCACCAGTATCGCGTTGTGCGGCTCGGTCGTCGGTTGCATCGATAGGCCTAATTGCTGGGTCGTTCCGGGGCAGCTCGAAGACCTGAACCTGGAACCTCAAGATTCCGGGTTCGCGCTTCGCGCGCCCCGGAATGACGAAAGAAAATCTGGAACCGGCCCTATATAGCAACCGGAACGGCCGATTGCGACCTTCTCGCCCGCAGCCTTAACGCCTGCAATCCTGGGCGATCCGGTCGAGCGCCTGGGCGAGGCCCTTCAGCGAAAACGTATCGGTCGTCTCTGTTCCCTTGGCCGAGACACCCTTGACCACGAGATCGGCGGATTTGCGCATGGCCTCGACCATCCGCTCTTCTTCGGCCGCGTTCTTGATCCAGAGGCCGTCGCCCTGCGTGTACATCGCGAAGGCGGCGCCGCCGACCTCGACCGAGGATTCCGAGCCCGGCTTCAGCGCATAGCCGATCATGACCGAGACTTCGTTGTTCACCTTTTCGGCCGGCCGGGTCGAAACGAAGGCATAGGCGGGATCGCGCGGGCGGTTCGGCGGGTTGGTCTTCGACGACGACGGTTTGGCCAGCGCGAAGCAAACCTTCTTGCCGTTCGGTGTGGCCGAATAGGCGCCCCAGGTGCCGAACTGGCCAATCAGGGTCGGCTCCGCGCCGCCCGCAACCGCGGCGGCTGGAGTCACCGGCTTGCTCTCGGGCTTTGCTACTGTCTTTGCAGCCGGATTGGCCGCCGGTGCAGCCGCCTTCGGCGCGGCTTTGGGCGCCGGTTGCGCGGTCTGCGCCCGCGCGGAATCGGTGATTCCCACGGCCATAACGCCCGTCATCAAGGCTAAAATCAGCACCCGCCACATGCTGGAGTGGTTCCCTCAATATTGTGACTGGAAGATGGCCCGGCCGCGCTTTGTCCCCCGGCAGGGATAACCGGGAAAGTCCAATTTGGGAAGGCAGTTAGCGGCTCAGCCTTTGGATCGCGCAGCGCGCTGCTCGGCCCATTGTGCGTCGGTCCAGCGCAACAAATCCTCGGCGCCGGAGCTGCGCAAATGCGCGCCACCGTCGATCACGACCATCTCGCCATTGATGTAACCGGCACGGTCCGAGACCAGGAAGCTGGCGAGGTCGGCGAGCTCACCGTGCTCGCCGGTGCGCCCCATCGGGTTGCGGGCGGTCCAGCCTTCGTCGCGGCCTTCGGGACGGAGCTGCCCCGAGGCGCCCGCGGTCGGGAACGGGCCCGGGGCGATCGCGACGGTGCGGACGCCCTTCGGACCCCACTCGACCGCGAGACTCCTGGTCATCGCCAGCACCGCCGACTTCGCCATCGCCGACGGAACCGTGAAGGCGCGGCCGGTGATGGTCGAGGTCGAGAGGATCGACAGCACGACACCGCCATGCTTGCCGTCGATCCAGCGCTTGCCGGCGGCGAGCGTGCAATACATCGCGCCATGCAGCGTCGGCGCGAGGATCGCGTCGGCAGCGCGAAACGACAGATGCTCGCTCTGCGCGATGAAGGTTGCGGCAGCGTTGTTGACGAGAATATCGAGCGGCGCCTCGCGCCAGATCGCGTCCATCATGCTCTCGACGGCCGCGCCGTCGCGAATATCGCAAGCCATCGTCGTGACCTTGCCGCCGGTCTGCGCGCGCATCTCGCTCGCCGTCGCTTCCAGCCGGTCGAGCTTGCGGCCGCAGATCACGAGCTCGGCGCCGAGCGCGAGGAAGCGGCGTCCCATCGCGGCGCCGAGGCCGGAGCCGCCGCCGGTGACGAGGATGCGCTTGTCCCTGAGCAGCCCTGTTTCAAACATCGTTTGAATCCTCTTTCCACGTAAGCCGTCATTGCGCGGAGCGAAGCGACGAAGCAATCCAGACTATTTCCGCGGGACGGGCTCTGGATTGCTTCGCTTCGCTCGCAATGACGAGGATAAGCCGGCGCGTAGCGTCAGACAAAGAATCCGGATTGTCGCCCGTGCCTAAATCCGGCAAAACCCGATCAACTATAATTCCGCTCGAAACGCCCAGTGCTTACTTCTCAAGAAGGTGCCGCCATGAAAGCCATCCTCTGCTCGCAATATTGCCAACCCGACGATCTCGTGCTTGCCGACGTGCCGGATCCGGTGGCAGGTCCCGGCGAAGCGGTGATCGCGATCAAGGCGGCGGCGCTGAACTTCTTCGACATCCTGATGATTCAGGGCAAGTACCAGATCAAGCCGCCGTTCCCGTTCTCGCCCGCCGCTGAAGTCGCCGGCGTGATCGAGAGCATCGGTCCCGGCGTGACTGATCTGAAGGTCGGCGATCGCGTCGTCGCCTCTTGCGGCCACAATGGCGCGCGCGAAAAGATCGCGCTGCCGGCGGCATCGATCGTCAAGATTCCCGACAATCTCGACTATGACCGCGCGGCCGGCATCATCATCATCTACGGCACCGCGCTGCATGCGCTGGAAGACCGCGCGAGCCCAAAGCCGGGCGAGACGCTCGCGGTGCTGGGCGCAGCCGGCGGCACCGGCTTGGCTGCCTGCGAGCTCGGCAAGCTGATGGGCCTGAAGGTGATCGCCTGCGCCTCGTCGGATGAGAAGCTCGAATTCGCGAAAGCGCACGGCGCCGAGCTGACACTCAACTACGGCAAGGAAGATCTGAAGGAAGGCTTGCGAAAACTCACCGGCGGCAAGGGCGTGGACATCATCTTCGATCCCGTGGGTGGCGCCTATGCCGAGCAGGCACTGCGCTCGATCGCCTGGGAAGGCCGCTTCCTGGTCATCGGTTTTGCCGCCGGCGACATTCCGAAGATGCCGCTGAACCTCGCGCTGCTGAAGGGCTGCGACATCCGTGGCGTGTTCTGGGGCGCATGGACCCGGCTCAACCCGGCCAAGAACCGCGCCAATCTCGAGAAGCTCGTGAAGTGGACCGCGGAAGGAAAGATTTCCTCGCATGTCGACCGCACCTTCCCGCTGGCACAAACCGCCGACGCGCTGAAGGTTCTGGCGGGACGCCAGGCCATGGGCAAGGTGATCCTGCATCCATGATCATGTGAGCGGCAGCGCTTGCCTGCCACACGCACCCGCCACATATGCGACAGTCGTCGCCCGCCTTCTGCGCAATTGCGTACTGAGGCGGGCGGCCCAGATGTCAGAGACGCCAGAGATTTGAGCCGAGACGCTGCGGCCCACTGGATGCCCCGGGGTTAAAGCCAGCGGAGTCTGGGAAAACCTTCCTCAACCATCACCGCCAAAATCGTGGTGCATTCCCCGGCTCCGCCTCAATCAAACCCAAATATTTCCTGATTCGCGCAAACCGTTGTCGTTTTTTGGGCTGATTCCCACTGCGTTTTACGGGTTCCATTTGCGGGACACTTTGGACAAAAGCAAGAAGACTTAAGCCGAATTGCCCCTGCGTTGCGTTAGTAATGGGGAGCATGACCATGGAGACGACGGCGCATCGCCCGTCGAAGGAGTCGAAGGCGTTCGACTCTGATCGAGCCACATCACATCCGCCGACCGCATCCTTCATCCGTGCGCGCGCCGCGCGGGCCGATCTTTCGCAGGACGATCCGATTCCACTCTTCCTGTCCGATCCGCTCGGTGCGCCGGACCCGCGCGAATATGCGCCCATTGAGGTGCGCTCCAGAATTGTGCCGCGTGTTCTCGCGGCGGTTCTGACGGCATCCACCGTGGCAGTTCTGGTCACACTGTTTCAGTCCGACTTTCGCGGCCTCTTGGCCGCCAATGCCGGTAGCTGGATGAGCATCGCATCGGAGCAGGCAATGGCGTCCGCCAGCGTGCCGGCCGTACCGCAGACCCCGCAAAGGGATCCGGACCGCGTGATCAACACGAGGCTGGCGAGCGCCGACACGCAGGGTCTCCCTGCACCGTCAACGCCGAGCCGCGAAGCGATCGCGACCGCCTATCAGACGGCGCTGCAAGCCCAGGCACCCGCGCCCGCACCCGTCGCGGCGCCGCCGGCGCCCCCTCCGCCCGCCAAGACGCTCGCCAAGACGCTCGATGCCGACACGCTGGCCGGGCTGATGACACGCGCGAAGAGCCTGTTGAGGATCGGGGATATTGTTGCAGCCCGCCTGCTGCTCGAGCGCTCGGCCAATGCACAGGATGCAGAGGCCGCGTTTCTGCTGGCGCAGACCTATGACCCGGCCGTGCTGGGCACCAGCGACGCGCGGAGCATCGCCGGCGACGCGACCGTCGCGCGCGACTGGTACCAGAAGGCCGCGGCACTCGGGTCGGCGGAGGCGCGGCAGCGCCTCGCTCAGCTTCAGAACTAGAACTTTTTAGAGGGTATCATGCGTAACGCTTTGGGAATGGCGGTTGCCGCCATCATGACGATCTGTGCCTTCGCGGCACGCGCCGAGCAGACCGAATACGATCCGGCCAAGGTCTCGGACAGCCTGAAGGCCATCTTCCAGTTCGGCTCGACCTCGACCAAGCAGTCGCTGAACGCCAATACGGTCACGCTGATCACCGGCACGATCGGCGGCACCTACGTGCAGTTCGGCGCCGACCTCGCCTCCGTGCTCGACGACGGCAACAAGATCCGCGTGCTGCCAATCGTCGGCCGCGGCTCGGTGCAGAGCGTCGCCGACATTCTGTTCCTGCAAGGCGTCGATCTCGGCATCGTACGGGCGGATACGCTCGACTATCTCGAGCGCAAGGGCTTTGCCAAGGACATCAAGAAGCAGTTCACCTATGTGACCAAGCTCTACAATGAAGAGATGCAGGTGATCGCACCGAAATCGGTCGCGACGCTCAAGGACCTCGAAGGCAAGACCGTCAGCGTCGACCTGCCGAACGGCGGTACCTTCGTCACCGCGCTCACCGTGTTCGAACGGCTCGGGATCAAGGCGAACTTCGTCTATGTCGAGCAGCGCATCGCGATGGAGAAGCTGAAAGCCGGCGAGATCGACGCCGTCATCGTGGTCGGCGGCAAGCCGTACAAGTCAGTGTCGACCTTCAGCAATGACGGCCGCTTCCACCTCGCGGGGGTCGACTATGCAAAGCCGCTCCAGAGCGACTATCTGCCGGCGACGCTGACCGCCAAGGACTATCCGAACCTGATCAAGGAAGGCGATAACGTGGACACCATCGCGGTGCCGGCGGTGCTCGCGGCCTACAACTGGGCGCCCAACACCGACCGTTACCGTAAGCTTGCGCTGTTCGTGGATGCGTTCTTCACGAAATTCCCGACCCTGCAGAACCCGCCTTTCCATCCCAAGTGGAAGGAAGTCTCGCTCCCGGCACCTCTGACGGGCTGGAACAGATTGCCGGTGGCGCAGCAATGGCTCGACAAGCACGGCGTCGAACCGGTGACCCGGCAGCGCTTCGAGGCGTTCCTCAAGCAGAACCCCGCGGCCCAGAAGGTGTCGGACGCAGACAGGGAAGCGCTGTTCAAGCAATTCCAGGCGTGGGACGCGGGGAACGCGCGGGCGGAGAAGAAGTAACGAGCGGCATTGCGGCCGATGGTGTCGCAAGCGGCACCCACACACTCGCTGTCATCGCCCGGCTTGAGCGGGCGATCCAGTACTCCGTGACGTCAGTGATTGAATCGAGAGGCCGCGGCGTACTGGATTCCCCGCCTGCCGCCTACGCTAAAGCTTCGGCGGCCCTGGACCGCAACCCCGGCGAAGCCTTGGCGTAGCCGGGTCGCGGGGAATGACAGCGGTACGCTCGGCCTACGCTCCTATACCTCATCCACCCCGCGCTTCAGCACGGCGCGGGCGGCTTCGCGGTGCTCCGTCGTGATGTGGCCGGCGACCATACGGATGGCGGTGGCGAGCACGGCGGCGTCATCAGTGAAGCCGAGGATCGGCATCACGTCGGGAACGAAATCGAACGGCAGGATGAAATAGGCGATCGCCCCGAGCAGCGACGCCTGGACATGGCGCGGCGTCTGCCGGTCGAACGCACAATAATAGGCCGCGAGCAGGTCTTCCGCGAACGGCAATTGCGCGGCGACACGCTTCAGCTTGCGCCAGAAACGGCGGCGCACGCTCTCATGATCCTCCGCGAGCCGATCGGCCGGCTCGAAGCCGATGCTGTGTTCGGCAGCCATGTTCGACAAACTCCCCGTTCAGCCAGGGCCGGCAGATGGCCGCATCTCCTGCTGATCACAACATGGGGATGCAGCCGATCCTCGCAAGATGTCAGGTAGCTGTCAGCTTGGCGATCGTGTTCATCGTCCTGGCGAGCTCGATGTCGAGCTTGGTGACGCCGCCGGCGTCATGGGTCGCCAGCACCACCTCCACCGTCTTGTAGACGTTGCGCCATTCGGGGTGGTGATCCATTTTCTCGGCAACCAGCGCCGCGCGGGTCATGAACCCGAACGCCTCGTTGAAATCCTTGAAGACAAAGGTCTTCCCGATGGCGTCGCGGCCCTGAACCTCGGTCCAGCCCGGTATGGCGCCCAGTGCCTGCTTGCGTGCTTCCGCCGTCAGCCGCTCTGCCATGATCGCCTCCATTTTCAGGGGAACTTTACCCTAACACCGTGCATATGGCCCTGGTTCAGACCGGATTTCGTCCATCCGCTAACCATGACGGAGATGTAACCCCTCGGGACAAGAAATTTGCTATGATTGCGGGTGTAAATCGCCGGCCAAAATGAAACTGAGCCTCAAGCGCCTGTTTGGGAGATCGATGACCGGGGGATTGGACCTGGCCGAAGCGCCCACCCCGCCTTCGCCGCGATCAGCGGCGCGGAGGACGGCGCTCGTATCTCTGGCGCTGGTGCTTGCGATCATCGGCGCGCTCGTCGGCGGCTACTATTTTGCGATGCGGCCGGTGACGCTGAAGATCGCGGTCGGTCCGGCCAATAGCGACGACCTCAAGGTCGTGCAGGCGCTGACGCAGGCATTCGCGCAGCACAAGAGCTATGTGCGGCTACGCCCGATCCAGACCGACGGCGCCACCGCCAGCGCCGATGCGCTCGCGGAAAACAAGGCCGATCTCGCCATCGTGCGCGGCGACGTCGACGTGCCGAAGAACGCGCAAGCCGTCGCGACCCTGCGCAAGAACGTCGTGGTGCTGTGGTCCGTGCCCGGCAAAGGCAAGAAGAAGGGCGCGAAGATCACCAAGATCGCGCAGCTCGCCGGCCATCGCGTCGGGGTGATCGGCCGAACCCAGGCCAACGTCAATTTGCTCAAGGTGATCCTCCAGCAATACGGCGTCGATCCCGCCAAGGTCGAGGTCATACAGTTCCCGGCCAATGAAGCCGCCGAGGCGATCAAGGCCCAGAAGGCCGATGCCTATCTCGCAGCCGGCCCCGTCAACAGCAAGATCACGTCGGATGCGATCGCGGCTTCCGCCAAGGACAGCGGCACGCCGACCTTCCTCGCGATCGATTCCGCGGACGCGATCGCGCAAAACCATCCCGTCTACGAAGCAGCGGAGATTCCCGCCGGCACCTATGGCGGCTCCCCCGATCGCCCCGATGACGAGGTCAAGACCATCAGCTTCTCGCACCACATCGTGGCGCGCAAAGGTGTGTCCGACACCACCATCGCGGCGTTCACGCGCCAGCTCTTCGCCGTGCGCCAGCAACTGGTGGCGGAATTCCCGATGGCGGCGAAGATCGAGACGCCCGACACCGACAAGGATGCGGTGATCCCCGTGCATCCGGGCGCCGCCGCCTTTGTCGACGGCGAGGAAAAGACCTTCCTCGACAAATACAGCGATTACATCTGGTGGACCCTGATGGCGCTCTCGGCGATGGGCTCGCTCGGCGCCTGGTTCGCGGGCTACCTCAAGAAGGACGAGCGCGACAACAACAGCCATTTGCGCGACCGCCTGTTCGACATGATCGCGGCGGCGCGCAAGAGCGAGACGACCGAAGAGCTCGACCAGATGCAAACCGAGGCTGACGAAATCTTGCGCGACACGCTACGCTGCTTCGATCACGGCGCCATCGAAGAGGGCGGGCTCACCGCCATCAACATCGTGCTCGATCAGTTCCACGCCGCCGTCGCCGATCGCAAGGCCGTGCTGTTTGCCATGCCGCAAAGCCTGCAGCGCGCAGGCGCGCAATTCAGGGCCGCCGGCAACGCCTAAACGCTTGCCGCGTTATTGCTGC
Source organism: Bradyrhizobium sp. Unk1 (assembly GCF_059512345.1). Taxonomy (NCBI): domain Bacteria; kingdom Pseudomonadati; phylum Pseudomonadota; class Alphaproteobacteria; order Hyphomicrobiales; family Nitrobacteraceae; genus Bradyrhizobium; species Bradyrhizobium sp. Unk1. The sequence continues at coordinate 27,747 of NZ_JCAMOP010000003.1, forward strand.
GTCATACTGTCTCAGTATAGCTTTCGCTGTCATTCCGGAGCGCGCGCAGCGCGAATCCGGAATCTCGAGATTCCGGGTCCGGTCCTTCGGACCGTCCCGGAATGACGACGCGAGATGCGCACGAGACAAAAGGCGAAGCCGCCATGAACATCAAATTCTCCCGCCGCCGCTTCCTCACCACCGGCGCCGGTGCGCTCGGCGCGATCGCGATGCCCCATCTTTCGCGCGCGGCCGACCGGCCGGCGGTTACGCATGGCGTGCAGTCCGGCGACGTCACGGTCGACGGTGGCGTGGTCTGGGCGCGCACTGACCGGCCATCGCAGATGCTGGTCGAGGTGGCCACGACCGAGTCCTTCAAGGACGCCCGCGCGCTGCCGCCGATCGCGGCGCTGCCGGAGAGCGACTTCACCGCGAAGATGCTGATCGAGAACCTGCCGGGCGGACAGGACATCTTCTATCGCGTCCGCTTTCGCGACCTCTCACACAGCGCGATCGAGGGCGAAGCTGTCATCGGCCGCTTCCGCACTGCGCCCGCCGACCGTCGCGACGTCAGCTTCGTCTGGGGCGGCGACGTCGCAGGGCAAGGCTGGGGCATCAATCCCGATGATGGCGGCATGTTCACCTTCTCCGCGATGCGCAAGCATCGCCCGGATTTCTTCCTGCATTCCGGCGACACGATCTATGCCGACGGTCCGATCGAATCCGAAGTGAAGCTCACCGACGGCAAGATCTGGAAGAACGTCACCATCCCCGAAAAGGCCAAGGTCGCGGAGACGCTGGACGAGTACCGCGCCGCGCACAAATACAATCTCACCGACGACAACGTCCGCGCCTTCAATGCCGAAGTGCCGATCTTCGTGCAGTGGGACGACCATGAGGTGACCAACAACTGGTCGCTGTCGAAGGAGTTGCCGGCGTCCTACAAGGTGCGCGACATCTCGCTGCTGGCGGCCCGCGCCGGCCGCGCCTTCCACGAGATGTATCCGATGCGGGAGAGCATCGTTGAGCCGGGCCGGGTCTATCGCCAGATCTCCTATGGCCCGCATCTCGACGTGTTCGTGCTCGACGAGCGCAGCTATCGCGGCCCGAACGGCGCCAATCTCGAAGCCGCTTACGGGCCCGCCAGCTACTTCCTCGGCCCGGACCAGATCGCCTGGCTCAAGCGCGGCCTCCTCAACTCGCGCGCCACATGGAAAGTGATCGCCTCCGACATGCCGCTCAGCCTCGTCGTCTCGGACACGCCGAAGGGCGGATCGGAAGCCATTGCGCAGGGCGACGGCCCGGTGCGCGGCCGCGAGTTCGAGATCGCCGACATTCTGCGCTTCATCAAGATGGCGCCGATCAACAACACGGTGTGGCTGACCGCGGACGTGCACTACGCCGCCGCGCATTATTACGATCCGAACAAGGCGCAATTCCAGGAGTTCGAGCCGTTCTGGGAATTCGTGTCGGGCCCGCTGCATGCGGGCACCTTTGGTCCAAATGCGCTCGACAACACCTTTGGACCGGAGGTGCGCTTCGTCAAAGCGCCGGGCAAGGACAACCAGAATCTGCCGCCGTCCGCGGGCATGCAATTCTTCGGTCACGTCAAGATCGACGGCGCATCCGGCCAGATGATGGTGACCTTGCGCGACCGCGCCGACGTCCCGCTGTGGTCGACCACGCTCGATCCGAAATTTGCCTGAAGCCCGGAGAACGCCGACGGGCGATCAGGCGCCGCGCGAGCGCAGCGCGGCCTCCAGCGCGTCGCTCGAGCAGGGCTTTTGCAGCCGCGGCCGTGCCTTGAATTCGGAAGCGATCCGAGCTTCGGCACCGTAGCCCGTCACGAAGACGAAGGGAATCTGCGCTGCCGCCAGCCGGTCGGCGACGGCAAAGCTATTCTCGCGGCCGAGCTCGACGTCGAGCAACGCGAAATCCGGCGCGCGCGCTGCGATCGCCGCCAGCGCCTGCGCCACCGACCCCGCGGTTCGCACGCTCTTCACGCCAAATCCGAGCAGGCGATCCTCGAAATCGATCGCAATGATCGGATCGTCCTCAACGATCAGAACATCGGCGGGCATGCCGGTCGATCCGTCCGGGGAAGCAGGTATCATGATGGTGGATATCGAGGGCTGCATGTTCTTACCGATCGAGGACAGTCTCATCCCGATGCCTGCGCCCAGCGCATCGGAGGGTTCCAGGAACGAAACTCACCACAGAACAGTTTTCACGTCTGTCCACTTGTGCACATAGCCCATGATCGGACCTCGCTAGTGTTGAAAGGAGAGCAGGGGATTTACGATGGACGCCCGTATCAGCAAGACAACCGAGATCGGCAGCCGGCCGGCCAACAATCTGCTGCGGCGCTTGAGTCCGGCTGATTACGCGCTGCTGGCACCGCACGTCACCCTGGACACCGCCGGGGCCAACGAGCTGCTCTACAGTCCCGGCGACGATGTCCAGGTCGTGCACTTTCCCTGCGGGCCGTCGCTCGCGACATTTCTCGTTCCCAATGAGGACGGCCGCGACGTCGAGACCATCCTGGTCGGCCGCGAAGGCGCAGTGGGCGGCATCGTCAGCGAGGGATTTTTGCCGGCCTATACCCGCATCTGCGTGAAATTCGGCGGACCATTCGCGCGCATTCACGTCGCCAAGCTGGAAGCTGCCAAGATGCGCTCGGCCTCGCTGCGCAACATCTTCGCCCGCTATGCCGACTGCATGCTGGCGCAGATCTTCCAGTCCACCGCCTGCAACGCCATCCACTCCATCGAACAGCGTACGGCAAAGTGGATCATTGCGGCGATGGAGCGGACCGGCGACGAGAGCAGCGTGCCGCTGACGCATGAGCAGCTTGCGACGCTGCTCGGGGTCGGCCGCAGCTATGCGAGCCGCGTGCTCCAGTCGTTCAAGGCCGAGGGCGTGCTCGATACCCGGCGCGGCGCGATCCTGGTCCGCAATCTCGACGGCTTGCGCCTGCGCGCCTGCCTGTGCAACGACGCGGTGAAGATGCACTTCGAGGAGGTGCTGCGCGGGGTCTATCCGACCGAGGAGGCGGACCTGAGCTCCGCGCAGGGCTGATCAAGGCGGCCGCCGGCCGAACAAGGGCCGGTTTGACACCGGATTGTCACTAAGCCCCGGGGATTCCCGGGCAAAATTCAATCAACCAAGGCCCAAAGAACACATTGTTTTTTGGCGGTTTTTGCATATATTGCGCCGCAACGCGTAGGGTGCCTGGTCGAGATGGCCGGGCGGCCCTTTTTGGGCGGAAAGCGCCCGTTTCCAGTCTTCCAGCGTTATTTCGAGAAGAGGTCCCGGTCTGACCGGCGAGATCGCGCTTAACCCATTGTCCGACCGCAAAGAAGCTCACTCATGAACCTTCGTAACGTCGCCATCATCGCCCACGTCGACCACGGCAAGACGACCCTGGTCGACAAACTCCTCCAGCAATCCGGTACGTTCCGCGAGAACCAGAAGGTGACGGATCGCGCCATGGACTCCAACGATCTGGAGCGTGAGCGTGGCATCACCATCCTGGCCAAGGCGGCCTCGGTGCAGTGGAAGGACACCCGCGTCAACATCGTCGATACTCCCGGCCACGCCGATTTCGGTGGTGAGGTCGAGCGCATCCTGAACATGGTGGACGGCGCCCTGGTGCTGGTCGACGCCGCCGAAGGCCCGCTGCCGCAGACCAAATTCGTGGTCTCCAAGGCGCTCAAGGTCGGTCTCAAGCCGATCGTCGTCATCAACAAGGTCGACCGCCCCGACGCGCGTCCGACCGAAGTCATCAACGAGGTGTTCGACCTGTTCGCGGCGCTCGACGCCAGCGAGGAGCAGCTCGATTTCCCGATCCTGTACGGGTCGGCCAAGCAGGGCTGGATGGCCGAAAGCCCCGAAGGTCCGCAGGACAAGGGCATGGAGCCGCTGTTCGACCTGATCCTGCGCCACGTTGCGCCGCCGACGGTCGAGGAAGGGCCGTTCAGGATGATCGGTACCATCCTGGAGGCCAATCCCTATCTCGGCCGTATCATCACCGGCCGCATCTCGTCGGGCGTGCTCAAGCCGAACCAGCAGGTCAAGGTGCTGCATGCCGATGGCAAGCTGGTCGAGTCCGGGCGCATCACCAAGATCCTGGCATTCCGTGGTCTCGAGCGCACGCCGCTCGATGAAGCCGAAGCCGGCGACATCGTCGCCATTGCCGGCCTGACCAAGGGCACCGTCGCCGACACCTTCTGCGATCCGACCGTCGAGGTGCCGCTGCCGGCGCAGCCGATCGATCCGCCGACCGTGTCGATGTCGTTCATCGTCAACAACTCCCCGCTCGCCGGCACTGAAGGCGACAAGGTGACGAGCCGCATGATCCGCGACCGTCTGCTGCGCGAGGCCGAAGGCAACGTCGCGTTGCGCGTCGTCGAGGCCGCCGACAAGGATGCGATGGAAGTGTCCGGCCGCGGCGAATTGCAGCTCGCGATCCTGATCGAGACCATGCGCCGCGAGGGCTTTGAGCTCTCGGTGTCGCGCCCGCGCGTCGTGTTCCAGAAGGATGAAGCGACCGGCGCCACCATGGAGCCGATCGAGGAAGTCGTGATCGACGTCGACGAGGAGCATTCCGGCGTCGTCGTGCAGAAGATGAGCGAGCGCAAGTCCGAGCTGATCGAGATGAAGCCCTCGGGCGGCAACCGCCAGCGCCTGGTGTTCTACGCGCCGACCCGTGGCCTGATCGGCTACCAGGGCGAGCTGCTCACCGACACCCGCGGCACCGCGATCATGAACCGCCTGTTCCACGGCTATGCCCCGTACAAGGGCGAGATCCAGGGCCGCCGCAACGGCGTCTTGATCTCCAACGACCAGGGCGACGCGGTGGCCTACGCGATGTTCAAGCTGGAAGACCGCGGTCCGATGATGATCGAGCCGGGCTGGAAGGTCTACAAGGGCATGATCGTCGGCGAGCACACCCGCGACAACGATCTCGAGATCAACGTGCTCAAGGGCAAGCAGCTCACCAACATCCGCACCACGTCCAAGGACGAAGCGGTGCGCCTGACCCCGCCGATCCGCATGACGCTGGAAAAGGCGCTCGCCTATATCGAGGACGACGAGCTCGTCGAGGTCACCCCGAAGTCGATCCGCCTGCGCAAGAAGCACCTCGACCCGAACGAGCGCAAGCGCGCGGAAAAGTCCAAGGAAGCGGTGGCGTAAGCTACCGCTCTCAACGCTGTCATGCCCCGGCTTGACCGGGGCATCCAGTACGCCGCAGCTTATCGATTCAACCACAAATGTCTCTGGAATACTGGATCACCCGCTTCCGCGGGTGATGACAGCTGTGCGCGTGGCGACTTCAGCACACCCAGCGAACGTGCTAGAGCCCGCCCATGTCCCTGCCCTCCTCCATCAATGTCGCGATCATCGGCGCCGGTGCAGCCGGCCTCGGTGCGGCGCATGCGCTGGCTGGCTCCGGCCTTTCCGTGATCGTACTGGAGGCGCGCGGCCGGCTCGGCGGCCGCGCCTGGACCGTGCAGGCCTCGCCTGAGGTCACCTTCGACGTCGGCTGCGGCTGGCTGCACTCCGCCGACAAGAATTCCTTCGTCGGAATCGCAAAGCAGCTCGGCTTCGAGGTCAACAAGGACCTGCCGCCCTGGCGCGAGCGCGCCTTCGGCAACGCGTTTCCGCAGGCCGAGCGCGACGATTTCATGCGTGCGATGGACGCGTTCTACGAGCGCCTGTGGCAGGCCGCGCAAAAGGGCAAGGACGAACCCGCGAGCCTGAGCCTCGATCCGGGCAATCGCTGGAATCCCATGATCGATGCGGTCTCGACCTACATCAATGGCTGCGAACTGAAGGACATGTCGACACTGGACTGGGACGCCTATGAGGACAGCGACCTCAACTGGCGCATCCGCCGTGGCTATGGCGCGCTGGTCGCGGCCTATGGCGCGCCCTGCCCGGTGGCCCTGGGCTGCAATGTCACGCTGATCGATCATTCCGGCCAGCGCCTCCGCATCGAGACGTCGCAGGGTACGCTGACCGCCGACAAGGCGATCGTCACCGTTCCGACCAATCTCATCGCCGATGAGGCGATCCGCTTCTCACCGCCGCTCCCGGCCAAGGTCGATGCGGCGGCCGGCCTGCCGCTCGGCGCCGACGACAAGGTGACGCTGGCGCTCGAGGATGCAGAAGCCTTTCCGAAAGAGGGCAATCTGCGCGGCGCCACGATGCGCACCGAGATGGGCACCTACCACATCCGCCCGTTCGGCCAGCCCTGCATCGAGGGCTTTTTCGGCGGCAGCTTCGCCCGCGAGCTGGAAGACGCCGGCGACGGCGCCATTGCCGCGCACAGCATCGACGAGATCGCAGGCTTTCTCGGCAACGACATCAGGCGCAAGCTCAAGCCGCTGTACGAGTCGCGCTGGGCCCACGACCCCTTCGCAAGAGGCTCCTATTCGCACGCGCTGCCGGGGCACGCTGGTGACCGGGCCGTGCTGGCTGCGCCGGTGGATGGACGGCTGTTCTTCGCGGGCGAAGCGACGTCGCCAAGCTTTTTCACGACGGCGCACGGGGCCAGGGACAGCGGGGAGCGCGCGGCGAAGGAAGTGCTGACGACTCTGAGCAAGCCGTAAACCGCAAACTCGGTCATTGCGAGCGCAGCGAAGCAATCCAGAATCTTTCCTTGGAGACAGTTTGGATTGCTTCGTCGCGGAGCCTGTCATCCGGCCCGCCGGAGGCGGGACCGGGTGGCTCCTCGCAATGACGAGGGAAGCTACTCAATCACCCGCGCCCGCAGATCGGCATCGGGCACAAAGCAGGCGTCATACTTCCCGAAGATGCGGTAGCGGTTGCGGGCGATGACGCTGTACACGGGGTCTCGCAGCAGTTTTGGCACGGCAAACAACGCGCGCACCCAACTCCATCCCGGCAGATGCGACAGCACGGTCAGCGCGGCGTCGGATTTCATAAAGGCCTCGCCGTCATGGACCACGGCGTTGGTATCGGGATCATCAGGATCGATGCCGAACGTACGCGCAAGCCGCGCCCCATAATCCGACTGGATCGGCGTGAAGCGAAACCGCTTCGCCGTGTCCCGCTTGGCGACGAAGCGGACCCAGCGCGAGCAGAAGATGCAGACGCCGTCGAACAGGATTACGTCATCGTCGGGCCATTTGCTCATCAGTCTCTCTATCTTACGCGTTTTCTTCACGCGAACCGGGATCCACTTCGCTCGAAAACGCTATCGATTATCCAGCATCAGCAGCGCGACCAGCATCAGCACGATCGCGGGGCCTGTCTTCACCAGCGCACCGAGCGGCTCGATCCAGAGGTCGGGCGTGAGGATCGCCGCGCCCACCATGTAGCCGAGTGAGGCGACGATGCCTGCGACCAGGCCGATCGCCGCAGTACGGCGGAAGGCGATCAGCATGCCGATGCTCATGTCCATCAAGCTGGTGCCGATGGTGATGGGATCGACCAGCGCGGGCGGGAAGTTGTGCACACTCAAAATTCCGGCGGCGGCGCGGTAGGAGACGAACAGCGCGATGAAGCCGGAGACGAACCAGAACGCGACCAGGCTGGCGAAAATCAGCGCCTTGATCAGGAACAGCCGCGCGAACCATTTGTCCTGGATGGTGGCGGGATGGCGCCCGATCGTATCAGCCAACGTCTTCGGCGCGACGCCCGTGGCGGCAATCCACGGCGAGGGATCGCCGGTCACGCCGCGGCGCAGCTCGGCGATGGCGGTGGAGCGCATCGGCGGCATCCAGCCGAGATAATTGGCGAGATCGCCAATCTTCGCGCCGAGATCGAGCATGAAGGACGGCATCGCGAGGCGCGGCCAGCCGGCCGTGCCGAAGGCGTGGCGGAACTGTTTGATGACGCCCGCCATGGTGACTGGCTCGGCCTGCATCAGGTCCCACGTCACGGCTTTGACTGAGGCGTCGTCGATATCGCGCGCGGCGAGCCAGGCGATGGTCGCCGAAATGTCCTCGACGGCGACGGACTGGAATGGCGTCGACATCGCCTTCTGCGGCAGGTCGAGCGGTACGGCGGCGAGCGCACGCAGCATGGCGCTGCCGCCATAGGCTGATGGTGCGACGACGAAGCCGGGCCGCAGAATCGCGTGGGGAATGCCGGAGGCCGCAATCAGGCACTCGGCCTCGCGCTTGGTCGTCGCGAAGGCGGTGCGATCCGCCTCCGCGGTCCCGGGGATCGAGATGTGCACCAGCCGGATCGCGCGGCCGCTATCGGCGATCGCCTGAAGCAGACGCGCGACGAAATCGCGATGCACCGCGCCGGTGTCGCTGCCGGGACCATCCTGCAGCACGCCGAGACAGTTCACGACGACGTCGACGGCGTGCTCGCTGAAGAGGCGCGTCAGCGCGGCTGCATCGAGTGGCAGGATCGGCTGCTCGATGTCAAGCGCGCTCATCTTCTGCGCGGGCGACAGGCTGCGCGCGACGCCGACCGCACGAAATCCCCGCGCGCGCAGATCGTCGGTGACGAAGCGCCCGATCAGGCCGGAGGCGCCGAGCACCAAAACGGTTCGCTGGGTCATCGCATCTCTCAAAACGGCTTCGCGATCATCAACCACAGGATCAACATCGTTGCGCCGAAGCCGGGGAAGCCGAACGCGAACCAGCGGCGGTAGAGCACGAAGTAGCGTTCCGGCAGAGCGCCGCGCTGCTCGGCTGCCTTGCGCGCGAGATCTCGCATCTCGATTTGCATGAAGACGACGGGGACCCAGAACAGGCCCGCAAAGACGTAGAGCCCAAGCGAGGCCAGCAGCCAGCGTTCCGTGATCGGCATGGCCGAAAGCATCATCAGCAGGCCGCCCGTCACCGGCTGGAGGATCACGGCCGACAGCGTGAAGACCGCATCCGCGATCACCACCACCGAAGCGGTGCGCGCAATGAATTCGGCGTCATTCGTGCGATGCGCCATCAGCATGAAGAAGGCGATGCCGGTGCCGGTGCCGAGAATGACAATGGCGCCGAGCACATGGAGGTATTTGACCAGGAGATACAGCGTCATGGCTTCTTGGCCGCCGCAGGTTTGGACTGGTTCAGCGCAAGCCCGAGCTCGCGGCTGGCGGCTTTGACGCCGGCTTCGCCCTCGATCATCCAATGCCCCTCGCTGCCGACGGCCGGCAATGTGCGGAAGTCCACCTTGCCGCCTGCGCCATGAAACGCATCGGCCAATTGCCGCGAGAACGCCGGCGCGAAATAGCTGTCATTGGTCGCTACGAGCCATGTCACGGGAATGCGCGCCGCCTTGCCGAACTCGGCCGCCGCGGCGAGAAGCGTCTGCGGCGCGCAGATCCGGTTCGGTTCGTCATTGGCGTGGCCACCGCGCCCCGGCGCAAACACTGCGATCGCGGAGATCGCGTTCGGATCGGCACTCGCGAGCGCCAACGCCCCCCAACCGCCGGCGGAATGGCCGAGCACGACGACCCTGTCTTGACGAACGAAATCCTGCTTTCGCAAAAAATCCAGCGCGAGCGAAATTTCGGCGGCCGTCGCGCGACCCGAACGCGCGTAATCCGCCTCGTCGCAGCCGCCCTGGTCCTCGACATAGCGGCCGCCGGTCGCACCATGGCCGAGCCGCTCCGGCACCAGCACGGCGAAGCCGCGTGCGACGAGAAACGCGACCAGCGCGCGGTATTCAGGCTGCGGCATTTGCGCCCGACGCAGCACATTCTGCGTCGAGGCATGTGCGATCACCGCAAGCCGGAACGGACCGGCGCCGACGGGGCGAAACAGCAGCGCATGCGCGGCAATGTCGGTATCCGGCGATGGCACGCGCCATTGCTGCCGGCGAAACGGCTCGCCCTCCTCACCCGATGACCCAAACGTGACCTGTGCGCACAGAGGCGGCGCCAGCAGCAACGCCAGCACGGGCAGAAGGGCGAAGATGTTGAAGAGCCGCATGAATTGCCGCAGGCGAACACGGACGGCGACCGATCTGCAGGAACGAATCATTGTCGGCGGACTTTTTGCGTTGCCATCGCGGTTCATTGATTGCCGCAGGGCAGTTTTGCACCGGCAATGGCAGGCCGCTGCCGTTCGAAATGGCGTCCTGTCTTTTTTCGGTACAACATGGTTAAAATACTGATGCACAAAATCCACACGTTAACCGATAATTAACGATAGGTCTTGCCGCCGGCGCGACGACTTGGTTTGATTGCGTCCATGAGCACAACCCTGATCGAGGTCCGGCCGGCCAAAGCTGCAGATGCAACTGCGGTGGCGTCCACCCATGACGAAGCCTGGCGCTCCGCCTATCAGGGCATCATTCCCGGTGGCGAACTGGAAAAGCTGATCAACCGCCGCGGACCGCAGTGGTGGGACAGTGCGATTCGCAAAGGCAGCCGCGTCAGCGTGCTCGTGTTCGGCGACAAGATCGCCGGCTATGCCAATTATGGCCGCAACCGCGCCCGCAGCCTGCACTTCGACGGCGAGATCTACGAGCTCTATCTGCGTCCGGAATTCCAGGGTCTCGGCTTCGGCCGCCGTCTGTTCACCGCAGCCCGCCGCGACCTGATGCAGAGCGGCCTGAAGAGCATGGTGGTGTGGGCGCTCTCGGACAACGATCCGGCGACCGAGTTCTACCGCGCCTTGGGCGGCCGCATGGTGGCGCGCTCCTCCGAGCGTTTCGGGCCGAAGTCGCTCGACAAGGTTGCCTTCGCTTGGACCAATTGAGCTGCTGAAAGTCTAGCCGGCAGCGTTTCCCATCCGTCGATACCGTTGCCTTTTGAGCCGGTAGTCGCTGGATTCATTATTTCACAAAAACACGATGGATTGGCGGGCCAAGCCCGCGTATGACAGCGCCAAAATCGCTGCCGGGCGCGATTTAACCTCGGCAACAACGGAGCCTTGAATGCGTATCGATGCGGTCTCGATCGGAAAAAACGTACCCCACGACGTCAACGTCATCATCGAAGTCCCCGTGGGCGGCGAACCGATCAAATACGAGATGGACAAGGAAGCCGGCACGCTCGTTGTCGATCGCTTCCTCTACACGCCGATGCGTTACCCCGGTAACTACGGCTTCATCCCGCACACGCTGTCCGATGACGGCGATCCCTGCGACGTGCTGATCATCAACACCCGCGCCATCATCCCCGGCGCCGTCATGAGTGTGCGTCCGGTCGGCGTGCTGTTCATGGAAGACGAAGCCGGCGGCGACGAGAAGATTCTCGCTGTGCCGTCGTCGAAGCTGACGCAGCGCTACGACAAGGTGAAGTCGTACTCCGACCTGCCCGACATCACGCTGCAGCAGATCCAGCACTTCTTCGAGCACTACAAGGATCTCGAGAAGGGCAAATGGGTGAAGATTTTGCGCTGGGGTGGCCCGGAAGACGCGCAGAAGCTGATCCTCGAAGGCATCGAGCGCGAGAAGAAAAAGAAGGCGTGAGCTCTTCTCCCTCTCCCCGCAAGCGGGGCGAGGTGAAGAGAACCTACACCGCCGGCTTCGGCAGCCCTGCGATCGCGCACGCCGCGCGCAGCGTATTCACCAGCAGGCAGGCGACCGTCATCTGGCCGACGCCGCCCGGGACCGGCGTGATCGCGCCGGCAACGGCGAGTGCTTCCTGATAGGCGACATCGCCGACGAGGCGCGTCTTGCCGTCGTCCTTGGGGATGCGGTTGATGCCGATGTCGATCACGGTCGCGCCCGGCTTGAGCCAGTCACCACGCACCATCTCGGGTCTGCCGACCGCGGCATAGACCAGGTCGGCGCGCTTCACGAGCCCGGGCAGATCGCGCGAGCGCGAATGCGCGATGGTCACCGTGGCGTTCTCGTTGAGCAGCAATTGCACCAGCGGACGACCGACCAGATTGGAGCGGCCGATCACGATGGCATTCATGCCTTCGAGCGAGGCGTGGACGCTCTTGGTCAGGATGATCGAGCCGAGCGGCGTGCAAGGCGACAGCGCCTCGAAACCGCCGGCGAGCCGGCCGGCATTGTTCGGATGCAGGCCGTCGACATCCTTGGCGGGATCGATGGCGTTGATGACGGCCTCGGTGTTCAGGCCCTTCGGCAGCGGCAGCTGCACCAGAATGCCGTGCACGGCCGGATCGCGGTTGAGCTTGGCCACGACGGCCAGCAGATCGGCCTGCGACACGTCGGCCGGCAGCTTGTGCTCGAACGAGGCCATGCCGGCCGCCTGGGTCTGAGTGTGCTTCGAGCGCACATAAACCTCGCTGGCGGGGTCGTTGCCGACCAGAACCACCGCGAGGCCCGGCACCAGATTGTGCTCGCGCTTGACGCGGGCAACCTCGTCAGCGACGCGCGCGCGGAGTTCCGCGGCGATGACTTTTCCATCGATGATCTTGGCCGTCATGTCAGTTCCCTAGGTCTGTCGGTTTGGCGTCTGCCGATCTGGCTTGGGCGAGCTTGCGCAGGGCTTCGCCGAGCCGCGCCGGATCGCCGTCGACCGCGATCTGCTTCAGCCGCGAGGTGGCACCGGATAGCAGCTTTACACTGGCCTTGGGAACGCCGAGCGATTTCGCCAATAGCACCAGAACGGCCTTGTTGGCCTCGCCGCCATCGGCGATCGCGCGCACCCGCACCTTGAGCACGCTGCGGCCATCGGCCAATTGCTCGATCCCGTCGATGTCGTCGCGGCCGCCGCGCGGCGTCACCCGCAGCGCGATGCTGATTCCTGCGGCCGAATAGCGCCAGGGTTCCTTGAAGGCCTGTTTCGCAACCAAGGCGCTCCCGCCTGCTTAGATCACGTTCGGGTAGATGTAATACAGGATCACCCGCTCGATGAACATGATGAGCAGGATCAGGATGATCGGCGAGATATCGAGGCCGCCGAGGCTGGGCAGGAAATTGCGAATCGGCGCCAGCACCGGCTCGGTGATCCGGTACAGGAACTCCGCCACCGCCGAAACGAACTGGTTGCGGGTGTTCACGACGTTGAAAGCGATCAGCCAGGACAGGATCGCGGAGGCGATCAGCAGCCAGACGTAGAGGTCGAGCACGATGATGACGATGTCCAGAACGGCACGCATGGCTTTTGAAGACTCTGGCTTTCGGTCGGGATTGACGCTTTTTGCTAGATATCGGTTCCCCCCGGCCCAAACAAGGGAAGTCGGTGCCGGGATGGTTAAAACCGGGTCACACCTGTCCTTGACTTGACCTTGCCGGGGACTTAAATGGCGCCCGGTTGTCGGCCGCATTCACCAGAGTGGCCGCCAAACGGGGCCATAGCTCAGCTGGGAGAGCGCGTCGTTCGCAATGACGAGGTCGGCGGTTCGATCCCGCCTGGCTCCACCAGCCTTCGCTCGCTTCGCGAGCTACGGCTCGGCAGGCCCGGACAGCCTCTCGTAGCGAAACGAGCGAAGGCTGCCGCGGCGAAGCCCGCAGGGCGAAGCCGGGCTACCTCCGCAAAATCCCCCTACTTCCCCTTAAACCTCGGCGGCCGCTTCTCCATGAAGCTCGCCACCCCCTCCCGGAAATCGCTGCCGTTCAGCGCGACCATCATCTCGCGGTTGGCCTCGATCGTCGCCTCCGCCAGCGTCTGGAACGGCACCTCGTAGAGTTGCCGCTTGATCACGGCCATCGCGCTCGGCGAGACGAAATCGGCGAGGTCGCGTGCATAGGCGTAGGTTTCCTCGCGGAGTTTTTCAGGCGCGCAGAGCCGGTTGACCAAGCCGATCCGCAACGCCTCTTCGCTCGACACGCGCCGCGCCGAGAGCAGCAAATCCATCGCATTGGCGTGGCCGACGATGCGCGGCAGCATCCAGCTGATGCCGTGCTCCGCGATCAGGCCACGCCGCGCGAAGGCCGTGGTGAAGACGGTATTATCGGCAGCAAAGCGCAGGTCGCAATAAAGCGCGTGGACGAGGCCGATGCCGGCGGTGGCGCCGTTGAGCATGGCGATGACGGGCTTTCCGATCGACGGATAGAAGCCGTAGCGCGTCTGCCAGTCCGGCCGGCGGTTCATGTCGAAGGGCGGCAGGTTCGAGGCACGCCTGACGTCGTTGGGGTCGAGCCCCTTCAGCGCATCCATGTCGGCGCCGGCGCAGAAGGCGCGGCCCGCGCCGGTGAGCACGATGACGCGGACATCGTCATCGGCGCTCGATGCTTCCATCGCGTGACGCACGTCGCGCTCCATCGTCGGCGTCCACGCATTCATGCGATCAGGGCGATTGAGCGTGATGGTCGCGACCTTGTCGCTCACCTCATAGAGAATGTGTTCGTAGGCCACGGCGCTCTCCCTGTGTCTGCCGGCACGCGTTCGCGCGCGCTCGTTAGGAACGAGCCTAGCATATCCAGGGATCAGGCAAGGGCTTGCGCCGAGGACTTAGGCCAAGAACTTAGGCCAAGGACTTAGGCGAAGCACCTGCGCGATGGCGCGATCACTCGGCGGCTTGCGCCAGCGCCGGCCGGCGCGCCAGCCAGCCGTCGATGAAATGATCGAGCCAAGCCCGTTCCGCAACGTCGTAGACGGCACGGTCCGCGAAATGATGATGCCGCTCGCGCGCGCCGGGCGCGCCGAGGCCGTCATAGCCGCGCGTGGTCCAGCAATGCATCATCGCGCAGGTCACGTCAGGATGAAATTGCACCCCGAAAGCGTTCTCGGAGCGGAACGCCTGGATCGGAAAATCGTCGCCTTCCGCAAGCAGCTCGGTGCCGACGGGCAGCTCAAATCCCTCGCGATGCCAGTGATAGACCTGCGCCGGCCAATTCGGGCAGAGCGCGTGGCCCGCGGCGGTCGGACGGATCGGATAGTAGCCGATCTGGGCCAGTGCCTGCGCATGCGGTGCGACGCGGGCCCCCAACTGCATCGCCAGCATCTGCGCGCCGAGGCAGATGCCAAGGAACGGTCGCTGTTCGCGGAGCGGAATTTCGATCCAGTCGATCTCGCGGCGGATGTAGTCGTCGGGGTCGTTGGCGCTCATCGGACCGCCGAAGAAAACCGCGCCGGCATGCTGATCGAGCGTGTCGGGCAGGGGATCGCCGAAGCGCGGTCGGCGAATGTCGAGGCGATGGCCGAGCGCGCGCAGCGCATTGCCGACGCGGCCCGGTGTCGAGGATTCCTGATGCAGGATGATCAGAACCGGCAACCGGGCTTCGGAGGCGGCGGCGCTCGGCGTCCTTCTGGGGAAGGGCACCAATTCTGCGCCACCAAACCTGTCCGTCCGGAACGACATGGCCTCTGCGAGTGCTATCGGTTCAGACCGCCAGCATAGCTAAGCGGTAGTTAACATCGTGTGAGTTCGCGCACACGCGTCCCGATATTGAAGCAAGCTCCGGGCCATTACGGAGCTTTGAGCTTTCTTCAAAGCGTTTTCGAGCGAAGTGGATACCGGTTCGCGTCAAGAAAACGCGTCAGAACAAGAAATCTAGTGCCTCTGCCTCTGGAACCGGCTGGTGGCGGACAGGATGAAGCCGCGCGGGAAGAAACGCAGCGCGAACGGCACGATCTTGATGCCGAGACCAGGCAGCACTGCCCGTTTGTTGGCCATCAGGCCTCGATAGGCCTGTTGCGCGACATCGGCGGCAGACACGTTGAGAAGAGCCGTATCATGCCCGGACCCGACGCCGGCGCGCGCCTGGAATTCGGTGGGCACCGGACCCGGGCAAAGTACGGTGACGCGAACGCCGCGCGGCGCGAGCTCCGCCCGCAAGGCCTCGGTGAGGGAAATCACATAGGCCTTGGACGCGTAGTACACGGCCATGCCGGGGCCGGGCAGAAAGCCCGCGACCGATCCGACATTGAGAAGACCGCCCTTGTTCCTGATCAGCTGATCGGCAAAGCGCAGCGACAGATCCGTCAGAGCCCGGACGTTGACATCGACGATGCCGACCTGCTCGACGCGGTCGCGCTCGATCGCATCGCCGAACACGCCGAACCCGGCATTGTTGACGAGATGGTCGAGCTCGACGCCTTCGGCGGCGAGCACGGCCGCGATCTTCTCGCCCGCATCCGCCTCCTGCAGGTCGCAGGCGATCACGATCGGCTTCTTGCCGCCCTTGGCGGCGAGCTCGTTCGCAAGCGCCTCCAGCCGGTCCACGCGTCGCGCCGTCAGCGCGAGGCGATGCCCGTTGGCGGCGAACACACGCGCCAGCTCCGTGCCGATGCCCGCCGAGGCACCGGTGATCAACGTTACCCGCTCAGTCACGATCGAAGTCTCTTGAATTGAAGTTTTTTGGCCCCGCAATAGCGGAACGAGAGCATAGGCCGAGCGCGACAGGCAAGCGTCACCGACAGCATGGCTGCTTGAGCGGGCAACAGGGAAGCAGGAAAACCACGGATTTTACGGGGAAATCCGGGGCCGGGGTGGCCGACGAGGGTATATTAAAGTTTCGTCATGTGGTCAGCACAACCGCCGATAATACCGCGTCGAGACGGCTCAACCCCCGACGGCACCGTCCTTGACCTGACCAACGGCGCGATTTGCGACCGCATGCTTGAGGTCGATCCGGTCCCGCTGGGCGATCCCGAGCAGGTCGGAGGCGCGCCAGACGACGTTGTCCTCGAACTCGGAGACCTGGCCATCGGCATAGACCAGCTCCCACATCATCTGGACGATGCGCTTGCGGCCCTCTTCGTCGAGCGAGCGCATGATGACACTGGTGAAGTGATAGAGGTCGACGGCCTCGCCCTCGACCTGGGTGGCGTCCGCGATCAGGCGATCGGCGGTACCGTGATCCAGCCCGAAATGGCTTTCGATCAGGCTGTGCAGCTTGCGCTGCTCGGTCGCCGTCGGCTGACCGTCCAGCGAGACCACGTGAACCAGCAGCGCAGTCGCCGCAAGGCGGTAATCGCTATCGCCGAATGCGCGATCCCCGGCATGAGGGGCGACAATGTCGGTGATGAATTGGCGCAGGCCGTCGAGCATAGGATCCTACCGAAATCGATGGAGCCGCGGGAGTGCGGCCGCCACCAGCATTATATGAGCGGGAAACTCAACCGCCGCAACGTGCCTCAGCTCCGCGCGGGCATTACCTTTCGGCAATCTGTCACGGTATCTCGTACACCACCATCTTGTCGGCGATGCCGCGCAGGGCCGCCTGCTTCTGGATCGGCTTGATCGCGCGCTGCTCGAGCACTTCGGCGACCGCGGGCGCATCGAGCACGGGGCCCGTGATGTGGATCTCCTGCGCCGTCGACAGGCTCTGGACGCGAGCGGCGATGTTGACGGTCTGGCCGAAATAATCCTGGCGTTCGTTGAGCATCACCGCAAGACACGGGCCTTCATGAATGCCGATCTTGACGATGAGATCGTCGGTGCCGCGCTGCCTGTTGAGCTCGTCCATCGCGGACCGCATCCGCAGGCCCGCGACGATGGCGTGCTCCGGGCGGACGAAGGTCGCCATCACGGCGTCGCCGATCGTCTTCACCACCGCGCCCTTCTCGGAGGAGATGATCTCGAGCAGCGCATGGAAATGCGCGCGCACGAGATCGAAGGCGGCGAGATCGCCGACGCGCTCGTAGAGCGCGGTCGAGCCCTTCAAATCGGTAAACAGGAAGGTCAGCGACGTGATCTGGAGCCGCTGGTCGAGGCTGAGATTGTCCGCCTTGAAGACATCGCGAAACGTCTGGTTCGACAGCATGCGCTTGGCGGTGAGGAACGGCTTGCGCTTGCCGATGAGATGATGGAGCGCCTCGGCCGCGATGAACACCGACGGCAACACGCGCACGCCGGCCTGGTTCTCCAGCGACAGCCGCAGCGGCCCCGGCCGCATGGTCGTCGTCCCCGTCGGAGCCTGCACCTTGTTGTACATGATCGCGAACTGCTGGCGCTCCTTGGTCGGCTCGCCCTGGACGTCGATGAAATGGGCGGCGTGCGTCACCGGCTCGAAGATGATGATGAAGTCGCCCGGCAGTTGCAGCGACATGGTCGCCTTCTCGCCGGCCGGCAGCTCCATGGTATCCAGCGTCACCTCGTTGGCGAGCGTCGCAAACGATTCCTTATTGAAGTCGACGCCGGAGCTCCAGAACACCTGCTTGAAATATTCCCACACCGGAAGCGTATCGGGATCGTGCGCGGCGATGCGCCGCACGCGCGGATTCACGGTGAAGGAGACCTCGACCTGATCGTCGACCGACGCCTTGTAGCCGCAGGCGCAGAGCGCGCAGTGATAATCGTCCGGCTTGAGCGCCTTCAGCGTCGAATGGGCGCCCAGCACGCCGCCGCAGCCCGGACAGAGCACGTTCCAGCCGAGATCGAACAGTCCGAGCCGCGCCGAATGCAGGAAGGTGGAGATCGTGTGCTCTTCGTCGAGGCCGTGCTGTCTGGAGAAATCGAGGACATTGACGCGGTTGAGCTCGTGATCCTCGCCGTTCTCGATGAGACGCGCAATCGCATCGACCACCTTGGCATCGGCGGTCTGCTTCAGAACGGAAAACTGGGCCTGGATGTCGCTCATGGCGGAGGCTCTATCTGGGGTGGATCGCGCCATCGGGCAGACGAATGTCTGTCACCGACGCGTGATGCGGAACAAAGGTGAATGGTCCGGCTGGGTCGTCACGACGCCGAGCGGGATCACCGGAACCCTGTCGGCAAGCTCGATACGGAACGCGCCGATCAACCGGGCCAGCGCCAGCACGGATTCGGCTTGCGCGAACGGCGCGCCGATGCAGACGCGTGGACCCGCGCCGAACGGCAGGTAAGCGAAACGGTCGGGCGCCTCCTTCGACATGAAGCGCTTTGGAATGAAGGCATTCGGCTGATCCCACAGCTTCTCATGGCGGTGCAGCAGCCAGGGCGCGATCATGATGATGTCGCCCTTGCCGATCTCGACGCCGGCCGCATTGTCCTTCTCGCGCGCGGCACGCGCGACCAGGAAGGCCGGCGGATAGAGCCGCATGGTCTCCTCGATCACCGCGCGTGTGAACTTCTGGCGATCGATGTCGGCCATGCTGTCGAGATGCTCGCCATGCGTCTCGGAGGCAACTTCCTCTTGCGTCTCCGGATCGAGCGCGAGCAGATAGAGCGCCCAGAACAGCGCGGTTGCCGTGGTCTCGTGACCCGCCAGGATCATGGTCGCGACCTCGTCGACGAGCTGCGCGTCGGAAAAGCCCTTGCCGGTCTCGGGATCGCGCGCCGCGTCCATGAGATCGAACAGGTCGCGCGGCGGCGCGCCGTCCTTCTTGCCCATCGTGCGCCGTTCGGCGATCAGCATCGCGACGAATTCGGTCCAGCGTTTGCGGAAGCGCGCGCGGGCAAAATCCATCGGGGTCGGCCAGGACACCGGCAGCAGCATGTCGAGGAAATAGGGCCGTCCCAGCCGCGCGCCGTATTCCATGACGAAGTTGCGCAAGGTCGGGCCGTGACGGTCCATGCCGAACGAGAACATCGTGCGCCCGGCGATCTCCAGCGTCATGCGCTGCATCGCCTCGCGCAGATCGACCGGCTCGCTTGTACGCTCATCCAACTTCGCGATGGTCTCGTCGAGCACCGCGGTCATATGCGGGACGAGATTTGCAGTCGCACGCGGCGTGAAGGCCGGCGCGAGCGTACGGCGCTGATGCGTCCAGGCATGGCCTTCCGCGATCAGAAGTCCTTCGCCGAGCACCGGACGCAGCATGCGGATCCCCGCCGGCGTGCGCGTGTAGTTTTCATAGTTGTTGAGCAGGACATGCCGGATTGCGTCCGGCTGATTCAGGATGAAGCTGTTATGGAGGAAAAAGCGGCCCTTGATGACCTCTTCTTCGTAGGCACGCTGCCCCCAGGTTGCGATCATGTTCTGCTTGAGGACCGCGACCCGCCCGAAAAACGACATATCGTCGGGCGCACGCGGCGGGGTCGGAGGGATGATGGGCCGACGCACACTGGCGATGTTCATGGCTCTCTCCCGCAGATGTGACCCAGCCCAATAGCTAGTAAGTCAGCTCGGCAATCGCAATCCTGTTCTCGGAGGCGGGCCAGGCGCGCGCCACAATTCGTTCTTCGCCGAACTGGGCCACGATGTTACGCCCGGCCTCCGCGGCCGGGAGCCGCAAGGTTGCTGCCGAATCCGTGGGCACACCCGGCTTGACGTCGGCCGGCTCCTTGCCGTCGAGCAACACCACGTCCCGCGGCAGGCCGAAATAGCCGCGCGGGCGCGACATGATCACGACGGCGCCGGCATCCTTGTCCGCCGGCCCGAGCGGGCGCGCGGCACGCAGATGCACGACATCGGACGAGCGCGCGAACGGCGAGCGGTAGATATGCGTCGTCGGCGCGTCTGGCGATGTCAGGACGAATTCGAGGAACCAGGAAGGCTCGACCTGCGCTGGACCCCAGCGGCCGTCGGCGCCGGTCTTCGCGCTGTGCACCGCGCCGCCTTTGCGCTCCCCGGTATCAGGGTCGACGCGGAAGACATCGACGGTTGCACCTGCCACCGGGCGATTGGTCGACACGCCGCCCGGCGTGCCGGTCACAAGGCCGCTCAACCTGACGCTTTGCTCCGGCACAATCGCGATCCGCGCGGGCTCGCGGCCGGCAATGAATTTGTAGATCTCGCGGAAGGCGCGCGGGTGAAACGCCACTTCGCGATGGTCGAGCGCGCCGAGCACGAGATTGGTGGCGCCCGTCAACTCCGGCCCTTCGACGGTGACGCCGGTCGGCGTGCCCGGCTTGCCGATGAAGCGGCCGTCCGCTTGCGCGTACTTGTCCATGCCATCGCTGCGCAGGGTGAGGAAGGCCGTGCCCGGCGTCACCTCGCTCTCGCCCTCGTTCAGGCCGCGCAGAAATGCGCCGCGGCCGTTGAATTCGTTGTTCGGCTGGTCCTCGGTTGCGAAGATGCCGTGATTGGGCGTGCCGCACAGGACCGCATGGCTGACATCGTCAGCCCCGCCGTTCCTGATGACGTTGCGAATGGCGTAGCCGCCGCGCGAGCTGCCGACCAGCGCCACGCGGACCGCGCCGGTGCGGCGCTTCAAGTCCGCGATGGCCGCCGCGAGCTCGCGGCGCTGGTCCTCGGCCGAGGAGCGCCCCGCCTGCTCGACCTTGTCGTCGCTCCGAGCATTGGGATCGGTGAAATTTATCGCCGCCATGCGATCCCGCGCGATGCCGTTGGATTCCATCCGCCAAAGCGTCGTCATCCAGAGCGCGTCGTAATCGCCATTGCCGTGGACAAACAGAATCGGGGGCACCTCGGCGCTCTGCACCGCGGGCGTGGTCTGGGCCAGCGCGCCTGTCCTCAAGCTCGCAACCGCGAAAGGCAAGCTGCCTGCCCCCAGCAGGATCGACCGTCGCGACAGCTTCATATGTTTCTCCGGCAAAACCATCTCTTTGTACCGCTTATACCGGCCTAACCACTGGACAGCGAAGGACTTTCGCGGGCATCACTGAGCCTGCCGGAATCACCTGAGACCACTTCTGCCAGCCCATATGGAAGGGGATATGACCGAGCAGCCGAACCGTCAGAAATTCGCCGGCGACGGCATCGCCGCACCCCTGCGGTACACCGTGTTCCGGCGCATCTGGCTCGCCAGCCTGCTCTCCAATCTTGGCCTCCTGATCCAGGGCGTGGGCGCGGCCTGGGCGATGACGCAGATGGCGGCCTCGGCCGACAAGGTGGCGCTGGTGCAGACCGCGCTGATGCTGCCGATCATGTTGATCTCGATGCCGGCCGGCGCCATCGCCGACATGTATGACCGGCGGATCGTGACCTTGATTTCGCTCGCGATCGCGCTGATCGGCGCGACTGCGCTGACGGTGCTGGCCTGGCTCAAGCTGATCACTCCGGAAACGCTGCTCGTCTTCTGCTTTGTAGTGGGCAGCGGCAATGCGCTGTTCGGGCCGGCGTGGCAATCCTCGGTCAGCGAGCAGGTCCCGCCCGAATCACTGCCGTCAGCCGTCGCACTGAACGGCATCAGCTACAATATTGCACGCAGCTTCGGTCCCGCGGTCGGCGGCGTCATCGTCGCCTCGCTCGGCGCGGTGGCGGCGTTTGCCTGCAACGCGATCCTCTATCTGCCGCTGCTGGTGGTGCTGCTGCTCTGGCGGCGCAGCACCGAGCCCTCGCGCCTGCCGCGGGAGAAGCTCAACCGCGCGATGGTCTCGGGCTTCCGCTACATCACCAATTCGCCGCCGATCAAGATCGTGCTGTTGCGCACGCTGGTGATGGGCCTGATCGGCGGCGCCATCATGGCCCTGATGCCGCTGATCGCGCGCGACCTGCTGCATGGCGGCGCGCAGACCTACGGCATCATGCTGGGTGCCTTCGGCATGGGCGCCGTCGTCGGTGCGCTCAACATCCATGAATTGCGCAAGCGCATGAGCGGCGAGGCCGCGATCCGCGCCTGCACCATCTCGATGGCATTCGCGATGGCCGCGCTTGCCGTGAGCACGGAGCCGGTGCTGACGGCGGCGGCGCTTGTGCTCGCCGGTGCGGTCTGGATGGCCGCCGTCGCGCTGTTCAACATCGGCGTGCAGCTCTCGGCGCCGCGCTGGGTCGCGGGCCGTTCGCTCGCGGCGTTCCAGGCCTCGATATCCGGCGGCATCGCGATCGGCGCCTGGGGCTGGGGCCATCTCACCGATTATGCCGGCGTCGAGGTCGCGCTGCTCACGGCCGCCAGCCTGATGCTGATCTCGCCGGTGCTCGGCATTTGGCTGGCGATGCCGCGCGTCGGCGCCCGCAACGAGGACGCGGACGTGCTGGCCGATCCGGAAGTCAAACTGTCGCTGACGGCGCGCAGCGGGCCGCTGGTGGTCGAGATCGAATATAGGGTGAGCCAAGAGAACGCGCGCGCCTTCCACAATGTGATGCAGGACGTGCAGCTCTCCCGGCAGCGCAACGGCGCCTATGGCTGGTCGATTGCGCGCGACATCGCGGACCCCGAATTGTGGACCGAGCGCTACCACTGTCCGACCTGGCTCGATTATCTGCGCCAGCGCAACCGCTCGACGCAGTCCGAACGCGCGTTGCATCAGCAGGCGATCGATTTCCATATCGGCCCCGATCCGGTGCGGATCCGCCGCATGCTGGAGCGTCCGTTCGGCTCGGTGCGCTGGAAGGAAGAGACGCCGGATCGTGCCGGCGCCGAGGTGCTGCCTGTGGTCGCGAGCGCGGCGGGAAGCAGCACGTAGGTTTTGCTGCGTAGCTACGAGAACCCCTACTGCCCGTGATCCGTCAGCACCTTGTCGCAGGCTTTGCTGAGGCGGGTGCGGTTCTGCTTGAGGCAAGCGAGCACGGCGCCATCGCCATTGTTCATCACGGCACGGCAGAAGCGCGTCACATCGCGCGCGCAGGCATCGTGGCCGGGCTGCTGTTGCGCCGAGACGCTCGATGCGCACAGAATCAAAGAAACAATGAAAAGAAATCTGGTCATCGCGTAATGCCTCTTACCCCAAGGATGTGCGGGGGAAGCTAGTGCGACGATCCCGGAGCCGCAACGGCTTTATTGCCGAGCGGGACTGGCGCGCGTGGCCCCGGCTTGACGCCGAGAGCACATCGCGATGGGAGCCAACAACGATCGCGGTTGCGCGTTGTCCTACTGCTTGTCCTGGGCGTCAGCGACCTTGCGTGAGGCGCCCTTTGCGAGGTCCTTGTCCATCACCGCGCGGCAGCCGGCGCTCAGGTCGGAACGATGCTTCATCATGCACGCCGTGATCTTCGGGACGTTGGGGATTTCCGAGGAGCACAGGCGGAAGGCATCGCCGGTGCACTGCTGCTGCGCCTCGGCCGAGAAGGCGAAGCTCGAGGTCGTCGCGACGATCGAGACGATGGCGGCAAGGCCCAGAGCCAAGCTGGCGTCGCGGATCCTACTGGTCAGCGTTTCGGCAGAAAAAGACTTAGCCATTTGAAGCTCCCATGGGCGTCGCCGGAAGCGGGCCCCGTTGTTGATGGGAACTACGATGCTCCGGCAAAACAGTTTCCACTGTGATGACGGTCACGGGTCGCCCGCCCTCTGTGACCTCCGTCACATGGTGCACCTCGCTGAAAATCCGGCTCAAACGCCGTCGTGTTGGTGTCACGTTAACTGTTCCTTCGCATTAATGGCTCGTCGCGCGGGAGATTCCGCCGGGTTGGTTGCGTAATTGGAAAGAATAGCGATGCGTAATGCGTTGGGCCTGATGCTGGCCAGTGTAGTTGCGGCGGTCGTGATCGCCGCCGGCGGTTGGTTTTATTATTCCGCGCGCGCCGATCAGGGCGCCCCCAAAACAACGGCCGCCCGTGCCGCCGATCAATTGCCGGCACAGGCGAAGCTCGCGGCCAAGGATGACGTCGAGACCACCGCGGCGATCGCGGCCAGGCCGACGGCAGTTGCTCAGGCAGCGGCGCCTGCGCCCGCTCCGGCCATGCCGGTGCAGCAGCGGTCGACCTGTGCCAATCCGAACGCGCTGGGCGTTGCCCGCGTGGTCGAGATCGACACCACCGGCGGACCCGGCTTCGGCTTCGAGCATTTCAAGCAGTTCGACTTCCTCACCGACAAGGAGGTCGTGCTGACCTTCGACGACGGTCCCTGGCCGGTCAACACGCCCGCAGTGCTGAAGGCGCTCGCGGATGAATGCACCAAGGGTCTGTTCTTCTCGGTCGGCAAGCACGCGACCTATCATCCGGAAATCCTGCGCCAGGTGCTGGCCCAGGGCCACACGGTCGGCACGCACACCTGGTCGCATGTCAACCTGAACGGCAAGAAGATGACGGAGCAGCAGGCCAAGGACGAGGTCGAAAAGGGTATCAGTGCGGTGAGATTCGCGCTCGGTGCCAACCCCGCGCCGTTCTTCCGCTTCCCGCAGCTTCAGCACAATCCGGCGATCGTGAGCTATTTCGGCACCCGCAACGTCGCGATGTTCTCGACCGACATCGACTCCTTCGACTTCAGGAAGGGTGCCACACCGGAGAAGATCGTCGAGACGGTGATGACGCGGCTCGACAAGCTCGGCAAGGGCATCATCCTGATGCACGACTTCCAGAAGCACACCGGCGAAGCGATGCCGGCGCTGCTCGCGCGGCTCAAGGCCGGCGGATACAAGGTCGTGCAGATGAAAGCGAAGACGACGCTTCAGACGCTGCCGGAATATGACGAGGCGCTGATGAAAGATATGAAGGTGCCGACCGCAAGCACGAACACGCGTCCGATAACGAGCGTGGTGCAGACGGTGTCGCAGTAAGCCCGAAACGCTTCCTCAATGCGCGCATGGCCGGGCTCTTGCCCGGCCATTTGCTTTTGTAGCGAGCAGCGGCTTACCAGTAGATGCCGTGGCGATGCAGCTCGCTGATGATGCGGCCTTCGGTCCAGCTGCGGTTGTGCTTCGGCTTGCCCGCCTTCGCCGTCTTCGTGGCGGGCTTGCTTGTCGTCACCGGCGCTGAGGTCGTCGTTGTCGCGGTCACGGCAGGAGTCGTCGCCACGGCGGGAGCAGGGGCCGAGACTGCCGGCGGACGATCGACGTATTTCGGAGCTTCCGTGGCTGGCGCGACTTCGCTGATTTGTATCGTCGGCGCGGTGGTCGTGGTGGCTTGCGGAGCGGCCGTTGCCGTGGCCAGTGACAGGCTGGGGTCGCCGGCATGGGCAGATGCAGAAGCCAGGACCATGGCGGCCACCAGAATGATCTTGCGCATGTGAAATCTCCCCGTGTTTGCGAGACCGCGAGACTAGGGGACTCACGACGGGGGTTACGTGACTGGCATCACATAGACTGCGCGCTCGGTCTTGAATCCGCGATCAGGCATCCGCGGCGGTAAACCCGCGACGTCACGTCCGGAAAGGTCTCGGAATCGCGCAGACATCCCGGTGAAAGCCTAGGACGCGCCGCGCAGGATGGCGCGTTTCACGATTGTTTCCAAATGTTTCTGATCGTGGTAGACGCTCGACACGTATCAAAAGGCGTGCCGAGTCCGCCCGTATGACCTTCATCCAGCGAGTGAAGCGTAAGCTGCTGCCGCCGCGAGAGGTTGTTCAGGGGTACGAGAATCCTGAACTGGTCGAAACGATTTTCCTGAAGACAATCAACTACAACCCGGACAGCGACTGGCCGCTGGTCGCGGGCATGAACACGGTTCTGGATTTCGGCGGCGGCGCTGGCCTGCATTACAAGGTGGCGCGCCGGCAATGCCCGGACATTCGATGGGCGGTGGTTGAGACGCCTGCAATGGTGCGGCGCGCCAAGGAGCTTGGCACCGATAGGCTGATGTTTTTCGAGCGCATCGACCAGGCCGCCGACTGGCTCGGCAGTGTCGATCTCATCCACTCGAATGGGGCCATACAATACGTCCCGGATGCATTGGAAACCGTCAGAACGCTGTGCACGGTTCGGCCGGCAACGTTGGCATGGTACCGCGTTCCGATCAGCGAAGAGACCCGGCGAGAGGTTCAGACATCGTACCTCAGCGACAACGGCCCAGGGTCGTCGCTCGCCTCCAGGGAGAAGCTCGTCAGATACGAGCGCAACTGGATCTCCGAGCAAGCATTCATCCAGGCCCATGAGGGATTTCGCATCACTGAGCGGAGCCCGGATCCCACCGAGCGCGGCACGCAACAATTCAGGTTCGCGCGGGTCTAGCTTGCGACAATACGGGGGCGATGTGTTCGACAAGTTTGCAGACTGGTTACGTCAGACGGCCTTTTTCTCGACGGCTATCGACATCGCGCGCCAGACGTTACCAGAGCCCGCGCTGATCTGGTTGCGCACGCAGATGGTGCGCAATCTCCGTGGAACGCCTGGCGAGGTGTTCGGCGAGATCTATCGTCGCAACGTCTGGGGTTACAAGGAAACCGCTTCCGGCGGCGGATCCACGCTGCACAATACCCAAAGGGTGCGGGAAAGCCTTCCTGGTCTGGTTGGCGACCTCGGGATCCGTACCCTGCTCGATTTGCCTTGCGGTGATTTTCATTGGTTGTCGAAGATCGAACTTCCAATTTCTCGCTACATTGGGGGAGACATCGTTCCGGAACTGATTGCGCGAACGGGTGACCAATACAGTCGCCCAGATCGCACGTTCCTCCGGATCGATCTCTGCAACGATCCGCTCCCGGAAGCTGACCTGCTGCTCTGCCGCGATTGCTTCATTCATCTTTCCGAAGAGATGATTTTTCAAGCAATCGACAACATTCTTCGATCCAACATCAAGTATCTCCTGACCACCACTTACCCGGCTGGCCGAAATCGTGCGATCCGCACGGGTGACTTCTTCTCCATCGATCTGAACGCTCCGCCCTACAACTTCCCGCCGCCGATCAAGGTGCTGGACGACTACGTCCCACCGTTCGACCGGCGGCAACTGGCGCTGTGGGAAGTCGAAAGCCTGCGCAAAGTCCGAGGCAATGGTATGCCGTCTCGCGGCGAGGCTGCATCGGAGCGAGGACGAAACAACGGCGGGGAAAACGACGAAAAATCAGAGCGATAAATGGTGCGCAAGAGGGCATCACATTTTGTTACTAACAGACTGTAATCGTTCTATTTTTATTGGTAAGTTTTCGCATATACCAACGGATGTACCAACCGACGCTGGCAACTACCGACCCTGTTGGTAACCGGGACAGTTGGTCAAATTCACTGCCGCGGTCTTGAATTGCTCCTATCCGGGCGTGTTCACCTCAGTGAGGTGGCGGTGGCGATTCGCCAAGCCGTCCATGGAGCGTGAGAAATGTCGACCCCGCTTGGCCGCAAGGAAATTATCGAATTTCTGATCCAGCGGAAATTTCCCCCAACGGTACTCACCTTGCCGAACGGGCCGCGGCCCAATGGTTCTACCACATTGGGACGTATGCTTCGGCATCAGCAGATGGATCAGTATCGTGCCGAGCTTCAAATCCTCCCCCTCGAACAGCTCCAATCACTTTACGAGGAAGAGAGTTCAAAGGCGCTAGCCGATCTGCAGCGCCAAGAAGAACTTCTTTTCTTCAACCAGCCTCATGCGGCTGCCGACTACGGCCATTGGGCCAAAGCAGAGCACTGGACCCTTGATGAAGCAATCGCCCTTGCAATGGGGAAGGCACCCGAGATTGTTAGCTGGGACAAAATCAAGACCTACAGTAGCGTGTCGCCATTCGTGCAGCGGTATGCCCGCCTTCGTGATCTCGCCGAAAGGGCAAAGCTCTGGAAGAAACTCTTCGATCCCGTGCTGCCGCCGATCTTCCTGAAATGGGCAAAGGACAATGAAATTGCTATCCCTCCTGATCTTTCTGAAAATGTCGAGAGACTAAAGGGCAAACTCGTTGATTGGAAAAAGCGGTTCGAGGAGCTGCAGGCCGCTTACGATAAACTAAACACTAGCTTCGACAGTTACCGAGAAATGTACGGTAAGCACGTTGCGGACTGGAAGGACGTGGTCGAAAAGAAGTTGGGCCTGATCGAAGCTGCCACTCTGCGAATCGCTGAGCTTGAGGGCGAACTGGCCGCGGTCAACGGCGCGCCGCCAGCCGAACCTGCAAAGGCGCAATCGCTGATCGAGCGACAAAACATGCTGAAAGCGATCTTCGGCATGGCAGTTCGAGGATATTCCTACAACCCGGCAGACAAACGGTCGAAAACCGTTGCCGAGATCGTCACCGATTTGGAGTTGGAGGGCATTCCACTGTCGGACGATACGATCCGGCGATACCTCAAAGAGGCGCGAGACCTATTGAACGAGTGGCAACAGCAAGCGGGATAACCGCACGGGCACCTCTGCAAACCGCACGCGGCAGGCCGCAAACCGCATGCGGCCAACTACCAGATCGGACCTGATTGTTTGGCTCCATCTTCAACTGGATGGAGCTACACCATGTCGAACTACAAGACCCTGCCGGACACCGGCTTCGTGCGCCTCAACTCGATCATCGCCCCTTCCGGGCCCATCCCAGTCAGCAAATCGACGTGGTGGCAGGGCGTCAAGGACGGCCGCTTCCCCCAGCCGGTCAAGCTCGGCGTCAAGACCACCGCTTGGCGGGTTGAGGATATCCGCGCGCTCATCGAGCGTCTGGGCCGCTAAACGTGGCGAACCGGCGACATTCAGCCCAGCGGGTCAAGCGGCTGCGCACCTACAACGTCCGGGAAGCCGCCAAGGTGACTGGTGCGACCGCGGGCACGGTCCGCCATTGGCTCAAGGCAGGTCTCCAGGCTGTTCGCGACTGCTATCCCACGATCATCCGTGGCGTGGATTTGATCGACTTCCTCAATCAGCGCAGCATCGGGCGGAAGCGTCCGTGTGGGCCGGGCCGGCTGTACTGCCTGCGCTGCAAGGAGCCCCGCCGCCCCGCCTTCGACGAGGTGGAGTTCTGGCCCGACGGACCCCACCTTGGCAGCCTGCGAGGGCTCTGCCCGAGTTGCACCGGCATGATGCATCGGCGCACCTCGGTGGCTCGCATGACCGCCGCGGCTGGCGATATGCGGATTTCATTTCCACAGGGAGACCCCCGCCTAGGTAAGCCGTCGCATTCCCACTGTATTCCACACTCTGAAGGGTCTAACCGCCGATGCCGAAATACTGCCCTGAAAACGAACGCATGAAGCGCGATTATGCCTTCTTCCTCCAAGCCGCCAGCGGCAAGCAGGATGCGACCATCGACGCCGCCCTGCGGGCGATCGAGCGCTTCGAGATCGCGACGGGCCAGAAGCCCTTCAGCAAATTCCACGTCGAACAGGCCCGATCGTTCCGCGCCGGCCTGGTGGATCAAACGGGCCGCAATGGCCATCCGCTGAGCGCGGCAACCATCACCACCACGCTCAAGCACCTGCGCAACTTCTTCCTGTGGCTGTCGCGAGAGCCTGGATTTCGCTCGAAGCTCAACGCGAACGATGCCAACTATTTCACGCCCAGCGAGCAGGACCGCCGGATCGCCGGAGCCCGCCGCGAGGGGCCGGTGCCGAGCCTTGAGGAGGTTTTGCAGGTCCTGCGGGCCATGCCCGGTGCGACGGCGATCGAGAAGCGGAACCGGGCTGTGATCGCATTTACCGTCCTCACCGGCGCCCGGGATGGTGCCCTGGCGTCCTTGAAGTTGAAGCACGTCAACCTTTCTGCTCGCACCGTGTTTCAGGACGCCCGCGAGGTCAATACGAAGCGCAGAAAGACCTTCACGACGAACTTTTTCCCGGTCGGTCCGGAGCCGTTCGACTTCGTCGCGGACTACGTCGCCCTGCTGACGCATGAACTTGGCTTCGGTCCTGACGATCCGTTTTTCCCCGCAACGCAAATGGCCCAAACAGAAGACCGAAACTTTGCCGCTGTCGGTTTGGCGCGGACCAATTGGCGCACCACCGGGCCGATCCGTCAGGTTTTCCGGGATGCCTTCACTGCGGCCGGGCTGCCCTACGTCAACCCCCACGCTTTCCGGAAAACCCTGGTTCGGCTCGGCGAAGCCATTTGCCGGACTCCCGAGGAGTGGAAGGCGTGGAGCCAGAACCTCGGACACGAGAGCGAAATGACGACCTTTGTCGGATATGGCGAGGTCCCGGGGCACCGCCAGGCTGAAATCATTCGCGCCTTGGCCAATCCGACACAGGCAAACATCGCGGGGCTGGATATCGGCGCATTGGAAGCCTTCTTGAAGAGTGCGAGGGCGATTCCTCAGGCTGGTACAAGTTTCGCGGCCGAGGACCCCGGAGGATAAGAGACCTACAGCATCGCGGCTGGATACGAGAGGTCGACTGACCGGCCCACGGCCATGCGCTCAAGTGCGATTTGCCGGTCGAAGTCCTTCCCCGCGTAGTCCACGCCCTTGGGGCTGTTCGAGGGTAGGGGAAACCCACGCGGACAGACCGTCGTGACACGTCCAAATTGAGCACCACCCGGCAACTTCGCACTACAGTTCGCGACTCTTCGCGCCGTCGCCCAACCACTGGAAAGCGCTATCCGGTTATGCGCGAGACCGCGAACAGCAATGACATCAAGATCACTATAACGCTGGTGGTGAAGACCAGTCGGTCGGCGAACAAACGGCGCACCGGGAGCCTCCCTATACAAAGCTGTAGCGCTCAGAATGGTACTTCGACATCGGCACGTTCATCTCGCCGAGCGCCTTTTCGATCGCATCCATCATCACGTTTGGTCCGCAGATGAAATACTCATGGTCGGCGTGTGGTGGAGGCAGGTGACGCTTGAACATGTCGGCATTGATGAAGCCTCGCTCACCCGTCCAATCAGCGGGCGGCTTTGCGACCACGTATACGACCGTCAGATCGAGCCGCGCCTTCAGCGCTTCGAGCTCTTCACGGAAAGTGATCGAATCCCAGTCTTGAACGCCGTAAAGCAGGACGACGGGCCGCTTGTCGCCTCGGTCGGCAAGCGTACGGATCATGCTCATCATTGGCGTCACGCCGATGCCACCAGCGATCAACACATGCATATCCGCCGGGCTGCCGATCGTGAACGCGCCGTAGGGCCCATCAAGATAGACTCGTGTTCCGATCGCGACCTTGTCGATCTTGCTGGTAAAGTCGCCGAGGCTCCGGATCGTCATCTCGACACGTCCATCCGCGGCGGCCGCGCTGGATGAGAATGAAAATGGGTGCGCGGTAAGCCTGAAAGGACTGCGCCACACCGTCAGCCAACCAAACTGGCCGGGGCTGAAACGGAAGCCGGGGTGACCATCGGGCCGCATCATCAATGTGACGGTATCCCCGCGCTCGTTGCGTACCTCCGAAACAACATATGGCCGGCGGAGCATCAACAGCGGCTTGACGATTCGCACGTAGAGCAGCAATCCGATCCAGAAGATCGGCAAGCCGATCCACAAGGCGCGTTTCCAGGGATCGACCAGGTAGAAGCCGGATCCTACCATGTGGACGACTCCCGCGGTGATGGCGACAACTGCTAGCACGACATGGATGAGATGCCATGTCTCGTATTTGATCTTTAGCGCCAGACGCCAAAGGGAGGTCACCACAAGCGCGATCAGGGAGAAGATCGACAGAAACGCGAAATAGGCGCTCAGCGGCGCCTCAAGCATATTAGACGGCGCCAACAGTTGCGGCTGAACGACGACCAGAATGACCGGATGCGCTACGACCAGGCCGACCGCTATCAGCGAAATCTGACGGTGAAAATGATAGATGACATCTTCGCCCCATGGCTCGGTGACATACTTGAAGCGCGCCGTGAGACCGAACTGCAGGCCCATCATCGCGAGACCGGAATAGCCGAGGGGGACCGATAACTCTGTCCAGAAACCGCGCGCCGGCGGATGCGTGCCTGCCAGCAGCGCGAACAGGGGAGCGAAAATGAACAACAAATATACGAAGATCCAAACGGCCCCGCGCAAACCGTAGAGAAGCTGCATAAGCTGATCCTTCTACCGAGATCACGATCAGACTGCCGTCTTCACCATGCGCGCACTAACGCACGACGAAGTCCAGCAGCATTATAGGCCAGAAGTCGCCCCAGGCTAAACTCCACGCGGCAAGTCGGTTGCGGGGCCGCGGGCAAATTGGATACTTTATAGGAGTTGGAACGGCCGGTAGTCTTCTGACGGTATTTCGCAATGCGGTAGAGTCCTGATCGCCTCTCAGTATTTTCCCTCTTTTTCTTTCCGGTCGATTATGCGTTCATCATTGAAAGCGAGCTCCGTGCAATAGCGGGCCCATTCTGGGAGCACCGTATCATGTCAGATGCCATGATAGCCTACTGCGGTCCCGCCGCTCTCCCGAACGACCTTTGGACTCGCTGGAATCCGGACCCGCTGCTGATCGCGATTCTTGCTGTCCTGGCGCTTGTGCTTGTTCGCGGTCGGTCCGCCGACATCCAGGCAGGTTGGGCGGCGATCGTGCTGTTGCTCGTTATCTTCGTCTCGCCCGTCTGTGCGGTGTCCTCAGCGCTGTTTTCGGTGCGGGTATTGCACCACGTATTGCTGGTCGCCGCCGTGGCACCCCTTCTTGCATTGGCCTTTCCGCAACGGCGCATGGGCTCGCCGCCACTCTTCATGTTGGCCGCAGCGCATGCAGTCATCCTCTGGCTATGGCACACACCGGGGCCCTACGCCTGGGGCCTTACCAGCGTGCCTGCCTATTGGCTGATGCAGACTTCGCTGCTTGGAAGCGCGTGGCTGTTGTGGCGGGCAATTTTTGCGCCGGCGCAGTCCGGCCCGACGTTGGTAGCGCTCCTAGCAACGATTGGGCAGATGGGCCTTCTCGGCGCGCTGCTCGTATTCGCGCCGCGGCCACTCTATCCCGTGCATTTTGCGAGCACGACAGCTTGGGGGCTCGCGCCACTTACTGACCAGCAACTTGCCGGCCTGCTGATGTGGGCACCGGCCATGCTACCTTATCTCGGTGCGGGGGTATGGATCGCGTGGTCCAGCCTGCGATCGAGCGAACCCGCGCTGTGACGACTTTCCTGAAATTCGTGCATCTTGCCGCGATCGCACTCTGGTCGAGCGGATTGATCGCGCTGCCCTTTCTGTTCTGGCAGCGGCGCGGCCTCAAGGCCGGGTCGGATCTCGACCGGCTGCACCGCGTCGCCCGGCTGGTCTACGTGGAGCTGACCTCGCCCGCCGCATTCGTCGCCATCGCCAGCGGGACGGCGCTGATCTTCGTGCAAGCCACCTTCGCGGAATGGTTCTCACTGAAGATGTTGTTGGTCGGGATGATGGCGATGCTGCACGTCGTGGCTGGCCTGGTCCTCTTGCAGTTATTCCTTCCCGAAGGCCGGTTCGGCTGGCTTTCCTATCTGGCGCTGACGAGCGCATATATCGTGTTGATCACCGCAATTGTCTGGATCGTGCTGGCCAAGCCGCACGTCGATTCGAACCTGATTGCAGTGCATTTGTTCGAGCCGGGCGGGCTCGGCCGTTGGTTCCATCAGACCTTCGGCGAGATCAGAATGCCAACGCCATGATCAAACACGAGCTTGCCCCCGTGCCAGCCGGCGAAGCCCACCATCACCGAGGCGAGGGCCGAGAGGGCAAGGCCGTGCGGCAGGATCGATGCGGTGTCGACCAGGCGCAGGCCCCAATTGGCACCGGCGATCGCGACCAGCGTCATTGCCGCGACAGCGTGGGACCAGCTTGCTTCGAGAAGCCGGATACCACGCACAAGCAACAGTTCGCCGGTGCCGACGATGCTTGCCGCCACGCCGCTCCAGAAGGCCATGCCGGTCGACCAGATCCCGACACGCACCCAGAAGGCGTCTCCCGACCACCAGTAGAATATGTCGACGCCGAGTGTCGCGATCACGAATGCGATCGGGAAATGCACCATCATGACATGGACCGGGTGCCCGACCAGGGCAACCGCCGAACCGACATCGAGGCGAAGCAGTTCCAACATCACCTCACTGCGGGGCTGGGTCTCGCGATCGTCCTGCTTTGCCACCATCCCACTCCATCGCTGCGAACTCGACATCCTTCTGGCCGGTATCGTAGTCTCTTGTGCATGGCGGTCCAAGTCGGAACGCTCGCAATATTTCCCGGCTGCAAAGGACCGCTGTCGGCACTCGATCCCTCGGGGCCGGCCGGGGCTTCCATCGCCACGCTCTGGTGGGTGATGCTGGTCGGTGCGGCAGTTCTCTTCGCGCTGGTGATGACGCTATTCGCGCTGGTGATCCGGCGGCCGGGCTGGGGCTCAAGCGTGTCGCCCCGGCGCTGGATCGTGCTCGGGGGACTGGTTCTGCCAGCCCTCGTCCTGCTGCCGCTTGTCGCCTATGCGTTGATTGCCGGAGAGAGGCTCTTGTCGCTACCCGGACAGGCGTCGCCTCGAATCGAGGCCGTGGGTCGGCAATGGGTCTGGACCTTCCGCTATCCCGACCATGGCGGGGTGCAGACCCGGAACGTCCTGCACATGCCCGCGGGCGAGCCGGTCGACGTTTTCGTCACAAGCCAGGACGTCATCCATGCCTTCTGGATACCCCGCTTCGCCGGCAAGATAGACGCTGTGCCCGGGCATTTGAATCACCTACGCATTCAGGCTGATCAGCCCGGACGCTATGCGGGCCAATGCAACGAATTTTGCGGCGTCGGTCACGCAGGCATGCGGTTCGATGTCATCGTCCATCGCCCGGAGGACTTCTCCGCCGCCCTCGCGCGGGCAGCCGTATCAGGGGAGCCGGAGAGAAAATGAGCGAATCCGTCGACCGGTCATCGCAGGGAGCTACGGCGCTTCGGCTGCACCGCGAGCTCGTTGCGATTTGGGGCACCGGGCCCGGACTGCAGCGTCTTGCTGCTGTCAATCACTCCATCATCGGCCTGCGCATGATGATCACGTCGTTCGTGTTCTTCGCCGTCGCCGGCGTGCTCGGCATGCTGACCCGCGTGCAGCTTGCGACGCCGAAGGGCGACTTCATGGATCCCGAGACCTACAATCAGGTCTTCACCATGCACGGATCTATGATGCTGTTCCTGTTCGCCATCCCGATGGTGGAGAGCTTCGCGGTCTACGTCACCCCGAAAATTCTTGGCACGCGCGACTTCGCGTTTCCACGGCTTACCGCCTATGGATACTGGTGCTACCTGTTCGGCGGCACGATCCTGACGGTGGCGTTGATCGCCGGGGTCGCACCCAATAGTGGCTGGTTCATGTACACGCCGCTGAGCTCCAATTTGTATACGCCGGGGGTCAACGCGGACGTCTGGCTGCTCGGCGTGACTTTTGTCGAGATCTCGGCGCTGTCGCTGGCCATGGAAATCGTCGTCTCGATTCTGAAGATGCGCGCGCCGGGCATGTCGCTCGATCGGATGCCGATCTTCGGTTGGTACATCCTTGTTACGGCCATAATGATGATCGTGGCCTTTCCGCCCCTGATCCTCGGTTCGATTCTGCTCGAAGTAGAACGCGCCTTCGGCCTGCCCTTCTTTGACCCGACGCGCGGCGGCGATCCGCTGCTCTGGCAGCATTTGTTCTGGCTGTTCGGCCACCCGGACGTCTACATCATCTTCCTACCCATGGCCGGCGTGCTGTCGACGATCATCCCGGTCTTCGCCAACCGCCCGCTGGTCGGCTACCGGGCGATCGTCGTCGCGATCGTTGCGCTCGCCTTCCTGAGTTTCGGGATCTGGGTGCACCACATGTTCACCGTCGGGATCCCGCATCTCGCGCTCGCCTTCTTCTCGCTGGGCTCGGCGATCGTCGCAGTGCCGACGGCGGTACAGATCTTCGCCTGGCTTGCCACGCTCGCACACGGCAGGCCGCGCTGGGACGTGCCGATGCTCTACGTCTTCGGATTCTTCTTCATCTTCGTGATGGGCGGCCTGACGGGCGTCATGGTCGCAATGGTGCCGTTCGACTGGCAGGCCCACGACACCTATTTCGTCGTCGCCCACATGCATTATGTGGTGGCTGGTGCCCTCGCTTTCCCGATGCTCGCGGGGTTCTACTACTGGCTGCCGTTGCTGACAGGGCGCGCCGCCGTGCATCGGCTGGCGGTGCCGGCCTTCTGGCTGGTGTTCGTCGGTTTCAACATGACATTCTTCATGATGCACCTGACCGGTCTGCTCGGAATGCCCCGTCGCATCTACACCTATCAGGGCGATGAAGGCTGGAACTGGCTCAACCTGCTATCCTCGGTCGGCGGGTTCGTCATGACGATCGGATTCGCGCTGGTGGTGATCGACTTGATCGTGCAACTCCGTTACGGGCGTCGCGTGCGTCGTAACCCCTGGGGGGCAGCGACGCTGGAATGGGCGATGCCGATCCCGCCGCCACCGTATGCCTTTGCTTCGATCCCGTCTCTGGGAGCTGGCTCCGGTCAGGCTACCTCCGGCGATCTCGCATTGTCGCTGGCGCGGGGTGAAGGGTATCTCGGCCTTGCGCGCAATGGCTGGCAGGAGACGCTCGGCGTACACATGACGACCGGCGAGGTTGAGCAACTGATCGTGTTGCCGCAACCGACCTACCTGCCGCTCTTCACCGGGCTGGCAACCGCGGCGGCGGTGCTGGCGCTTCTTTTCAAGTTCTACCTGCTGTCCCTGGTCGGCGCGCTGGTGACCGCCGGCCTGTTCCTGTTCGCCGCGCAGCACGCCGGTCTCGCGCGCGACTATGGTCCCATGCCGGTCGGCAATGGCGTCAGCGTGCCGCCTCACACCGAGGTAGCCGAAGCGCCAGCGTGGCTAGCGTTGATCTGCACGCTGGTCGCCGACGGCACCCTGTTCACATCGCTGTTGTTCGGGACTTTCTATCTTTGGATTGCTGCGCCGAATTGGCCTGCGGCGATCGCACCCGAGCCGAGCCGCTTGCTCGCCCTCGTCGGGATCGCGTCTCTCGCTGTAGCCGCTGCGGCGGGGCGTGGATCGATGCGAGCGGTCGCCGCCGGTGGCAGGGCGAGCGGCTGGATTGGTCTCGCCGTGCTGGCGCTTCTGGCCGCCATCGCCGTAGCCGTTGGATTAATCAGCGACGTAGTGCCGAATCCGCGCGAGCATGCGCTCGGCGCGACCGCGGCGACACTGCTCGGCTATGTGGCCCTGCATGCCGGTATCGGCCTTCTGTTCCTCGTCAGCAATTTCCTGCGTCTCGGCGCTGGCTTCATTGCGCCCCGGCGGTTGCTAGATCTGCGGCTCACGCGATTATGGCTGGACTACACGTTGATCACCGGAGTCATTGCAATGGGTCTCGTTCTCGCACTGCCCGCGCTTGTTACGGTGCTGGGGGCTCGACCATGAGTGAGCGTCCGGTACCACCAAGGCACCTCTGGTGGCTCGCCGCGGGTTTCACTGTCTGGTGTAGTGCGCTGGTGGCTCTCTACGCGATCCACAGTATCGGCTGTGCGTTTGGCTGGTCGACCGCTTCGCTGCGTTTCTGGCTTGCCGCAGCTCTCCTTGCGCATCTGAGCGTGCTGGGCTGGATGTGGCACGACGTCGCCCGCGCTGGCCCTGATACCGGGTTCGGTCCGACCGGTGTGTTTCTGCATTGGACTGTTACCGGGACACTTGTCGCAGCGCTCGTCGCGACCGCCTTTACTTTCGGTCCACCGTTGCTGCTAGCCATATGTACCTAATCCGCCTGGACTGGCCTTCAATCGCTTCGGCCGATGCCGCGTTGGCACCACATAAATCAATCGGAGGCTGTGATGACCACTATAGTCAGGATCGAAGGGGACGCGCCATATTCGCTCCCGCACGTGGATCATATTTCAGCAATAGCGCACGGTAAAAACGTAGACCTGACTATGTACGTGGCGTTGCCGGGGCATGCGGACTTAGAGCAGGTTTACGTGCAACTGAGCCTCCCCGCCGCAGACGATCTGTTGGCTCAGTTGGCTCGGGCCGTAGCCGAGACGGCGAAGGATCGTTGAGCGCGCCCCTGAAAGCGATCTAAAGGTCGGGCCCGCGAAATGTCGCGAGGGCCTCCGCACAGCAATGGCGCGTAGCTCCGTCGTCAGGGAAGCTCGGTGGATTTCACCCCGAGCCACCTTATCTCTCGTTCGGAGCCCAACCATACTGCCAAAGCCTCTTTTGCAGAGCTTACTGCCGCCTCTCGGGCCGAGAAATCTTAATTGAGCTGGTGCCGGCACAACCGAAGTCGATCAAAAAGAGATAGTGACTTGCAGCCAGGGCCAATTCGCGAGAACGATTGATCCAATGACCGTCACACGGCTCGCAGAGGAATGACGTTGCCGCCCGCTTGCATCTCTCTGCATCTATCAGCCCACCATTCCATGATGCGGACCCGCTCGTCCCAATAGTCGGCACGAGCATAGGCGCGCCGCACACTGTCGTTATCGACGTGAGCCAACTGACGCTCGATGGCGTCAGCGTTCCATATGCCGCATTCATTTAGCATCGATGAGGCAGCCGAACGAAAGCCATGCGCGGTCATTTCGTCCTTCGTGAAACCGAGTCTGCGCAGGGCGGCATTGATGGTGTTTTCGCTCATGCACCGCTCGCGCGATCGATTGGACGGAAAAACGAAGCGTCCATTTCCGGTCATGCCGAGAAGCTCACGCAGCAAGGTAACGGCACGGGGCGCCAGTGGAATGCGATGCGGACGTCGCATCTTCATCTTCGCGGCCGGGATGGACCAGATTGCACGATCGAGATCGAACTCGCTCCATTCTGCCGCGCGAACCTCACCGGGGCGCGCGAAGGTCAGCGCCAGCAGCTCCAGAGCGGCTTTCGTTTCTGGAGCCCCTTCATAGTTAGCGATGGCCCTGAGCAAGCCACCGAAGGCTTTGGGTTCAACGATGGCGGCTCGGTGCTGGACCACTGGCGAGGCGATAGCGCCGCGGAGGGAGGCCGTCGGGTCCATATCTGCCCGTCCGGTCGCAACCGCAAAGCGAAAGACCTGCCCGACGGTTGCCCGCAGCCGTTTGGCGGTTTCGAGCCGACCCCGAGCCTCAACCGTTTTCAGGACCCGTAGCACTTCCGGGGCAGTGATCTCCGCAACAGGACGCTCCCCAAGATCGGGGCGGGCAAGGTTCAGGAGCCATTGGACCTTGTCGAAGGTGCGCTCAGCCTTCCCTTCCACGCGCTTCTTTTCGAGAAGCTCATCAGCCAGCGAGTTAAAGGTGTTCACCGACGCCTTGGCTTTCGCGGCCTTGTCCAGCTTTCGAACCAGCGAAGGGTCTCGTCCCGAACCGAGCAGGCGCCTGGCGTCATCGCGCGCGTCGCGTGCTTCTCGAAGACTGATCGCCGGGTAGACGCCTATAGCGAGAGCTTTTTGCTTGCCGTTGTGGCGATAGGCGAGCCGCCAACGCTTGGCCCCGTCCGGCATCACCCAGAGTTGGAGGCCGCCGCCGTCTGACAGCTTCGCCAGCGTCTTACCGGGTTGAACTTTCCGTATTTCGCGATCGGTGAGTGCCATGTTGGTATATCCCCCGGTGCATCGGATCGTTACCAACAAATGTACCAACAGAATCGCTCAGATACCAACGCACCGCTCCGGACAATCACGGACGACCCCAAGGCTCATAAGCTCTTGATTCAATCGATGTTTCGGACGATGTCGGACCAATTTGGGTGAGAAGGTGGTGCCGCAAGAGGGATTCGAACCCCCGACCCCGTCATTACGAATGACGTGCTCTACCAACTGAGCTATTGCGGCGAACCCTGCCGGGACCCGGCAATGCCGGTCCCGATACGCGCGCTCCTGATATCGGGCGTGGCCCGAATTGGCAAGGTGGAGCGGGCTTCGAAATGTGCCTTACGCGCCCCAGCGGGACCAGAATCCGCGCCAGCCGCCGGCCTGGGCCTTTGCATGGGTTCTGGGCGTGCCGATTTGTTCCGCAAATTCATCGCTCGGACCCTCGTCATCGATCCCGGGATCATCGGGAGCGCGGACGATCGGGATGACGGCCTGGATCGGGGCCGGCGCAGGCTTGCCGAGGTCGGCACGGGTCCGGAACACCGGCGTTGCCGCCTCCGGCGATGATTCGGCCGTCTCAGGGGCGGGATTGACCGGCTCGGCGGCCGGCGTGACCGCGGGCTCTTCCTTGGCGGCCTCGCCG
This sequence comes from Bradyrhizobium sp. Unk1, assembly GCF_059512345.1. Classification (NCBI taxonomy): domain Bacteria; kingdom Pseudomonadati; phylum Pseudomonadota; class Alphaproteobacteria; order Hyphomicrobiales; family Nitrobacteraceae; genus Bradyrhizobium; species Bradyrhizobium sp. Unk1. Next base: position 67,950 of record NZ_JCAMOP010000003.1, read on the forward strand.
GTCGTCTCCTTGGCCTCGGGAGGCGAATTGTCCTGTGCGGCGGGCAGCGGATCCGGTGCAGCCGCCGGCGGTTCCACCGGGGCTTCGCTCGGGGCCGCCGTCACCCGCTTCGGCGGCGGCGCGGCCAGCATGGCTTCCTCGAAGGCCGAGGATTCGATCGTGGCGCCCTTGTCGGAGGGGAGGCTCGCGACCGGCGTTTGCCACTGGAAGGCATCGAGACGGCCGGTGACCGGCGAGACCGGACGCCAGCGGTCGCTGACATAGCCGTCCGCGGTCCAGGCCGGATCGTGGCGGGCGCGCACCGCGCGCAGGGTCCAGGCGCGGGCACGGCCGCCGTCGCCATGCTCGGTACGCTCGAGCTCGGCCATCAGCAGCGCGACGCGCTGGGTTGGATCATTGACGTAGGGTGCCAGCACCGCGCGCGCGCGGGCGAACTCGGAGGCGTCGATCGCGGCGCGCGCGATCGCGAGCTGGCCCTCGACATGGCCCGCCTTGTCGGCCGGCGTCTTGGCCGCCAGCGTCTCGACCCGCTGCAAGCGCTGTCGCGCGGAGTCGCCGAGCTTCACATGCGCGTAGGCGTCGGCAAGATCCGGATGCGGATTGGCGAGCCACGCGGCCTCGACCAGCTTCATGGAGCGCCGCACCTGATGCGCCTCGCTCTCGAACCTGGCCGCGAGCACCGCGGCCGGCACCAGCGTCGGCGCGAGCTTGATGGCCTCCATCACGCTCTCGCGCGCCACGTCGCGGTCCATGGTTTCCAATTCCAGCGCGCGGGCCGTGAGCAGCACGCCGCGCTGGCGGCGATAGGCCGCCTTGTCGATCAGGCCCGCGGACAGATTCGAATCGAGGATCGCGAGTGCGCCGCTCCAGTCGCCGCGCGCGCAGCGGAAGCCGAGCACCGCGTGCGAGGCCCAGGTCGAGGACGGCGACAGCTTGATCGCCTCCTCCGCGATCATCACGGCGCCGACCGCATCGTCGGCGCGCTGCGCCTCGATGAACAGGCCTCGCAGGCCGAGCAGCCGGGTATCCTCACGCTCGGCCATGACGCGGAAGACGCGCTGGGCCTCGTCGCGATTGCCTTCGAGCTGGGCCGACTGCGCGTGCAGCAGCAGTGCGAGCGGATCGTTCGCGGCCAGCCGCCGGGCGGTATCGGCGTGACGGCGGGCGAGGGCGGTATCGCCATGACCGATCGCGAGCAGGCCGTGGGTGATGGCATGGCGGCCGCGCGCATGGCGTTTCTCATGACGGCGGCGGCGCAGGCGTCCCGGCGCGCGCCAGATCATCGTCACGATGCTCCAGACCAGCACGACCGCCGCTGCAAAGATGCCGAGCAGAAACACGAACCTCGGAAGCGTCGTTGACGCGCGGAAACCGCCCGCGGTCAGGACGAGATCGCCGGGCTGATCGGCAACCCAGGCCGCGCCGGCCGCCGCCAGCGCAATCAGGACGAGGAAGAGGACGATGCGAAGCATGGCGATCCCTATTACGCGCAGATTATTGCGCGAACCTTTACTGAGCAGGCTTGACCAGGTCGGGCTTGGCGAGATCCGCCATGGCATCGTCGGCGAATTTGCGGGAGGCGCCGAGCGCGGCGTCGCGAGCATCGGCCTTGTCGAGCCAGGCCTGTGCCGGTGCACGATCGGCCTCGGACAGCGTCTTCAGCTCGCGCCGCGCTTCCGCGAAATCGTTGCGGAGCGCCGCCGCCGTCACCCGTGCGACGATGGCGCCGCGATCATTGCCGACGCCGTCGGTGCGCTCGATACGAACGAGTTTCGATGCCCCCGCCTGGAGACGCTCGACGATGCCGGCACCGGCGGCTGGGGCTTCCGCCGGCGGAGAGAGCTTTGGCACGATGTTGAGCAGCTCGCGGCTCAGCGCGACCGGCGTCGGAATGCCTGACGATGCAAAGGTGTCGAGCGGCTTCAGCATATCGGGCTTGGCCGCGAGCGACCGCGCCGCGGCCAATTGCGATTCGTAAGCATCGCCATGCCGAACCGCGACGTCGAGCAGAGCCGCCGCCACGACATGGCGCAGTGGCTTGTCATTCGTCGCCTTGTTGTCGGCAATCTTCTCGCCCTGCTGTGCGAGCTCGGCGCGCTCCGTCTTGCTGGCACGCTCCAGCTGCGCAATGCGGTCGCTGAGAGCGGCAAGATCAGGCGCGGCAGCGCGCGGTGCCGATTTCACGTCGTTGGCGATCTTGTCGGACTGTGCGCGCAGATTGGCGATGTCACTGCGCAAGGCATTTGCGGATTTCTCCAGCGCATCGATCCGCGCCACCACGGCCGGATCGGCGGCGGGCTTGCCCGCCTTGGCTTCGACCGCGGCGACACGTCCGCTGAGCGCGTCGACCGTCGCGCTCGTGACCTGCGGCGCGGCCGGCGGCGCCTGCACGGCGGGCCAGCCCAGCATCCAGCCGACGGCAATCACGATCGCGGCTGCGACCGCGCCGGAGAACGGCGCAATGACCCAGGGCGAAACCGGCGCCGCTGGAGCGGACGCAGCCGCGGCCTCCGCGTGCGCGGGCTCCGGGTCGGGCTTGGCCTCTTCGGATTTGGACTCTTCGACCGTGGCCTGCTCCGGCGTCGGCTGAACCTCCGGTTCGGCGGCCGCCGTCGGCTGCGGCTGGGTCGAGACTTCGGTTGCCTCGAGGTCGATGGTGGGCGGGGTGCGCTTGGCACGGCCGGACTCGGGAGCCAATCCTGCGTCTTCAGGCTTGTCGTCGGCCATCGTGACGGTTCCTCACACTTACATGCCCTAAACGGACCCGATCGCGTCGGATTCGGCCCGACCTCTTACGCCAAACGGGTCCGCAAAGCACGCTCCAAGGTATCAAATAGGGCATTTTCGTCCGGCGTCGCGGCCCCAAGAACCTGCGACGCGCCGGCATCGCGCAACACGCTGGCGACCGTCTCGGACAGGCAGCATTGCGGGATCGCCAGCGCCGAGATTTCGACGCCTTCGTCCCGTGCCGCATCCAGGAAGGCCCGCGCGCTGCGACGGGAGTAGTGCAGCACCGCCTCGATCCCATGCGCGGCAAAGCCATCGCAGACATCGCGCGGCAGGATCTTGACCGGAGTCATGCGATAGGTGGTCTGCGTCACCACGCTGAAGCCCTCCGCGCCGAGCTCGCCGCCGAGATCGCGCGACAGATCCGCGCCCGCGAGATAGAGCAGCGTGCTTTTCTTCTTCAGCACCTTGTCGCGCGCGCCCTGCATCACCTTGTCGCGCAAGGCCGCGGCATCGCCACCGGCGACGGTCACCTCGGCGAAGCCGGCGTCGCGCGCCGCGGCAGCCGTGTGCTCGCCGACCGCAAACAGCGGCAGCTCCAGGAGGCCAAGCTCGTGTAATTGCGGCGCGACGGCGCGGATCGCATTGGCCGACGTGACGATGATGGCGCCGTAGTCGGCCTCACTCTCGTCATGGAAGGCGACCGGCTCGAACTTGAGCATCGGGGCGAGCAGCACCACATGACCCCGCGCCCGCAAATTTTCCGCCGTCGCCTCATTGTCGGGATGCGGCCGTGTGACAAGAATGGACATCGCTTGTGTTCCCGAACCACGTGGCGGTGACGCATTCACGAAGGCGGCTGCGCGTGACGATTGCGCAAGTGGACCCCGGAATGCTACCGGACGTACCAGAACTCTGCTTTACGGATGAGCGCAAGGGCGCAAATTGGATAACAATTCGCCAATGCTGGTACTGGGCATCGAAACCACCTGCGACGAGACCGCCGCGGCCGTGATCGAGCGCGCGCCCGACGGCAGCGGCAAGATCCTGTCCAACATCGTGCGGTCCCAGATCGAGGAGCATGCCCGCTTCGGCGGCGTGGTGCCGGAGATCGCCGCACGCGCGCATGTCGACGTCCTCGACGGCATCATCGACCGTGCCATGCACGAGGCTGGCATCGACTATGCGCAGCTCAACGGTGTCGCGGCCGCGGCGGGGCCGGGGCTGATCGGCGGCGTCATCGTCGGCCTCACCACCGCCAAGGCGATCGCGATGGTGCACGACACGCCGCTGGTCGCGGTCAACCATCTCGAAGCGCATGCACTGACGCCGCGCCTCACCGACGGAATTGAATTTCCCTACTGCCTGTTCCTCGCCTCGGGCGGGCATACCCAGATCGTCGCCGTCACCGGTGTCGGCCAATATGTGCGGCTCGGCACCACCGTCGACGACGCGATGGGCGAAGCCTTCGACAAGGTCGCGAAGATGCTGGGTCTGCCCTATCCGGGCGGGCCGCAGGTCGAACGCGCCGCGGCAAGCGGCGATGCCACGCGCTTCGCCTTCCCCCGCCCGATGCAGGGACGGCCCGATGCCAATTTCTCGCTGTCGGGATTGAAGACGGCGGTGCGCAACGAGGCGAGCCGGTTAGCCGAGATCGCGCCGCAGGATATCAGTGATCTCTGCGCGAGTTTTCAAGCCGCCGTGCTCGACTCGACGGCCGACCGGTTGAGCGTCGGCCTGAGGCTTTTCCGCGAGCAGTTCGGCGCTCCGCATGCACTCGTCGCCGCCGGCGGCGTCGCAGCCAATCAGGCGATCCGCGGCGCCCTGCATCACGTCGCGCGGCAGGCCGGGACGCAACTGATCATGCCGCCGCCCGCGCTCTGCACCGACAACGGCGCGATGATCGCCTGGGCCGGCGCCGAGCGCCTGGCGCTTGGCATGACCGACACGATGGAAGCCCAACCCCGCGCACGCTGGCTGCTCGATGCCAACGCCACGGCGCCGGCCGGTTACGGCAACACCCGGGCGGGATTCTAGCTATGACGGCGTTCCGGTCCGTCGCGGTGATTGGTGCGGGCGCATGGGGCACGGCACTGGCGACGGTCGCGGCGCGCGCCGGGCGGCACGTGACGCTCTGGGCGCGCAACAGCGAACATGTCGCGCGAATCGCCTCGACCCGCGACAATCCGCGGCTGCCCGGCGTGCGGCTTGCGCCGGAGATCGTCGTGACGCACGAGCTTGCTGAGGCCGCGCGCGCGGACATGGTGCTGATCGCGACGCCTGCGCAGCATTTGCGCGGCGCGGTCAACATGCTGTCCTCACATCTGGCAAGGCCGGTGCCGATCGTCGCCTGCGCCAAAGGCATCGAGCACGGCACCCATAAATTCATGACCGAAATCATCGCGGAAGCCGCACCTCACGCGCAGCCGGCGATCCTGTCGGGCCCGAGCTTTGCCGACGACGTCGCGCGCGGCTTGCCGACCGCGGTGACACTGGCGGCGAAGGACGAAGCGCTGGCGAGCGCGCTGGTGCAGGCGCTGGGCTCGGCGACCTTCCGGCCCTATCACACCACAGATGTCCGCGGCGTCGAGATCGGCGGCGCGGCCAAGAACGTGTTGGCGATCGCGGTTGGCATCGCGGTCGGGCGAAAGCTCGGCGCCTCCGCCCAGGCTGCGCTGACGACCCGCGGCTTTGCCGAGCTCACGCGTCTCGGCCGTGCCCTCGGCGCGCGCGGCGAGACGCTCACGGGCCTGTCCGGCCTCGGCGATCTGATCCTGACCTGCTCGAGCCCGCAATCCCGCAATCTCGCGCACGGCCTTGCGCTGGGCCGCGGCGAGCAGCCGCCCGCGGGCAAGCTTGCGGAAGGCGAGTTCACCGCACCGGTGTTGATCGAACTCGCAGCTTCGCACAACGTCGAGATGCCGGTATCAGAAGCGGTCGCTTCGATCCTGAGCGGCCGGAGCACGATCGACGCTGCGATCTCGGGGCTGTTGACGCGCCCCTTCAAGGCAGAGGAATGAACATGGCGTACTGGCTGGTGAAATCCGAACCGTCGGTGTGGTCCTGGGACCAGCAGGTGGCGAAGGGCGCCAAGGGCGAGGCCTGGACCGGCGTGCGCAATTACACCGCGCGCCAGAACCTCGTGAACATGAAGAAGGGCGACAAGGCGTTCTTCTATCATTCCAACGAGGGCAAGGAGATCGTCGGCATCGCGGAGATCGTCAAGGAAGCCTATCCCGATCCGACCGACAAGACCGAAAAATTCGTCTGCGTCGACATCAAGGCCGACAAGCCCTTGAAGACGCCGGTGACGATGGCCGCGATCAAGGCGGACAAGAAGCTCGCTGATATGGCGCTGGTGAAATATTCGCGCCTGTCGGTGCAGCCGGTGACGGCGGAAGAGTGGAAGCTCGTCTGCAAGATGGGCGGGATGTAAGTTATTGCCGTAGCCCGGATGGAGCGCAGCGCAATCCGGGAGAGTCTTCATGCCGCACGACCCCGGATTACGCGGCGCTCCATCCAGGCTACGATGTCCGCACTTGCGTCGCCGGCAGCGTAAACACCTCGCAGGGCGACGCGATGCCGCGCAGCGGATGCGATCCGAGCGCGACGAGAGGCGTGTCCGTCTCCGCGGCCAGCGCCCCCGATACCAGCACGGTCCGTTCCAGGGGCTTGCACAATCCCTCGAGCCGGCTGGCGAGATTGACGGCGGGACCGATCGCCGTGAAATCGAGCCTGTTGGCGGCGCCGATATTGCCCCAGAGTATTTCGCCGAGATGAAGGGCCGCGCCGAATGCAAGCGGCGGCAGTCCTTGAGCGCCGCGCTCCCCGTTGAGATACGCCATGCCGGCTTCGGCTGCGCCTGCGGCACGCAGGGCGGCATCGCACGCGCGGCGCGGTGAGGCCTCGACCACCGGGAAGATCGCGAGCACGCCGTCACCGATGAATTTCAGCACCTCGCCGCCGAAGGCATGAACGGCACCGGCGATGCGATCGAACCAGGCGTCGAGCGCTGCGATGACGTCGGCCGGCGGTGTGGTCTCCGACAAGGTCGTGAAGTTGCGCAGATCCGCGTAGAGCAGGGCGGCTTGAATGGTCTCGCCGAGATCACGCCGCAGCGGCGCCGCCAGCACCCGCTCCGCGCTGCGCTTGCCGAGATAGGCATCGAGCGTCGCGCGCAACGTGGCGCGCGCGGCGAGCACGGCCAGCGGCGTCGCGGCGAAACGCGCAGCCTGGCGCAATTGCTCGATCTCGTCCGCGGTGAACGGACGCGGCCCGATCCAGCCGAGCTGCGGCCCATCTTGTCGTCCGACCACCTCTTCGTGCACCTCGCCGCTCGCGATGTCGCGCAGCCAGCGGCGACCGGCATCATTGGGCGGGTCGGGTGCCAGCCCACTTGGTGCGAAGCCGAGCGCCTCGATGACCCGGCCGGTCTCCGCGCGCCACAGCCAGGTCCGCTTCGCGATCAGCGGATGCGGCACCTCCAACGTCAGGCTGCCTGCCGCAAGCGGCACACCATCGGCGACCAGATGAGCGCCGAGTTCCGCGAGCAGACGGTCGGCCCCGGAGCAATCCGAGGCAGCATCGACGAGCCAGGCGAGGGTCCGGGAGAGTTGCATGGCCCGATGATGACGAAGGTGGACCGTCTTTGTCACGGGCAATCCTTGACGCACCGCTCCACCGCCGCCATGTGCCAATATCAGCCCAGGGATGATCGCCGATGACCGAGCCGTTCGTAGTGCGACGCGAAACCCAGATCGCGGCCCCTCGCGCCACCGTCTTCGCCTATTTGACCGACCCCGAGAAAATCCTGAGCTGGATGGGCTCCGACGCGACCACGGAGCCGCACCCCGGCGGGCTTTATCTCCTCAAGGGCATCGGCCCGCGTGGCGGCGTCGGCCGCGGCACCTTCCGCGAGGTCGTGCCGGTGCATCGTCTGGCCTATACGTTCGGCTGGGAGGGCGGTCAGGAAGTGCCGCCCGGCTCGAGCCTGATCGAGATCGACCTGATCGAGCGCGACGGCGGCACGCTGCTGCGCATGACCCATAGCGGGCTCCCGACCGAGGAACAGGCCGCCGCACACGCGAAAGGTTGGGCGCATTATCTGGGCCGCCTCACGAGCGCAGCCGCGGGCAGCGATCCCGGTCCGGATAAGGGTATCTCAGACAAGATGTAGCTCTCGTAGGGTGGGCAAAGCGAAGCGTGCCCACGCGGCCTATCAACAATGTCGTGAAGAATGGTGGGCACGGCGCTTCGCGCCTTTGCCCACCCTACGGCACCGCCGCTTAAACTGCCGCGGTCGCCACCACCTGCTGCAAAAGTTGCTCGCGCCTGGCCTGCGAACGCTGGCCCTTCATGGTCGCGGCGAACCGTTCGAGGATACCGTCCTCGAAGGCGGTGACGATGGTGTCGTGGACGTAGCTCTTGCGGCAGATCGCCGGCGTGTTGGAGAGCTTGTCGGCCGCGGCGCGGATCGCGTCCAGCACCTGCTTCTTGCGGCCGCGCTGGCTGGTCGCCGGCGTGATCCGCGACAGCGATTCCACCACGACTGCGGACGCCATCAGCGTGCGAAAATCCTTCAGCGAAATCTTGATGCCGGCGATCTCGCGCAGAAACGCGTTCACCTGCGTGGTGCTGACCGCGCGCACGATGCCGTAGGCATCGCGATATTGGAACATGCGCTTGCCGGGAACGCCGCTCAGGATGCCGATGGCGCGCACCAGCTTGGCCGCGTCGCACTCCTTGCGCACCGCCTTGCCACCCTTCGCCTTGAAGGTCAGCACGAAACAGTCGTCTTCCAGCGAGACGTTGGATTTCAGCAGCGTGGTGGCGCCGCGGGTGCCGTTGAGGCGGGCATAGGATTCGTTGCCGGGACGGATCGCGGTGCGCGCGATCAGCTCGATCACGGCGGAGAGTGCGAATTCACGCGTCGGCTCGTCGCCCGACAGGAATGCCGAGACCTTGCGCCGGATCTTTGGCAATGCGCCGACGAGCTTTTCCAGCCGGTGCGCCTTGCGGTGCTCGCGAACCTTTTCCCAATCGGCGTGATAGCGATATTGCAGCCGGCCCGCGGCATCGCGTCCCACTGCCTGGAGATGCGTGCTCGGATCGGCCGAGTAACGCACCTGGCGATAGGCCGGCGGCACCGCCATGGCGTGCAGCCGGCGGATGGTGCGGGCGTCGCGGATATGCGCGCCGTTGGGACGGACGAAGGAATAGCCCTTGCCGCGCTTGATGCGCCGGATGGTCAGCTCGTTCTGGTCGCCGAGCCGCAGCCCCAGTTCCTTGGCGAGCGCCTCGACCGTCGCCGCGGGCGCCGTGTCGAACACCTTTTTCGGGCTGGAACGGGTGGAACCGGCCGGTTTCGGCCATTGTCCGAGGGCTTTGGCCAGCGCGACAGCAGCAGGATCGGCCGAAGCGAGCCGCATCGTCCCGAGATTCTGCTGATCCATCATAGTCTTAAGCCTTAGCCCTGTCTGTTATCGGTCAATGCCGCTGTTCTGATTTTTGTTCCAAGGGGTCCTTGGGCGGTCTCTTGGGACCCGGGTTAGCCACTTAGGGTGTTCCGAACCGCATTGCGAGTCCCGAATCAGTGACAAGCGGTTTCTAAATACCTCCTGCGGCGCATGGACGCCCTGCACGGGCCTATTCCGGCGATTTGGTAAAGACCTGGAAAGCCGCGCCGGCCTGTTTCAGATCTGCGACAGTCGCGCCAGGCGGCGTTGATCCTTCGCATGGCCGGCCGCTCGCCGAAGGTCCAGCTTGTGCTCCTTGTCGGGTCCGGTTAGGCGGACGCATAATCGGTTCAACGATGACGTCGGCTCGCCAGTCACCTGGGCTCGGCTTGCCGTATCTGGAGGGAAGCATGTCCGAGAAGACCTACGACGTCCCCGCGGAATGGGCCAAGCGCGCCTGGATCGACCAAGCCAAATACAAGGACATGTACGCCCGCTCGATCGCGGACCCGAACGCCTTCTGGGCCGAGCAGGCCAAGCGCATCGACTGGATGCACGCGCCGACTAGAATCGAGAACGTCTCGTTCGCGCCCGGCAACATCTCCATCAAATGGTTCGAGGACGGCGTCCTCAACGTCGCCCATAATTGCATCGACCGGCATCTGCACAAGCGCGCCAACCAGACCGCGATCATCTGGGAGGGCGACGATCCCTCACAATCCAGGCACATCACCTACAAGGAGCTGCACGACGAGGTCTGCCGGATGGCCAACATCCTGCGCACCCGCAACGTCAAGAAGGGCGACCGCGTCACCATCTACCTGCCGATGATTCCCGAAGCGGCCTACGCGATGCTGGCCTGCGCGCGGATCGGCGCGATCCACTCCGTGGTGTTCGCGGGCTTTTCGCCGGACAGCCTCGCCCAGCGCATCAACGACTGCCAGTCCAAGGTGATCATCACCGCGGACGAAGGTCTGCGCGGCGGCAAGAAGGTGCCGCTGAAGGCCAATGTCGATGCAGCGCTCGCAAAGGCCGACGGCGTCGACTGGGTCGTGGTGGTCAAGCGCACCGGCGGCACGGTCGAGATGAATCCGTCACGCGATCTCTGGTATCACGACGCCGCCAAGATGGTGACGACGGAATGCCCGGCCGAGCACATGCACGCCGAAGATCCGCTGTTCATCCTCTATACGTCGGGCTCGACCGGCCAGCCCAAGGGCGTGCTGCACACCTCGGGCGGCTATCTCGTGTTCGCCGCGATGACGCATCAATACGTCTTCGACTATCACGACGGCGACATCTACTGGTGCACCGCCGACGTCGGCTGGGTCACCGGACACAGCTACATCCTCTATGGGCCGCTGGCGAACGGCGCGACCACGTTGATGTTCGAAGGCGTGCCGAATTATCCGGACAATTCCCGTTTCTGGAACGTCATCGACAAGCACAAGGTCAATATCTTCTACACCGCGCCGACCGCGATCCGCGCACTGATGCAGAGCGGCGACGAGCCCGTGAAGAAGACCTCGCGTGCAAGCCTCCGGCTGCTCGGCTCGGTCGGCGAGCCGATCAATCCCGAAGCCTGGGAGTGGTATCACCGCGTCGTCGGCGACGACCGCTGCCCGATCGTCGACACCTGGTGGCAGACCGAGACCGGCGGCATCCTGATCACGCCGCTGCCGGGCGCGACCAAACTGAAGCCGGGCTCGGCGACGCAGCCGTTCTTCGGCGTCGTGCCTGAAATCGTCGATGCCGACGGCAAGGTGCTGGACGGCGAGACATCAGGCAATCTCTGCCTGACGCGATCGTGGCCGGGCCAGATGCGCACGGTCTATGGCGATCACGCCCGTTTCGAGCAGACCTATTTCTCGACCTACAAGGGCAAGTATTTCACCGGCGACGGCTGCCGGCGCGATGCCGACGGCTATTATTGGATCACCGGCCGCGTCGACGACGTCATCAACGTCTCCGGCCACCGCATGGGCACCGCGGAAGTCGAGAGCGCGCTGGTCGCACATGAGAAGGTGTCGGAGGCCGCCGTGGTCGGTTACCCGCACGACATCAAGGGCCAGGGCATCTACGCCTATGTCACCCTGATGGCCGGCGTCGAGCCGAGCGAGGATCTGCGGAAAGAACTCGTCACCTGGGTGCGCAAGGAGATCGGCCCGATCGCCGCGCCCGACCAGATCCAGTTCTCGCCCGGCCTGCCCAAGACCCGTTCCGGCAAGATCATGCGCCGCATCCTGCGCAAGATCGCCGAGGACGAGCCGGGCAGCCTCGGCGACACCTCAACGCTCGCCGATCCCGCCGTGGTCGACGACCTCGTCAAGAACCGGCAGAACAAGAAATCGGCGTAAGGCTCCGCTCTCGTGCCCCGGACGCAGCGCAGCGCTTCTTCAGCGGTGCGCAGCAGAGCCGGGGCCGATCCAACGGCAGAGCGTGTGGCCTCCTGGGTCCCGGCTCTGCGCAGCAGGGCCAAGGCGCTGCAGCGCGTCCGAGACACAGAGAGCCCCCCAAATAACGGCCATTCACACCCTCACGCACTTGTCAGGGCGCGCGGCTCCGCGCCCGCATCTTTCCAGCCAAGTGTTGTTTTCTTGTCATTTACTTTATTTCGAACATTTTCTTTGTTCCGCGTGCTGGCGGGCCCTTGGCGGCCGCGCGTGGAAACCATCCGGTTAACAGGCGCGGTTAAGAATATCCGGGCAAGCGGGCAATTGCCGGTGCTGCGTAGTTTTTGACGATCCGTTCGGGGCAGAGGAAAAATTGATGTCGGTAAGGATTGCTGTGGCGCTCACCGCCACCATCGGGGTTGGGGTCTTGATGTCGACGGCGGCGCAGGCGCGGCCGGAAATGGTGGGGGCGCACCTGGCCGACTATTCGCCGGGCACCATCGTGGTCAAAACCAACGAGCGGCGGCTCTATCTCATCCTCGATAACGGCCACGCCGTGCGCTATCCGGTCGGTGTCGGCAAGTCCGGCAAGCAATGGGCCGGCACCACCCGCATCGACGGCAAATATATCAACCCGGCCTGGTCGCCGCCTGCGGAAGTGAAGCGCGACAAGCCCAGCATCCCGGACGTCATTCCGGGCGGCTCGCCGCGCAACCCGATGGGCGTTGCGGCGATGACGCTGGCCGGCGGCGAATATGCCATCCACGGCACCAATGTGCCGGGCTCGGTCGGCGGCTTCGTCTCCTATGGCTGCATCCGCATGCTCAACGACGACATCACCGATCTCTACAGCCGCGTCTCGGTCGGCACGACGGTGGTCGTGACGCGCTGATCGCCGGGATCAGGCAAGCAAGAGCCGCGTCTTTCGACGCGGCTTTTTTGTTACCAGAAGCGCCAGCCGCGCGCGCACCAGCCGTCGCGATGGCCGCCATTGTAGCTGCGCGCGTAACCGCCGGCGAGCAGTGCGGCAGATACGTCCGCGGTTCGCCTTGTCGCAACATTAGCGAGAACGCGGCCGTATTTGTCGGGGCCAAGATTGGTGATCGTCACGCCGCCCTGGCCGAGCAGATCGCGCAGCGCGCCGGTCGCCGCTTGAGCCTTGTCCAATTCATCCTGGCAGGATGCTTTCATCTCGGGCGCATCGATGCCGCGCAGGCGAACGCGCGCAATGAGAACACGTCCGTCGCGCTGGTGCACGCGAGCGAGAAAGGTATCGCCGTCGATCGTGCGAATGACGTCGACCGGCTGACGGATGTCCGGATCGGCCTGCTGCAAAATGATCTTGGCATCCCGCGATTGACCGTCGATCGCATGCGGGAAGGGCCAGTTCATCCCGTGCCGGAACGTAAGCACGACGGCCACCGCGATTCCGACCACGAACATCCACGGCAACAGCCCCGAGAAGTGGCGACCGAACGGCGAACCACTGTATGAAGGCCGGTGGCTGGGATCGAAACGCGGCATCCGCGCACGCTAGGGCTGAGTCGGGCGATCCGGCAACATAGCCTCAAAAGCCAGCCTCAAACGACAGCCTCAAAAGTCCGAGGCGATACCTTTGCGCTCCCAATCGCCGTAGCGGGTGGGCTCAGGTCCCTTCGGTCCCTGCAATTCCTTCGGCGCCGCCGCGGCGTGGGCAGCAGCAGCCTGCCGCCGCGCTTCGGCTTCGGCCAGCGCGCGCTGGGCGGCCGGGGTGAGCTTGCGATCGGGAACGGAGGGCTGGTCACTCATCTCGATGGTTCCTAGCGCAGGATCACTGGGCGTGCGAGGTCCAATATCGCATTGCTGAAATAGTCATGACGGGCTGTAAACACGAGAGGCCATTCTTACATTTGGCATATTCGCGTGCCAGAGATCGGTCTCTCGAGGCATGCGCCCATTGCGGCGGAACTGCCGCTCGCTAAGAACCTTAAGCCGCATGCCATCTCAACGTTTCGCCCCTCCGTCCGAAGTGCCTGGTCTCGCGGCACGGCGGATTGCCGCCGACATCGTCGACGGCGTGCTGCACAAGCACCGCACGCTTGACGATCAACTCGACGGCAGCGGTGCCCATCCCGGATTGAAGACGCTCGCCGACCGCGATCGCGCGCTGATGCGCCGCCTGGTCGCGACCGTGCTGCGCCGGCTCGGCACGCTCGGCCATGTGCTGTCCCGCCTGCTCGACAAGGGCATTCCCTCCGAAGCGCCGCGCGCACAGAGCGCACTCCTGATCGGCGCCGCCCAGATCCTCTGGATGGACGTGCCCGATCACGCCGCGGTCGATCTCTCCGTCCGCCTCGTCCAATCCGACCGGCGCGCCGCGCGTTATGCCGGCCTCGTCAATGCCGTGCTGCGCCGCTGCGCGCGCGAGGGCAAGGCGCTGGTGGATGAAGTTGCCGCGCAATCGCTGGACCTGCCGCCCTGGCTGCTCGCGCGCTGGAGCGCGCATTACGGCGAGGCGACCGCAAGGGATATGGCGCTGGCGCTCGGCCACGAGCCCTCGCTCGACCTCACCGTGAAATCGGATGCCGCGCAATGGGCGAGCCGCCTGCATGGCGAGACGCTGCCGACTGGCACGGTGCGGATGCTGCTGCACGGCTCGGTGACGGTGCTGCCGGGCTTTGCCGAAGGACAATGGTGGGTGCAGGATGCCGCCGCCGCGCTGCCGGCGCGATTGTTCGGCGACATCAAGGGCAAGGCCGTTGCCGATCTCTGCGCCGCACCGGGCGGCAAGACCGCGCAACTGGCCCACGCCGGCGCGCATGTCACGGCGATCGACCGCTCACCCGCCCGGGTGGCACGTCTGCGCGAGAATCTGACGCGGCTGTCGCTCCAGGCCGAGACTGTCGTCGCCGACGCCGTGGAATGGGCCGGCCCTGCCGAGGGTTTTGACGGCATCCTGATCGATGCGCCCTGCACATCGACCGGCACGATCCGGCGCCATCCCGATGTCGCGTGGCTCCGGCAGGAATCCGACGTCGCCGCCCTGACCGCGCTCCAGCGGCGGCTGCTGAAGAAATCCGTCTCGCTGCTCAAGCCGGGCGGGACGCTGGTCTACTGCACCTGTTCCCTGGAACCCGAAGAGGGCGAGCAGGCGATTGCCGCGCTGCTGGCCGTGGAGAGTGGCCTGCGCCGCGTGCCGGTCGACGCTTCCGAGGTCTCGGGGCTCAGCGAGATCATCACCACAGAGGGCGACCTGCGCACGCTGCCCAGCCACCTGCCTAACGCCGATCCCAAGCTCGGCGGGCTCGACGGTTTCTACGCAGCCCGGCTCGTTAAATCCTGATTTTGCACCGGTTTTTGCGCCGGCGCTGATTCGCGACACTTCAAGATGGTGTCAGACGTCCGATTTTGGGATTAAGAAGGATTCGTCGTTAATCCTCTCCCCCTCCAAGGCAAGGCGTGTCGGTCGCTCAACGCAGACGTATCTCGACGCTGGTGATGAACCGCTTCGCGCGGAACATGCTCGCGCGCGCGAGCGGCGGTTCCGTTGCGCTGTCGCGGGTCTGGCCCGGCCGTACCGACCGGCTGATCATCGCGCCGCATGACCTGCGCACGGCGGATGCGACCCGCGCCGCAGAGATCTATGCCGGCCGCTTCGTCTTCGCCGGCAAGATCGTCAATTGCCACGGCCGCTCGATCTTCGATCTCGAACCGCCGTCGGAAGACTGGGAGGTCGCGCTGCTCGGCTTCGGCTGGCTGCGCCATCTGCGCGCCGCCGACACCGCGCTGACGCGCGCCAATGCGCGCGCGCTGGTCGAGGACTGGATCGCCAACCCCGCCAACAAGCGCCGCGCCGTCGCACGGCGCGCCGACGTGCTGGCGCGGCGTGTGATCTCGCTGCTGTCGCAGGCGCCGCTGGTGCTCAACGACACCGACAACAAATTCTACCGCCGCTATCTGCGGGCGCTGGCGCGGGAGGTCCGCCTCCTGCGCTACACCATGGTCAACATTCCCGACGGGGTGCCGAAGCTCCAGGTGCTGATCGCGCTATGCTACGCGGCGCTGTGCCTTGCCAACCAGGCAGGGCAGATCCGCAGTGCGTCGAAAAAGCTCTCGGACGAGTTGCAGCGGCAGATCCTGCCCGACGGCGGCCACATCTCGCGCAATCCGGGCGCGCTGATCGAGATCTTGATCGACCTGCTGCCGCTGCGGCAGACCTTTGCCGCGCGCAACATCGCGCCGCCGCCGGCGCTGCTCAACGCGATCGACCGCATGATGCCGATGCTGCGCTTCTTCCGGCACGGCGACGGCAATTTCGCGCTCTTCAACGGCATGAGCGCGACGCCCTCGGACCTGCTCGCCACGCTGCTCGCCTATGACGACACCCACGGCGCGCCGATGGCGAACATGCCGCATACTGGCTTCCAGCGCCTCGACGCCGGCCAGACCACGCTGATCATCGACACCGGCCCGCCGCCGCCGGCCGGCGTCAGCCACGACGCCCATGCCGGCTGCCTGTCGTTCGAATTGTCTTCCGGCATCAGCCGCATCGTCACCAATTGCGGCATGCCGACCACGGGCCGCGACAATTGGCGGCCGTTCGCACGCGGCACCGCGGCGCATTCGACGCTGACCTATCACGAGACGTCCTCATGCCAGTTCGTCGAGATGTCGGCGATGAAGCGCCTCCTGCACGGCTCGCCCGTTACCAGCGGCCCCGTCGAGGTCGAGAGCTATCGCGAGATCGTTCAGAACGGCACGCTGCTCACGACCTCGCACGACGGCTATCTCGCGAAATTCGGCGCGATCCATCGCCGCGTGCTGATGGTCGCCAATGACGGCGCGCGCATCGACGGCGAGGACACGCTGTCGCCGCCGCAGGGCGGACGCTTCAAGGGCGCCGACGCCGACTTCGCGTTGCGCTTCCATCTGCATCCGGCGGTGAAGGCGAGCCGGCTGTCGGATGCCCGTGGCGTCATGCTGGTGCTGCCGAACCGCGACGTCTGGACCTTCGAGGCGCTCGACGACAAGGTCGATCTCGAGGACAGCGTGTTCCTGGCCGGCAATGACGGCCCGCGCCGCACCGCGCAGATCGTGATCCGGCAGGATGCGCGGCAGGGGCCCTCGATCCGCTGGAGCTTCGTCCGCTCCACCGCTTCGCCGGCAGTCACCAATGCCCGCCGCAACGCCCGGCGCGAGCCGGAACTTCCGCTGTAAACGCGCACGATTCGGCCCCATCTCATCGTTGTGAAAACGGCCGAAAGCTGCTATCGAGCCCTCGCTCGCGCGACTGGCGACCTTGGATGGAGCACCATCGGGAAGCGCGGGACAAAGACGCCGCGCGCCTGGGCATAGACACTCCTTAAGACAGAGGATCTTGCTCATGACTGACCATCCCCGCCGCGTTACCCGTGCTCTTCTCTCCGTCTCCGACAAGACCGGCCTGATCGAGTTCGCAAAGGCGCTTGCCGCGCACGATGTCGAGCTGGTCTCGACCGGCGGCACCGCCAAGGCGATCGCCGCGGCCGGCCTCAAGGTGAAAGACGTTTCCGACCTCACCGGCTTCCCCGAGATGATGGACGGCCGCGTCAAGACGCTGCATCCGAAGGTGCATGGCGGCCTGCTCGCGATCCGCGACAACAAGGAACATGCGGACGCCATGAAGGCGCACGGCATCGCGCCGATCGACCTCCTGGTCGTCAACCTGTATCCGTTCGAGGCCACCGTCGACAAAGGCGCGGGCTTCCAGGATTGCATCGAGAACATCGACATCGGCGGCCCCGCGATGATCCGCGCCGCGGCAAAGAACCATGACGACGTCGCCGTCGTGGTCGAGGCCGAGGACTACAAGGCCCTGCTCGACGAGCTCGCGGCCAACAACGGATCGACGACGTTGAAGCTGCGCCGGCGGCTTGCCGCAAAGGCCTATGCGCGCACTGGAGCTTACGACGCCGCGATCTCGAACTGGTTCAACCGCCAGCTCGAAATCAACGCGCCCGACTTCCGCGCCTTCGGCGGCAGACTGATCCAGTCGCTGCGCTATGGCGAGAACCCGCACCAGACCGCGGCGTTCTATGCGACGCCCGACAAGCGGCCGGGCGTCTCCACCGCGCGGCAGCTCCAGGGCAAGGAGCTTTCCTACAACAACATCAACGACACCGATGCGGCCTATGAGTGCATCGGCGAGTTCGACGCCAAGCGCACCGCGGCCTGCGTCATCGTCAAGCACGCCAATCCGTGCGGCGTGGCCGAAGGGTCCGATCTCGTCAGCGCCTATCGCAAGGCGCTGGCCTGCGATTCCACCTCGGCGTTCGGCGGCATCATCGCGATGAACCGCGCACTCGACGCCGACACCGCGCGCGAGATCACGAAGATCTTCACCGAGGTGATCATCGCGCCCGATGCCAGCGAGGAGGCCATCGCCATCATCGGCGCGCGCAAGAATCTGCGCCTGCTGCTCGCCGGCAGCCTGCCCGATCCGCGCGCGCCTGGCCTCACCGCCAAGACGGTCGCCGGCGGCCTCCTCGTGCAAAGCCGCGACAACGCCGTGGTCGACGACATGACCTTCAAGGTCGTCACCAAGCGTGCGCCTGATGATGCCGAGATGCGCGATCTGAAATTCGCGTTCCGCGTGGCAAAGCACGTCAAGTCCAACACCATCATCTACGCCAAGGATCTGGCCACCGTCGGCATCGGCGCGGGCCAGATGAGCCGGGTGGATTCAGCGCGGATCGCGGCGCGCAAGGCGCTGGATGCGGCGAATGAGCTCAAGCTCGCCGAGCCGCTCACCAAGGGCTCGGTGGTGGCGTCGGACGCGTTCTTCCCGTTCGCCGACGGCATGCTCGCCTGCATCGAGGCCGGCGCCACCGCCGTGGTGCAGCCCGGCGGCTCCATGCGCGACGACGAGGTGATCAAGGCCGCCGATGAGCACGGCATCGCCATGGTGTTCACGGGCACGCGGCACTTCAGGCACTAACTCACCGCGAGCGTAGCCCGGATGGAGCGCAGCGAAATCCGGGTTTCACGTCCCAGCAACAGCGGCCCCGGATTGCGCTTCGCTCCATCCGGGCTACGCCACTACTCCCGTACCCGCATCAACAACCCCAGCCCCGCGACGAAGAACACCACCAGCACGGCCATGCCGGCCTTCTGGCTCGCCGTTACCGCGGTGATCATGCCGATCAGCAGCGGGCCGATGAAGGACGTTACCTTCCCCGTCAGCGCGAACAGCCCGAAATACTGCGCGATGCGATCCTTGGGCGCGAGACGGATCAGCAGCGTGCGCGAGGCGGCCTGAAGCGGGCCGCCGGCAGCGCCGATGAGACAACCCAAAACGAGATAAGCGCGCTCGGCCGCGCTGGAGAACAGGGGCGCGCCCGGAAGAGGTGGTGCGACCTTGACGAACAGGACACTGTCCTTGTCGACCAGAAGAATGGCCGCCACCGCCAGCAACAGAACAAGCAGGCTGCCGGCGATGACGTGCTTCGGCCCGAGACGATCGTCGAGCTTGCCGCCAAGCCATGCGCCAAGGGCGCCGGCAATCGCGAGCATGATGCCGAAGGTGCCGATCTGGATCGTGTGCCAGCCGAAGGTGCCGGCGGCATAGATGCCGCCGAACGCGAACAGCGACACCAGACCGTCGGTGTAGATCATGTTGGCGAGCAGAAATGCCGCGAGCGATTTCCGCTGCGGCAGACCCTTGATCGATTGCTTGAGATCCGACAATCCCTCGCGCAGCGCCTCGCGCACCGGGTGCTTCGCCGGATAATCCGGCGTGAACAGGAACAATGGCGTCACGAAGATGATGAACCACAGCCCGGTCAGCGGCCCCACGATGCGATCGCCCTGATGGCTGACCGGATCGAGCCCGAACAGCGGCTTGAAGCCGAGCAACGTGCGGCCGGTCTCGGGATTGGCGGCGAGGAAGCCGAGCACGATGACGAGGCTGACGATGCCGCCGATGTAACCCGTGGCCCAGCCGGTGCCGGAGAGCCGGCCGATCCGCTCAGGCGGCACCAGGGTCGGCATCATCGCGTTGTTGAAGACGGTGGCGAATTCCGCACCGACGCTGGCGAGCGCGACCGCCGTGAGCAGCGGCGGAATGATGGCGAGATCGCCGGGCTTGCCGATCCACAGCGTGCAGGCCGCCAGCACCAGCAGCGCGCCGAATCCCGCGATCCACGGCTTCCTGCGGCCCGAGGCATCGGCAATGGCGCCGAGCACCGGCGACATCAGCGCGATCGCGAGGCCCGCGGCCGCCATCGCGAAGCCCCACAACGACTGGCCGGTGGCGGGATCTGGCGCAATGCTGGTGGCGAAATATGGCGCGAAAATAAAGGTCGTGATCAGTGTGAAATAAGGCTGCGCGGCCCAGTCGAAGAAAATCCAGCTGATGACGGCGGCGCGCGGCGGATAGGTCCGCTGCGCGCCGACCAAGCGCGCATCCGGGGCGATCGTCGTCATATTCCAGTCCCCATCACGAACAGTTTTGCCTCTGTGAGGGCAAACCGTATAGCATTGAAGCGACGCGTGTGAACTGCCCCAAGGCCACGGCGGAAGCTTGATGATGTCGTCATATTCGACACGGCGGACATTTTTCGCCTTCGTTACCATTCTGGCGTTTGGTCTTGCGCCTGCGACCGCCCAGGATGCGCGGCGGGCCTATGTCCCACCCGCGCTCGACACGGTGCACGCCGTTCCGTCCGAGCACGGCATGGTGGTGGCGCAGGAAAAGATATCGGCGCAAGTCGGCACCGACATCCTGCGCCGCGGCGGCAACGCGGTCGATGCCGCGGTCGCCACCGGCTTTGCGATGGCCGTGACGTATCCGCGCGCCGGCAATATCGGCGGCGGCGGATTCATGGTGATCCATTCGGCCGAGCGCAACGAGGACATCACGATCGATTATCGCGAGACCGCGCCGGCTGCGACCACCCCGCAGATCTTCCTCGGCGCTGACGGCAAGCCCGATGCTGCGAAGTCGCGCGATTCCGCGCTCGGCATCGGCGTGCCCGGCACCGTCGCAGGTCTTGCGCTGGCCTTGGAAAAATATGGCTCGGGCCGGTTCACGCTTGCACAATTGCTCGAGCCCGCGATTGCGCTCGCCCGCGACGGTTTTGTCGTCACCGACGACCTTGCCGACACGCTGCCGGGTTGGCACCGGCGGCTGGCGCGCTGGCCCTCGTCGGCCAAGATCTTCTCGCGCCCCGACGGCACGTCGCTCGGCGAAGGCGACAGGCTGGTGCAGAGCGATCTCGCCGAAACGCTGTCGGCCGTCGCCGCACAGGGGCCGCGCGGCTTCTATGAGGGGCCGGTCGCGGAAAAGCTCGCCAAGGCCGTGACTGACGCCGGCGGCATCATGACGCCGGCCGATCTGAAATCCTATTCTGCGGTGGTCCGTGCCCCGGTGCTCGGCACCTATCGCGGTTACGACATCGTCTCGATGCCGCTGCCTTCCTCCGGCGGCGTGGTGCTGGTGGAGACGCTCAACATCCTCGAGGGCTTTCAGCTCGCCGATCTGAAACAGGGGTCGCCGGCTTCGCTGCATCTGCTGATCGAAGCCATGAAGCGCGCCTATGCGGATCGTGCGCGCTATCTCGGCGATCCCGCTTTCGTCAATGCACCGATCGAGACGCTCACTGCAAAGGGCTACGCCGCCAAGCTGCGCGCCGGCATCTCCACGGAGCGCGCTACGCCGTCGAAACAGCTCGTCTCCGCCCCTCCCGCGCCGCGCGAGGGGACCAACACCACGCACTTTTCCGTCGTCGATGCCGGCGGCAATGCCGTCAGCAACACGTATACGCTGAATTTCAGCTACGGCGTCGGCCTCGTTGCCGACGGAACCGGCGTGCTGCTCAACAACGAGCTCGACGATTTCACCGCGGCGGTCGGGGCTTCCAACGCCTACGGCCTCGTCGGTTTCGAGCCGAATCTGCCCGGGCCCGGCAAGCGGCCGTTGTCCTCGATGTCCCCGACCATCGTGCTCAAGGACGGCAAGCCGGTGCTGGTGACGGGCTCGCCCGGCGGCAGCCGCATCATCTCGACCGTGCTCCAGGTCATCGTCAACGTGGTCGACTACAAGATGGATGTGGCCGCCGCCGTGGCAGCACCGCGGCTGCATCACCAATGGCTGCCGGACGAGGTGCGCATCGAAGGCGGCTTTCCCGGCGATGTGCTCTTGAAGCTGAAGGCGATGGATCACCTCATCGTCGAGTCGATGGGACAGACCTCGGCCAATTCGATTATGGTGACGCCGAACGGGCCACTCGGCGCGCCCGATCCGCGTACCCGCGGCGCGGAAGCCGCGGGACAGTAGTCGCGCCGTTCATGGCACGGCAGCGCGCGCCTGCTTGCGCGGGCTGCCCTGCGTGCTACCACCGCGCAGCTTTAAGGGACCGCCGGGGAAACGCACATGAGCACAGCCGATCCGACCCAGCGCATTGAGCGCGCAGAGATCGAAGACACCAGCCTTCTCGCCTTCTACCGCGACATGAACGCGCCGGAGCGGCGGACGTTCTGGGCTTGCGCCGCAGGCTGGGCGCTGGACGGCATGGACTTCATGATCTATCCGCTGGTGATCGGCACCATCATCGCGCTGTGGAAGGTCGATGCGGCCTCGGCGGGACTCGCCGGTACCGTGACCCTGCTGGCCTCCGCGATCGGCGGCTGGCTCGGCGGCTATCTCTCCGATCATATCGGACGTGTCAGGACGCTCCAGATCACCATCATCTGGTTCTCGTTCTTCTCGCTGGTCTGCGCGGTCGTGCAGAATTTCGACCAGCTCCTGATCGCACGCGCCGTGCTCGGCCTCGGCTTCGGCGGCGAGTGGGCGGCGGGCGCCGTGCTGATGGGCGAGGCGATCCGGCCGCAATATCGCGGACGCGCGGTCGGCTCGGTGCAGTCGGGCTGGGCGGTCGGCTGGGGTCTCGCCGTGCTGTCGCAGGCGATCCTGTTCTCGGCTTTGCCGCCGGAGACGGCGTGGCGCTGGATGTTCGTGATCGGCGCGCTGCCGGCGCTGCTGGTGTTCTACATCCGCCGCTCCGTCACCGAGCCGGAGATCGCGGCCGAGGCCCGCGCAAAACAGGCCGCGAGCGGCGATCGTCCGGCGCTCTGGGAAATCTTCTCCGGCCCGATCCTGAAGACCACGATCCTGGCCTCGCTGATGGCGACCGGTTGCCAGGGCGGCTACTACGCCGTCACCTTCTGGGTGCCGCAGTTCCTGACCAAGGAGCGGCACCTGTCGATCGTCGGTTCGACCGGCTATCTCTCGACGCTGATCATCGGCTCGTTCATCGGCTATCTCGTCGGGGCCTGGCTCGCGGATCGCATCGGCAGGCGCAATCTGTTCCTGATCTTCTCGATCGGCGCCATGGCCGTGGTGCTGCTCTACACGCAGCTGCCGCTCACCAACGAGATCCTGTGGGTGCTCGGCTTCCCGCTGGGCTTCTTCGCCTCGGGCTATTTCTCGGGGATCGGCGCGTTCCTGACCGAGCTCTATCCGACGCGGCTGCGCGGCTCCGGCCAGGGCTTCTGCTACAATTTCGGCCGCGGCATCGGCGCGCTGTTTCCGTTCCTGGTCGGCGCGCTCTCGGCGACGACGTCGCTCGCGAATGCGATCGCGATGTTCGCGGTGGTGGCTTACGCGCTGTTCTTCATTGCCGCCTTCGCCCTGCCGGAGACGCGCGGGCGCGTGCTTCACGCGGATTGATCCGGCGCTGTCACGCCGGGGCGGTGAGGAAACTTACCGCCCCACCTGGTACGGCCCGCCCTTTTCCAGCGCTCTGGCGTACGCCGGCCGCGCGTGGATGCGCTCCAGGAACGCCATCGCCTTGGGATGGCCGAGCTCGAGCCCGCCACGCGCCTGCGCGGCTTCGAGCGGGAAGCTCATCTGGATATCGGCGGCGGTGAACTCGGTGCCGGCGAACCACTCGGTCTTGCCGAGCTCGCCCTCCCAATAATCCATGTGCTGCTTGAGCTGCGGATTGACCAGCGCGGTGAGCGCCTGGTTCGAGACCTTGCGCACCAGCGGGCGAAGCAGCGCGGGTGCGCGCTTCGGCATCAGCGTGAACAGCAGCTTGAGCAGCAGCGGCTGCATCGCCGAGCCCTCTGCATAGTGCAGCCAATAGGTGAAGCGCAGCCGCTCGGGCGTGTTCGGCGGCGGTATCAGCCGGCCGTTGCCGTAGGTGGCGATGAGATATTCGATGATCGCGCCTGACTCGGCGATGGTGTTGCCGTTGTCGGTGATGACGGGCGACTTGCCGAGCGGATGGATGGCGCGCAGCTCCTTCGGGGCGCGCATGTCCGGCTGGCGCTGATAGCGCACGATCTCGTAGGGCACGCCCAACTCCTCGAGCAGCCACAGCACCCGCTGCGAGCGGGAATTGTTGAGGTGGTGAACGGTCAGCATCGGTGGGGTCCCCAGGCTAGGCGTGGTCGATCGACCGCGCGTTCGTGCCAGCCCGGGAACGCAATGTCGAGCCATCCAGACGGATAATTTCACCCGGGTATATTGACGTCAGCAAATTACCCGGGTATTAAATGGCCAGCGTCATCAATATGGCAATGATTTCAATGCAGCGAACTTTCACAGCCTTCCAGGGCCATCGCCGCCTGGCGTCCGGGCCAGCAGGAGAGGTCGCGCTGGTCGTCAAGCGGATAGCGCCACCGCCGGACGAGCCCATCATCATCTTCGAGGACGGCACGGGCCGACCGATCGACTTCGATCTGCGCGGCGGGGATCGCGAGGTGCTGGCGCGGGTGGCGAAGCTTGTGCCGCCCCCGGTCGAGGAGACCGCACCACCGAGCGAGCCGCGCGGGCGCGGCCGGCCCAGGCTCGGCGTGGTCGCGCGCGAGGTGACGCTGCTCCCGCGACACTGGGAATGGCTCAATGCGCAACCGGGCGGCGCCTCGGTTGCGCTACGGAAGCTCGTCGACGAGGCAAGACGCGTCAGCGGCGACAAGGACCGCGAGCGGCAGGCGCGTGACGCGGCCTATCACTTCATGTCGACCATGGCGGGTAATCTGCCGCAGTTCGAGGAAGCTTCGCGCGCTCTGTTCGCGGATGACCGGCGGCGCTTCACCGGACTGATCGCCGACTGGCCGGTCGACGTCCGCGACCACATCGTCAAGCTCGCCTACAGCGACCGCGCTTAGGCGCAGCACTTTCTCTCACCCCATCGACGGCCAAGCCGCGCGTGCATCGCGCGGCAACGGCTTCGCACGCCCTGATGAAAGGCCTATCCATGTCCGCGCCAAAACCGCTCTGGACGACATTCCTCCGCTTCCTCGCGCCGCTGGTGCTGAGCAACGCGCTGCAATCGCTGTTCGGGACCGTCAGCAACGTCTATCTCGGCCAGATGATCGGCGTCGACGCGCTCGCCGCGGTGTCGGCGTTCTTCCCGGTAGTGTTCTTCTTGTTCGCCTTCGTCATGGGCCTGAGCACCGGCGCCACTGTGCTGATCGGCCAGGCCTTCGGCGCCGGTGAGCACGGCAGGATCAGGATCGTCGTCGGCACGACGCTCGCCATCGGCCTGCTGCTCTCGCTTTCGGTTGCCTTGGTCGGCGGCCTCTTCAGCCGGCAACTGATGACGATGCTCGCGACGCCAGCGGACATCCTCGACCAGGCCAGTGCCTATGCGCGCATCATGCTGCTCACCATGCCGCTCGGCTTCGTCTTCCTGCTGATGACGGCGATGATCCGCGGCGTCGGTGACGCCGTGACGCCGCTGCTGGCGCTGGCCTTGTCGACCACCATCGGGCTGATCCTGACGCCGATGCTGATCCGCGGCGCGTTCGGGATACCTGCCGCCGGCATCACCAGTCCGGCCTGGGCGGCCGCGATTGCCAACGCACTGACACTCATCGCGCTGGCCGTCTATCTGCTGCGGACGACGCATGCACTGGCACCGGATGCCGCGCTGCTGCGTCATCTGCGGCTCAATCGTGCCGTGCTCGGAAAGATCCTCGGCATCGGGTTGCCGAGCGCGGTCGGCATGGTGGTGATGGCGATCGCCGAGCTGGTGCTGCTCGGACTCGTCAACGGCTTTGGATCGGACGCCACCGCCGCCTATGGCGCGGTCAACCAGGTGATGGGCTACACGCAGTTCACGGCAATGTCGATTTCGATCGCGGTCTCGATCCTCGGCGCACAGGCCATCGGCGGCGGCGACAGGACGCTGCTCGATGGCATCGTGCGCGCCGGCCTCATGTTCAACATCGTCCTGACCGGCGGGCTGGTGGGGCTGATCTATCTGGCGCCGCGGGCCGTGCTCGGCCTCTTCATCACCGACAGTGCCGTGCTCGACCTCGCCGGGGGACTGCTTCACATCGCGCTGTGGAGTTCGGTGCCGTTCGGCTTGGCCACCGTGTTTTCCGGAGCCATGCGCGCGGCCGGCGTCGCCTTGACGCCAATGCTGCTGTCGATCTTCGCCATCCTCGCGATCGAGCTGCCGGCCGCTGTGATCCTGAGCCGTACGATCGGCCTGGAGGGCGCGTGGGCCGCCTATCCGATCGTGTTCTGCGCCATGTTCGTTTTGCAGATGGGCTATTACCTCACGGTGTGGCGCAGGCGCGCGATCCGGCGTCTGATCTGACCGGAACATCAAGATATTATGACCATCATTAAACGGTGGACCGGTGGCGCGCGCTGCGCCACAATGGATGAAAAGCCAGATCAAAGGCCAGGTCAGGGAGAACGATTTTGACCCGCACAGCCCCGCAATTCCTGTTCGATTTCGGCAGCCCGAACGCCTATCTCAGCCATCTCGCGATCCCGGCAATCGAGCAGCGCATCGGCGTCAAATTCGAGTACGTGCCGATCCTGCTCGGCGGCATCTTCAAGTCGACCAACAACAAGTCGCCGGCCGAGACGCTCGCCGGCATCAAGAACAAGCGCGAATTCCAGGCGATCGAGACCGAGCGCTTCGTCAAGCGCTTCAAGGTCCAGCCCTACGTCATGAATCCCTTCTTCCCGGTCAACACGCTGAACCTGATGCGGACCGCGATCGCGGCACAGGCCGAGGGCGTGTTCGAAAGATATGTCGAGGCCGCCTTCCACCACATGTGGCGCGAGCCGAAGAAGATGGACGACCCGGAAGTCGCAGCGAAGGCGCTAGCATCCTCCGGCCTCGATGCCCAAAAACTGTTCGCGCGCGCCGGGGAGCCCGAGGTCAAGGGCAAGCTGATCAAGAACACCGAGGACGCTGTTGCCCGCGGTGCGTTCGGCTCGCCGACCTTCTTCGTCGGTAACGAGATGTTCTTCGGCAAGGAGCAGCTGCGCGAGGTCGAGGAGATGGTGCTGGAGACGTAGTCCGTTCGTTCTCCGGCGACAGAATGTGATCGCGGTAGCATTCTGGATTGCTTCGCTTCGCTCGCAATGACGACTATAGATAGACCGCCAATAGCAACAATAAGGACAATCCCATGCGTATCCTCGTGGTCGGTGCCGGCGCCATCGGCGGCTATTTTGGTGGCAGGCTGTTGCAGGCCGGCCGCGACGTGACCTTCCTGGTCCGGCCGCGGCGCGCCGGCGAGCTCGCGAGCGCCGGCCTCGTCATCAAGAGCCCGAACGGCGACGTGACCTTGAAGAATCCGCCGACCGTTCAGGCCGACGCGCTCAAGGATAAATTCGACGTCGTGCTGTTGAGCTGCAAGGCGTTCGACCTCGACGACGCCATCAAGTCGTTCGCGGCCGCTGTCGGGCCTGATACCGCGATCATTCCCATGCTCAACGGCATGAAGCATCTCGACACGCTCGACGAAAAATTCGGCAAGGAGCGCGTGCTCGGCGGCCTCTGTGCCATCGCGGCAACCTTGAACGAGAAGCGCGAAGTGGTGCAGCTCCAGCCGATGCAGTCGCTCAGTTACGGCGAGCGCGACGGCAAGCTCTCGGACCGGGTCAAGGCGATCGACGAGGCCTTCAAGAGCGGCATCAATGGCGCCGCCGCCAGCCAGAACATCATGCAGGACATGTGGGAGAAATGGGTGTTCCTGTCTTCGCTCGCCGCAAGCACCAGCCTGATGCGAACCTCCGTCGGCAACATCCTCGCGGCCCCCGGCGGCAGGGACTTTTTGCTCGGCATGCTGGACGAGACCAGCGCGATCGCCACCGCGTCGGGCTACACGCCGGGCGGCCCGTTCTTCGAGCGCGTGAAGGGCAACCTCACCACCGAGGGATCGCCGATGACGGCATCCATGTTCCGCGACATCAAGGCGGGCCTGCCGGTCGAGGCCGATCACGTCATCGGCGACCTCATCGCGCGCGCCGATGCAGCCAAGGTGCCGGTGCCGAAGCTGCGCGTCGCGTATACGCATCTGAAGGCGTACGAGAAGCAGCGGGCGGGGTAGCTCAGCGCTATTTGAAATACGCGAGATAGTGCGAGACGGCGGTGATTTCCTCATCGCTCATGTGATAGGCGACATCCGCCATCGCGGCGACGCCGCCGCCGACGCGCTGGCCCGCCTTGTAATCGTGCAGCGCCTTGACCAGATATTCCTCGCGCTGGCCTGCGAGCCGCGCAACCGCCTTGGTGCCGGCGAAGCTATCCGTGTGACACGAGGCGCAGCGGCGGCCGACGGCAACTTGCGCGCCCTTCTTCGACAGGTCCGGATCCCCGTCTTCCGCTGCCTTCGGCGGCGTCATCTGCGCGAAATAGGCGCCGAAATTGCGGATGTCCTCGTTGGTGATCTCCTCGACGATCGGCTGCATCTGGTCGTTCTTGCGCGAGCCGGCGCGGAAAAACACGAGCTGCCACTGGATGAATTGATCGGGCTGGCCGGCCAGCGAGGGGATGTTCTCCGTCTGCGAGATGCCGTTCTCGCCGTGACAGCCGGAGCAGACGGCGGCCTTCTCCTGGATCGCGGCATTATCGGAGGCTTGAGCTCGGACGATTGCAAGTGCTGCGAGCGATAGCGTCACAGACAGAATTCCAAACCGAACGGCTCGCATGGCTGATTTCTCCGACTGTCATTGCCGGGCTTGACCCGCCTGCTTGGCGTAGGCCCGGCAATCCATCCCGTTTGCAAAGAGGTTTCTCGTTTTGATGGATGCCCGGATCAAGTCCGGGCACGACGAACGCGTTCCGCTGCGAGCCTGTCACAAACAAAAGAGGCTGCGGCCGTCATCCGGTCGCAGCCTCGTGTCCTCTTACGCTACTTCTTGCTGTAGCTGATGCGATAGATCGCGCCGGCCCAGTCGTCGGCGACGAGGATCGAGCCGTCCTTGGCGAGGATGATGTCGTTGGGACGGCCGAGATAGCCCTGGTCGCCCTCGATCCAGCCGGAGGCGAACACCTCCTTCTTGGCGTTCTTGCCGTCGGGGCCGACGATCACGCGCGTGATATTGCCACCCTGGTACTTGTGGCGATTCCAGGAGCCGTGCTCGGCGATCAGGATGTTGTTCTTGTACTCGGCGGGGAATTGATCGCCGGTATAGAACTTCATGCCGAGCGGAGCGACGTGGGCACCGAGATTCAGCACGGGCGGCGTGAACTCGGAGCACTTGTGACCCATCGCGAACTTCGTATCCAGCAGGTCACCCTGGTGGCAGTAGGGATAGCCGAAATGCTCGCCGATCTTCGAGATCATGTTCAGCTTGTCTGAGGGCAGATCGTCGCTGATCCAGTCGCGCGCGTTCTCGGTGAACCAGTACTTGCCGGTACGCGGATCGACGTCGCCGCCGACCGAGTTGCGAACGCCGAGCGCATAGATTTCGGCGTTGCCGGTCTTGGGATCGACGCGCCGGATCTGCGAGACGCTGGTCGGGGGCACGCCGACGTTGAAGGGCGGTCCGAACGGCAGGTAGAACCAGCCTTCCTTGTCGACCGCGATATACTTCCAGCCATGCGCGGCATAGGAGGGCATGTCGTCATAGACGACCTTGCCGTCGCCGAGCTTGTCGAGATTGGCTTCGGCGTTGTCGTAACGGATCAGCTTGTCGACCGCGATGACGTAGAGCGCGCCATCCTTGAAGGCGAGACCGGTGGGCATGTTCAGCCCCTTCAGGATGGTCTTGACCTCTTTCTTTCCGTTGTTGTCCTTGATGGCATAGACGTTGCCGAGGCCGAACGAGCCGACGAACAGCGTGCCCTTGTCACCCCAGGCCATCTGCCGTGCCGCGAGAACGCCGGGCGCGTAGACTTCGATCTTGAAGCCGGCCGGCAGCTTGATCTTCTTCATCATCGCGGCGAGCTCAGCCTCCGACGCGCCGGTCGGCGGGCCCGACGGCGGCGCGAGGCCCTTCTGCGCCTCGGTCTCGTCGCCGAGGAACCAGTCATCCGGCGGATGGGTCCAGAACTCCTTGGTGCCGGATTCGTATTTCTTCAGCTGGCGGTTCTTGTCCTGCTGTTGCGCGCTGACTGCACTTGTCCCCGCGAGAAGGGCAACCGCTGCAAGCGCCAGGACGGATTGAAAGACGGTTTGATGGAATTTCATCGCGTCACTCCCCTAAGGCAGCCGTCAGGGCTGCACGTTATTTTGTTTTGCTAGTCGAGAGGCGAAGTTCGGACTCTGTCAGGACGACAGATGCAAAAAGGTTAGCACATCTGCGGACGGTGAGAAGCGCGTCGGGAGCACTGCAGTCAGACTCAATGGAAATTGAGACTGAATGCCACGAAGATTTGCACGGCGACGATAACGGTCTCGCTGCAACGCGGAATCAAAATGGCGCGTGGCTGATTTGCAGGCAGCAGGAGGGGCGTACAAAATTGCGAAAACAACCCCATGAACAGTAGAACGGCTCACCCCGGTCTGCTCCCGGCGACGCCGGGCAGACACTTGTTGCGTCGAGCAAAACGGCAAAGACGGCGATTACGAGGCGACGGGATAGGGTCCGTCGTCGAATACCGTGTCGTGATAGCCTTTCGACCCGATCTCGCGGGCCAGCATGCTGCGAAAATCCGTGCCCGCGCGCAGGCTGTTCAGGACATGCGCGAAGTCGAATTCGGGCCGCCAGCCTAGCTCGCGCCGCGCGCGGTCGTTGACATAGACGCGGTCGATCTCGGGGAATAGCCGCCATCCGCGCGCCGCATAGAGCTGCGCGCAGTCCGTGTAGAGCTCGCGCACGACACCGGCCGCGTCGCGCGCGAGCGCCGCGAGATGACGGGGCTCGAACGGGCTGGTGGCGGAGATGATGTAACGGGCAAAGCCGATCTTCGGCGCACGCTCGACGGCGAGCAGATGGGCGCTCACCGCGTCCGCTATATCCAGCCGTCTATAGAGCAGCTCGTTGGCCTGTGCGTTGTCCAGCGGGTAAGCCGAGCGCATCGCGGGATCGTCATCGTCCTCCGGAAAGAAGCGCGAGGTCCGCAAGACGACGACCGGTAACCCGCGCTCACGAAAGAACAGCTCGCACAGAGTCTCAGCCATCAGCTTGGTCGTGCCGTAGATGTTCTTCGGCACCGGCGCCAGATCCTCGGTGACCCACACCGCGGCCTGTCCGGCCTCGGGTCGAAGCTGGGAGCCGAATGCGCTGGTGGTGCTGGTGAAGACGAAGCTGCGCACGCCAGCGGCTACGGCTGCCTCGAGCAGATTGAGCGTGCCGGTGACGTTGGTGTCGACGAAATCTTGCTTGCCGTGGGTTGCCACATGCGGCTTGTGCAGCGTCGCGGTGTGGATGACGGCGGTGACGTCCTCCATCTGCCGCCGCGCGAAGTCCGGGTCGACGATCGAGCCGACGGCATCGGTGAGGGGCGATGGCTTCAGATCAAGCCCGCGTACGGGAGAACCGCGCCCCCGGAGCATACGGAGAACGGCCTCCCCGAGATGGCCCGCGCTGCCTGTGACCAGAATTGTCATTTGGGACCCAATACAGCCGCCAGCGGCGTGGAAAACCACGGCCTGACCCGGTTTGGCTGGATGCTTTGGGAAAAATTGGAGCGGGCGAAGGGGCTCGAACCCTCGACCCCGACCTTGGCAAGGTCGTGCTCTACCACTGAGCTACACCCGCATCCTGTGTCGGCCGCACGACGCGCCGGCAACGGCTGTCGTATGCCAAAAGCGGGCGGCGAATGCAACAGCTACCGGCAGCATAGATTCGGTTTCGAAGGCCCCATATGGACCCCGAACCCGACCAAATCGGCCAAAATCGCCTTCGAACTGCCGAATCGGCCGTCATGGATTGAAATTCGGCCGCCCCGGCCCAATTTTAGGGCCGACAGCGAAGCATATGAATTGGCGACGTGCTAAAGACCCGCCATTCCAGACATCAGACGAGGGGATCCCGTGACGATCATCGACCAAGGTAACGGAGCGGCGGGCCCGGCTGCGGCCGATCTGATCAAGGACACCACCACCCAGACCTTCGTGAAGGACGTCATCGAGGAATCGAAGCGCCAGCCGGTGCTGATCGACTTCTGGGCGGAGTGGTGCGGCCCCTGCAAGCAGCTCACGCCCGTGCTGGAAAAGGCGGTCAAGGCAGCCAAGGGCAAGGTCAAGCTGGTCAAGATGAACATCGACCAGCATCCGGCGATCCCGGGCCAGATGGGCATCCAGTCGATCCCGGCCGTGATCGCCTTCGTCAACGGCCAGCCGGCCGACGGCTTCATGGGCGCCGTGCCGGAGAGCCAGGTCAACGCCTTCATCGAAAAGGTGACCAAGGGCGTGACGGCGCCGGGCGAGCCCAATATCGCCGAGATCCTGCAAGAGGCCGAAGCGGTGCTCGCCGAGGGAGACGCCGCCGCCGCGGCGCAGATCTATGCCGAAGTGCTGCAGCACGATTCGACCAACATCGCGGCCCTTGCCGGACTCGCGAAATGCTACGCCGTCTCCGGCGCGATGGAGAAGGCCAAGCAGACGCTGGCCATGGTGCCGGAATCCAAGCGCAACGACCCCGCCGTGAAGGCCGTGCAGACCGCGATCGATCTCGCCGAGCAGGCGGAGCAGCTGGGGCCGGTGGCCGAGCTGGAACAGAAAGTCGCCGCAAACCCGCTCGATCATCAGGCTCGCTTCGACCTTGCGACCGCGCTGAATGCGCAGGGCAACCGGGCGGCGGCGACCGAGCAGTTGCTGGCGATCATCAAGCGCGACCGCAAGTGGAACGACGACGGCGCCCGCAAGCAGCTCGTGCAATTCTTCGAGGCCTGGGGTGGCACGGATGATGCTACCGTCGAGGGACGAAAGCGCTTGTCGACGATCCTGTTTTCGTAAGGGTTATTGTTGGAGCATGATCTTGTCGGAAAACCGCTTCACACTTTGCGCTGACGCGGTCCTCCGGATCATGCTCTAACGAGATCAGGGGGGACCAGATGCCGATCAACATCGAATATCGCGGCCCCGCCGACCTGCCGGAGATCATTCCGGTATTTCCGCTGCCGGGTGCGCTTTTGCTGCCGCGCGGCCAGATGCCGCTCAACATCTTCGAGCCGCGCTACCTTTCGATGGTCGACGATTCCTTGCGCGACGGCCATCGCCTGATCGGCATGATCCAGCCCGACGTCGCACACTCGCCGAAGAATTCCGACAGGCCGGCGCTGTTCCGCGTCGGCTGCGTCGGCCGCATCACCCAGCTCGCCGAATCCGGCGACGGCCGCTACATCCTCGAGCTCACCGGCGTCTCGCGCTTCAAGGTGGTCAAGGAGCTCGAAGTGCTGACCGCCTACCGCCAGTGCAAGGTGGACTTCTTCACCTTCGTCGACGACTTCACCGCGCGCATGGGCGAGGACGAGGTCGATCGCGAGGCGCTTCTGACCGTGCTGGCGGACTTCTTGAAGGCCAACAATCTCAAGGTCGACTGGGAAGGCGTCGAGAGCGCGCCCAACGAGGCGCTCGTCAACGCGCTGGCGATGATGTCGCCCTATGGCCCCGCCGAAAAGCAGGCCATGCTGGAGGCGCCGGATTTGAAGACGCGCGCCGAAATCCTGATCGCGGTGACCGAGATGGATCTCGCCAAGAAGCGCACCAGCGGCGATCCGCCGTTGCAGTGATCTCAGTTGTGATGCCGGATGCGCTTGCGTCCGGTGAACATCGCGCGGATCAGGTTCTCGCGCTGGAGAAGCCCCATCAGCACGACGCCCAGCACGTGTACCACGGCCAGCACGATGACGGCGTCGGATGCTATCGCGTGGGTGTCCTCGACCCACCACAGGCCGAAGAAGGTGACGGTCACCGACATGGCCCCCGTGATGGCCGAGACGGCGATCGCCAGCAGCAGCGCCACCAGCATCAAGGTGCCGGCTGGATTGAGGCCGATATAGCGGCCGGTCATGCCGCGGCGTAGATTCCAGAGATAGTGTGGCGCGGCCCGAAGCCGGACGCCGACCATGCGGAAGCGCGAATAGCGGCTTCCCCGAAAACCCCAGACCAGGCGGAAGGCGAGAAGCCCGAGCACCGTATAGCCGACGATGCGGTGAAGGGTATCGTAGACGGTGGGCGTGAACCACGCGGCCAAGATGCTGACCGCGAGGGCCCAGTGCCAGAGGCGTAGCGGGAGGTCCCAGACTGCGACCGTCCGCGAAGCCGTTCGATCCGCGGGGGTCCCGTCAGACACCCCGCGCGTTTCTGGCACCGCTTCGTCGATCAAGCCGTGACTATCCTCAAGCCTTGTTCAAGCCCTTGCTTGAATCCTTACTTGGCAACCGTCTTCTTCAGGCTAAGGTCTTCCGGGCTGTAGAACAGCTCGTAGAGCTTGCCTTCCTTGACGCCGTAGACCTCATAGCACGAGCCTTCGATCTTGGAGCGCCGCACTTCGTAACCCAGCGCCTTGGCCTTGGCTTCGGCTTCGGCGGCCGGCTTCCACGACGCCTTGTCGAGCTTGGTGCAATCCTTGAACCCGTCGGCCATGGCCGCCGAGCTCATACCCATGCCGACCGTCAGTGCAATTGCAACAACACGAATGACCTTCACGAACGTCTCCTCCTCTGTCGTGTGCGCGCGTGGCGCGAAGCGGGAGCGAGGGAAGCAAAGGCGATGATGAAGTCAATCCGGTTCGGGGCCTGACAGCTTTAGAGTTATTCTAACGGTCCGAAAAACATCAGTGCTCTCCGCGTGCAGCGTGCATTTGGACGGTCGCTGCGGCCTTACGCCTCACAGGTTCGATGGCGAGCAATTCCGATGCGCCGCACCTAGAGCCGTTCCCGTTCCGATGAAATCGGAACGGGGCTCTAGGTTTTCGTTTTGACGCGTTTTCTCGACGCGAACCGGTATCCACTTCGCTCGAAAACGCTCTAATAGCCGGCGACCGCCAGCACGACGACCGCGCTCAGCATCATCCAGCCGAAATGGCGTCCGCGCGTGGCCCAGGCGTTGGCGCAAGCGGAGAGGCCGAACACACAGGCCAGGGTCGCGACGATCCAGTGACGCGCCGTCTCCGAGCCCATCCACGGTGCCGCGATCAGAAGCACGCCGCCGCCGATCCAGGCGACTGTCGAGGCCTGCCAGACCAGGCGGATCAGGGTGCGCAGCCGTTCCGGCTCGATGGTCGCGCGCGGAAAGACCTTGGTCTCGCCGAGGAGGCCGTGAATGAGGGCCACGACAATGGTCAGGACGCCGGAGCACTGGAGCAAGAGATCACGCATCGAGGCCTCCATACATGTGTGTATGGTGAGATAGGCGCTGGCCCTCCGCCTGTCAATACACTAGTGTATGGTCGAACTTTCGGGAACTGACATGGCCGAGCAGCTCTCCGCCGACGACTGGATCAAGGAAGGCCTGAAGGCGCTCGCCAAAAACGGCTTCACGGCCCTGAAGGCCGATCCGCTGGCGAAAGCCATGGGCGTCTCGCGCGGCAGCTTCTATTGGCATTTTGCCGATCTCGGCGCGTTCCACGCCGAAGTCCTGAAGCGCTGGCGCGAGATCGCGGCCGAACAGATCATCGCCGACGTCGAGGCTGCCGGCGACGAGCCGCTGAAGGCGCTGCTGCGGAGATCCTTTGGCGCCCGGCTCGACCTGGAGCGCGCCGTGCGCAGCTGGGCGGCGTTCGATGCGGCCGCGCAAGGCGCGGTCCGCGCGATCGACCGCCGCAGGATCGACTATATCGAGACGCTGCTTGCGATGCGGGGGCTCGAGCCGGCGAAGGCACAGGCGCGCGCGCAGATCCTGTACTGGACATTCCTGGGCTTTGCCTTGTCGGGCACGCCGGTGCCGGCGGCGCGGCTCCAGGGCCTGCTCGACGAGATCATGCGGATCGTCTCTGCCTAAGTTCTTATTTTGACGCGTTTTCTTTATGCGAACCGGTACCCACTTCGCTCGAAAACGCTCTGGTGTCGCAATGGGCGACCGCGATTTTCTGTGCTAGAGGCAAGCGATCTTCGGAGACCCCAATGAACGCGCCCACCGAACGCCCCGAAACCAGCGTCGATCCCAAATTGCTGGAGATCCTGGTCTGCCCGCTGACCAAGGGTCCGCTGGAGTTCGATTCCGCAAAGCAGGAGCTGATCTCGCGCAGCGCCAAGCTCGCCTACCCGATCCGCGACGGCATCCCGATCATGCTGCCGGAAGAGGCGCGGAAGATCGATTGAGGATCTTGTAGCCCGGATGGAGCGCAGCGCAATCCGGGAGTCTCCAAGCCGACGCAGCAGTCCCGGATTACGCTTCGCTCCATCCCGGCTACGACATTGCGGCGCAAATCCTCGCTTACAGCGCCTCACCCTTCAGCAACCGCGGGATCTCACCGGTCAAGCCGGCGGCCTGGCGGATGAAGAGGTTCTTCAGCGGCGGAGCGCGGTCGACGAGGCCGAGGCCGATGTCGCGCACCGTGCGCAGCAGCGTCGACTGGTTGGAAAACAGGAAGTTCAGCGAGTTCGTGGCAACGCCCATCGCCATGGTGTCGAAGCGGCGCCAGCGCTGGTAACGTTCGAGCACGTCGACCCCGCCGAGATCCATGCCGAGCCGCGCGGCATCGACCACGACCTCGGCCAGTGCTGCGACATCCTTCAGCCCCATGTTGAGGCCCTGGCCCGCGATCGGGTGGATGACATGCGCGGAATCACCGACCAGCGCGAGACGCTCGGCGATGAAGGAACGCGCCACGAAATAGGACAGCGGGAACGCGCGCGGCTTGTCGAGCGCCTTGACCTCGCCGAGATGCAGGCCGAACCGGCGCTCGAGCTCGCCGTGGAACTCCTCGTCGCTCAAGGCGATGATGCGCGCGGCCTCGCTGCGGCGCTCGGTCCACACCAGCGAGGATCGTTTTCCCGACAGCGGCAGGATCGCGAAGGGACCCGCGGGCAGGAAGTGTTCCTCGGCGCGGCCGTCGTGATCGCGCTCATGGCCGACGGTGACGACGATGCCGGACTGATCGTACTCCCAGCCATGGGTGACGATGCCGGCGCGCTCGCGCAGTTTCGACCGCGCGCCATCGGCGGCGATCAGCAGGCTTGCCGCAATCACGCTGCCGTCGCCGAGCGTCACGTCGACGCCTTCCGGGCGCGCGTCATAGGACGCGACCGTCGTGGCGCGCAGATCGATGCCCTCGGCCTCGGCCCGCACCACCAGCGCGTCGATCAGGCGGCGGTTCTCGACCATATGCGCAAAGGGCTCGCCCGGCGCGACATCGCCGGCAAAGTTCAGAAAAACCGGACGGGTGGCGTCTTCCAGCTTTGAATCGGTGACGACCATGTCGAGGATCGGCTGCGCCTCGCCCCTGACGTCATCCCAGGCGCCGATTGCCTCGAACAGGCGGCGGCAGGCGGCCACGATCGCGGTCGCGCGCGGGTCGCGGCTCGGACGGGTCGCGAGCGCGGGGTCGGCGACGATGACGGGAATCTCGGGCCCGAGCCCCTGGCGCAACGCCAGGGCCAGCGCGAGGCCGGCAAACGCGCCGCCACCAATGACAATGCTACCCTGTACTGACATACCAAAATCCCGGCTAACTCTTGGTCTTGCTAGCAGACTTGAGCTGGGCGAAACAGTGCGGTGAAACAAGGGCGGAACGGCCCCAATGTGTCATTCCGGGGCGCCTCGCGGGAGCAAGGTCCGGAACGACGGCAAGAAAGTTCAATCCATGTCCAAAAGCTTGATCGACCTGATCTCGATCCTCGACCTCGAGCAGCTCGAGGTGAACCTGTTCCGCGGCAACAGCCCGAAGACGGGCTGGCAGCGGGTGTTCGGCGGTCAGGTGATCGGGCAGGCGATGGTTGCGGCCTGCCGCACGGTCGAGGGCCGGCTGCCGCATTCGCTGCATTGCTATTTCATCCTGCCGGGCGATCCGCAGATCCCGATCATCTACCAGGTCGAGCGCCTGCGCGACGGCAAGAGCTATTCGACCCGCCGCGTCACCGCGATCCAGCACGGCAACGCGATCTTCTCGATCATGGTGTCGTTCCACAACGACGAGGAGAGCGCGTTCGATCATCAGGACAAGATGCCCGACGTGCCGCCGCCGGAGAAGCTCACGGCGGAGGAGGTGGCGAAGCAGCCGATGTTCAAGGAGATGCCGGAATTCATCCGCCGCTACTACGAGTCCGATCGTCCGATCGAACTGCGCCCGGTCGAGCTCAGCCGTTATTTCGGCGAGAAGATCGACGACGGCCGTATTCACGTCTGGATCAGGACCGCGGCGAAGTTGCCCGACGATCCGGCGCTGCACATGTGCGCGCTCGCCTACGCCTCGGATTTTTCGCTGCTCGACGCGATCATGGCGCGCTACGGCCGCACGCTGTTCGACAAGCGCATGATGCCGGCAAGCCTCGACCACGCGATGTGGTTTCATCGCCCGTTCCGCGCCGACGAATGGCTGCTCTACGCGCAGGATTCGCCGAACGCACGAGGCGGCCGCGGCTTGACCCGCGGCTCGATCTTCAAGCCCGACGGCACGCTGGTGGCCTCCGTCGCGCAGGAAGGCTCGGTGCGCGAGCGGAAGGCCTAGAACCCAGGCGCGAGTTCATCGCGCCCGGGATTTGCGATCAAGCTCCGAGCGACCCGCGCGGAGCGAGCTCGGTCTGCGACGCGAACCAGTTCATGATCCAGCGATACACCCACGGAATCGGGATGATCAAGCTGGACAGGATCGCGGCGACGATGCCGCGCCAGAGAATCCCGAGACCGCTGCCCTTGAAGACGATCTCACGGCGCGTACCTTCGATGCTGCGGCAGAACCAGCGCATCTGAGCCGCGGCGACCCAGGCCCAGCCGATGATGGTGATGACGGAGATCGCGAACAGCAGGTTCCAGCCGATATAGGCCCAGACCGAGCCGGTGAAGCTGAGACCGAGCGGCTGCTCGTTGGAGGCGAGGTTTGCGACCATCCATTTGATCAGCAGCCAGTAGAGCACGATCTGCGCGATGAACAGCAGATTGCTCAGCAGCGCACTGCCGATGAAGCCGATCACGATCGCCAGAACGATGAATCCGAAGAACCAGGGCACCAGCGTCATCGCATTGCCGGTGAAGCTGAGATTGGGCCGCCCGGGCACCTTCACGCAGGACACGATCCATTTCGTGTACCAGACGAACACCCACGGGATCGGGATGATGAAGCACATGCCGATCAGCATCACGATGCTGCGCCAGGTGAACTCGAGGATGCCGAAATCGACCGCCAGCGCTCCTCCGCTGGCGCCGCCGCCACCAGCGTAGCCGGCGCCAGCGTAACCACCGCCACCCATCATCGGCGGTCCGCCGGCCGGCATCATCGGGGGCGCACCGCCGCCGCCGATCAGGCCGGGGATTTCGGCGGCCTTCTGCCAGCCGGCCATGCCCTCGGACCACACCAGCGTATCCGGGCGCACAATTCCCTGCGCGACCAGGTCGCGGAATTGCCCTTCCGGATAGGGCCCCTGCTGCTTGCCCTCGGATGCGTAGAACCAACTCGCCATAAAGCGTCCCCCTCAAACATACTTTGTACCGGCCGGGACGCTTCGGTTCACCGCATCCATGCCAAAAACGCATTGTGAAGGATGAACGGATGCCCTGTACAGAGGCGGCGGTTCACATGGCCAAACGTTTTTCCGCTTCAGTCTGCAAGTTTTTTATGCCATTTGCCCGGAAAGATGCCAGATTGACGCGGCGCCGGGGACATACGGCGCGGCGCATCCCCGGGGAATAGGCCTGACCATGAAACTCGTCGTCGCGATCATCAAACCCTTCAAGCTCGATGAAGTCCGCCAGGCGCTGACCGCGATCGGTGTCCACGGCATGACCGTGACCGAGGTGAAAGGCTACGGCCGCCAGAAGGGTCATACCGAGATCTATCGCGGCGCGGAGTATGTCGTGAACTTCCTGCCAAAGCTGCGGATCGAGATCGCGGTCGCCTCCGACGTCGCCGACAAGGCGGTCGCCGTGATCACCGCGACGGCGCGCACCGGCCAGATCGGCGACGGCAAGATCTTCGTCACGCCGATCGACCACGCGCTGCGCATCCGCACCGGCGAAACCGACAGCGACGCGCTTTAAGAAAACTTCTTCGATCGCACCGGGCAACGACGCCACAGCGTGCGACGCAATCACTATGCTTGGGGGAAATGACATGGCGGGATTGTTGCGCCGCGCGGCCGTTGTGGCTGCGCCGGCCGGATTTATGTCGATCATTGCCGCGCCTGCGCAGGCCGCGGGCTCCGAGATCAACACCGCCGACACCGCCTGGATGATCGTCGCCACCGCGCTGGTGCTGATGATGACGATCCCCGGCCTGGCGCTGTTCTATTCCGGCATGGTGCGCAAGAAGAACGTGCTCGCCACCATGGCGCAGAGCCTCGCCGCGGTGACGATGATCTCGATCCTCTGGGTGGCGTTCGGCTATTCGCTCTGCTTCGTCGGCGACGGGCCGTGGATCGGCACGCTCGACCGCTGGTTCCTCGCGGGGATGACGATGGACAGCGTCAATCCGGCGGCGAAGACGATCCCGGAAGCGCTGTTCATGCTGTACCAGATGACCTTTGCCATCATCACGGTGGCGCTGGTCGCGGGCTCGGTCGCCGACCGGATGCGATTCTCCGCCTATCTGGTGTTCTCGGTCGCCTGGTTCATCTTCGTCTACATTCCGTTGGCGCATTGGGTGTGGGGCGGCGGCTTCCTCGCCAGCATGGGCGTGCTGGATTTCGCCGGCGGCCTCGTCGTGCATCTGTCGGCCGGCACCGCCGGCCTCGTCGCCGCCAAGGTGATGGGCCGCC
The DNA here is from genome assembly GCF_059512345.1 of Bradyrhizobium sp. Unk1. NCBI lineage: Bacteria > Pseudomonadati > Pseudomonadota > Alphaproteobacteria > Hyphomicrobiales > Nitrobacteraceae > Bradyrhizobium > Bradyrhizobium sp. Unk1. The sequence goes on from NZ_JCAMOP010000003.1 coordinate 108,543, forward strand.
GCCACGGCTACGGCACCGAAAATCTGTCGCCGTTTGATCTGTCGCTCGCGGTGATGGGCACCGGCCTATTGTGGGTCGGCTGGTTCGGCTTCAACGGCGGCTCGGCGGGCGCGGCCAATTCGCGCGCGGTGCTGGCGATCATCGCGACGCATCTTGCGGCCTGCTCCGGCGCGCTGACCTGGGGCGCGATCGAATGGTCGACCCGGCGCAAGCCTTCGGTGCTCGGCATGATCTCCGGCGCTGTCGCCGGGCTCGGCACGATCACACCGGCCTCGGGCTTCGTCGCGCCCTGGCATGGCATCGTCATCGGCATCGTCGCCGGCGCGGTCTGCTACTGGGCCTGCACCTGGCTCAAGCACCGCTTCAACTATGACGACTCTCTCGACGTATTCGGCGTCCACGGCATCGGCGGCCTGACCGGCACGCTGCTGGCCGGCGTGTTCGCGACCAGCGCGATCGGCGGCACCGCCGGCCTGGTCGAGGGCCATCCGCAGCAATTGCTGATCCAGCTCTACGGGGTCGCCGTCACCTTCGTCTGGGCCGCCGGCGTGAGCTTCGTTCTGCTGAAGCTGGTCGCCCTGTTCGTGCCCTTGCGCGTATCCCGTGAGCACGAGCTGGAGGGACTGGACATTTCGCAGCACGGGGAAGCGCTTCAGTAATCGGGGCTTGCGCGACACATAAGTACATGCTTATGTGTTGGCATGATCGAAGCCGACATCTTCAAGGCGCTGGCTGACCCGACGCGCCGAAAGGTCTTTGAGAAGCTCGCTGGCGGAAGCCTGAATGCCAGCGCTTTGCGCGACGGTTTGGAGATCAGCCAGCCGGCGATGTCGCAGCATCTTTCGGTGCTGCGTGCGGCAGGCCTCGTGCGCGAACAGCGGCAGGGCCGCTTCGTGAATTACGAAGTCGATCCCGAAGGAATCGTGGCCATCGGGGCCTGGCTTGCGCGCTACCGTGCCTACTGGCCGAAGCGCATGGAAGCACTCGCCGATCTCCTCAAGGACATGGATCAATAAGGACTGGGATCAATGAGCGACGCCGCGAAGCCTGATCGTCCCGACGAAGCCCTGGTACTTGAATATGATTTCGATGCGCCGCCGGCAAAGGTCTGGCGCGCCGTGACCATTCCGGCCTTGCGCGAGCGCTGGCTGCCGGATTGCGACCTTGCGGGCGCCGAGCCGGAATCATCGATCCCGGGCGAAGAGGTGCGCTACCGGCTTCGCGATTCAGAGCCGCCGTTTCGCGAGAGCCACGTCATCTTCCGGATCGAGCCGAACGAGGACGGCGGCACCCGCTTCCGCATCATCCAGCAAGCCTGCGATATCGGCATAAAGCTGCCGCAGCCGGCCAACAGCAATTGCTGCTTGATGCGCGCGGCCGCCTAACACCAACAACACTTCATCATCTGCAGACATGGAGGTCGCCAATGCGCGACATGCTTCAGCTCGTCCCTATGGTTGTCGAACAATCCGCCCGCGGCGAGCGATCCTTCGACATCTATTCGCGGCTCCTGCGCGAGCGCATCATCTTCCTCAACGGCGAGGTCAATGATGCGATGTCCGGACTGGTCTGCGCGCAATTGTTGTTCCTGGAGGCGGAGAATCCGAACAGGCCGATCAATCTCTACATCAACTCCTATGGCGGCGTGGTCACCTCTGGTCTCGCCATGTACGACACCATGCAGTTCATCAAGGCGCCGGTTCATACGCTGTGCATGGGCACCGCGCGCTCGATGGGCTCGTTCCTGCTGATGGCCGGCGAGCCAGGTCACCGCGCCGCGCTGCCCAATGCGAGCCTTCACGTGCATCAGCCGCTCGGCGGCTTCCAGGGCCAGGCGTCCGACATCCTGATCCATGCCAACGAAATGCAGGAGACCAAGCGGCGCATCACCCGGCTCTACGCGCAGCATTGCGGGCGCACCGAGGCGGAGGTGGAACGGACCCTGGACCGCGACCACTTCATGACCGCGCAGCACGGGGTCGAATGGGGGTTGATCGACCGGGTCTTTGCGGAGCGCGAGGCCGCCTGACGGTCCAGGCCGGTTGCGCGCATCCCGTGAGCACGCCGAGGGCCGGTTCGATATTTCGTAGGGCGGCGGGGCCTTTGTCAGGCTTCTTCTGTAATTAAATACCTTCTTGCTGCCCGACACGTGAGCAGCAATTGTGTCGACAGCCTGTCGTGCCTGCTTTTTGATCAGGCGTGACCACGTTTTGAGCGCGACGTAATAGCGCACTGCACCGCAACACGCGGCAAACGCGAAAACACCCGTTTTCATAGTCCGTTAGGCAACGCGCCCGATCTGGCACGGCATTTGATTCTAAGGGTGCTGGCTGTGCCCGCGTAGTGAACTTCTCCCTCGTGGCGAACCAGTCGAGAAACGCCCGGCCATGTCCGGACCGGGCCCAAGCGGGGATAGGACCCATGAAAATTGTTATGGCGATTATCAAGCCATTCAAGCTGGAAGAAGTCCGTGACGCCCTGACCGCCATCGGCGTTCACGGTCTCACGGTGACGGAAGTCAAGGGATATGGCCGCCAGAAAGGCCATACGGAAATCTATCGCGGTGCTGAATATGCCGTGAGCTTCCTGCCCAAGATCAAGATCGAAGTCGCTGTCGCCTCCGACCAGGTCGACAAGACAATCGACGCCATCACGTCCGCCGCGAAAACCGGACAGATCGGCGACGGCAAGATCTTCGTCATCAACCTCGACCATGCGGTTCGCATCCGCACCGGCGAGGCCGATGCCGCGGCCCTTTGATTTCGCGCTCAACCTTTACCAATCAGGAGTGAATAAAATGACGTTTAAGCGTCCCTATGGCGCGGGATTGGCGGCTCTCGCAGTCGGCATGTTCGCTGCGACCGCGGCCTATGCCGAGCCAACGGTCAACAAGGGAGACAACGCCTGGATGCTGACATCGACAGTGCTCGTGCTGTTGATGACGATCCCCGGCCTCGCGCTGTTCTACGGCGGTCTCGTCCGTTCTAAAAACATGCTCTCGGTGCTGATGCAGGTGTTCTACACCGTCTGCGTCGTCACCGTGATCTGGGCCGTATACGGCTACAGCCTCGCCTTCACCGGCGGCTCCGACTTCATCGGCGGCTTCTCCAAGGCCTTCATGATGGGCGTCACCACCGACTCGAAGGCCGCGACCTTCTCGGTCGACGCCAACATCTCGGAGCTCATCTATATGTGCTTCCAGATGACCTTCGCGGCGATCACGCCCGCCCTCATCGTCGGCGCCTTCGCCGAGCGCATGAAGTTCGCGGCGATCGCTCTGTTCATCCCGCTCTGGGTCACGCTGATCTACTTCCCGATCGCGCACATGGTCTGGTACTGGCCCGGCCCGGACATGATCCAGGACGCTGCCAAGGCACTTGCTGCTGCTACTGATGCGGCTGCGAAGACCGCGGCGCAGGCCAAGCTCGACGAGATCAACGCCGACGCCGGCTGGATCTTCAAGAAGGGCGCGATCGACTTCGCCGGCGGCACCGTGGTGCACATCAACGCCGGCATCGCAGGTCTCGTCGGCGCTCTGCTGATCGGCAAGCGCGTCGGCTACGGCAAGGAGCTGATGGCCCCGCACTCGCTGACCATGTCGATGATCGGCGCCTCGCTGCTCTGGGTCGGCTGGTTCGGCTTCAACGCCGGCTCCAACCTCGAAGCCAACGGCGGCGCTGCCCTCGCCATGACCAACTCCTTCGTCGCCACCGCGGCCGCCGCGCTGTCGTGGATGTTCGCGGAGTGGATCGTGAAGGGTCACCCGTCGGTGCTCGGCGTCATCTCCGGCGCTGTCGCGGGCCTCGTGGCCGTCACGCCTGCCGCCGGCTTCGCCGGCGTGATGGGTGCGATCGTCCTCGGCCTCGTGGTCGGCGTGGTCTGCCTGTTCTTCTGCACCGTGGTGAAGAACGCGCTCGGCTACGATGACAGCCTCGATGTGTTCGGCGTGCACTGCATCGGCGGCATCGTCGGCGCCCTCGGCACCGGCATCCTCGTCAATCCGGCGCTGGGTGGTGCGGGCATCATCGACTACACCGCGATCCCGCCGAAGGTTGCCGATTACGACTTCGCGGCGCAGATGACCTCCCAGCTCTGGGGCGTCTGCACCACGCTGGTGTGGTCGGGCATCGGTTCGGCGATCCTCTACAAGGTCGTCGATGTGATCGTTGGCCTCCGCGCCAATGTCGAGACCGAGCGTGAAGGCCTCGACATCACCGAGCACACCGAGCGCGCCTACAACATGTAACTCTCCTCCCGGACGCGATCTCCTCGGGGATCGCGTCCACAACTACGGTTTGGGCACATACCCGGCAATGCCCAGACTGTTGAGGGGCTCCAGCGCAAGTTGGAGCCCCTTTCTTTTGGCCGTCTTTTGTTCTGCGCGACAAAGAAAAAGATTGCCATTCCAGATTGCCGGCGCAGAAATATCGACCACAACGAAAAACAAATCGGGAGGTCGTCATGCGTTTGGAAGGCGGATGTTATTGCGGCGAAGTGCGCTACGTGGCCGAGGGCGATCCGATGATGCAGGCCCAGTGTCATTGCCGCGAGTGCCAGTACATCTCGGGCGGCGCGCCCAACACCTTCATCGCGATGCCGGTGGCCGGCTTCAGCTACATCACCGGGCAGCCCAAGCAGTTCACGCGCAAGGACCTCGAACGCGCCGTCACGCGCGAATTCTGCGCCGAATGCGGCACCCATCTGGTGACCAAGGTTCCGGGACTGCCCGCGGCGATCCTGAAGGTCGGCACCCTGGACGAGCCAAAGCAGTTCCATCCGCAGATGGCGATCTACACCTGCGACAAGCAGGAGTTTCATGCGATCCCCGCGGGCATGGCGAGGTTCGAGAAGCTGCCGGGGCATTGAGCGCGCCCATCCCGAGAGACTCGTCATGCCCGGGCTCGTCCCGCCTGCGCGGCCGAAGCCCGCTTCGGCGAGGCGAAGGCCCGGGCATCCACGTTCTTGGGCGTGCCAGGAAGGCCGTGGATGGCCGGGACAAGCCCGGCCATGACGGGACCCGGGCCCGCCCCGTATCCGTCGTATCCGACCTCATTTTCCTCCTCCGGACGGGCCGGACCTCAAATCTGGGTCACGGAAATGACTCTTGATGGCGCGGAAAGCCGATGGTTAATCGCGTCTTAACCTCGCCCTATCTATGGTGAACTGAACCGCTTCCCGCCGGCGCCTTGGTGCGACCGGCTGTTCCAAGAGTGCTGGCGTCCAGAATGGCTATAACCGCTTCATCCCGTGCGCCGCAGGACAGTGGAAGCTCCGATAGCGAACGCTCGCCCTTCGTCCGGCTGAACGAGCTGCTGGCACCCCATCAGCCGGGTAAGCCCTTGATTACGCTTGCAGTCGGCGAGCCCCAGCATCCCGTGCCTGATTTCGTCGGCCCGGTGCTGGCCAAGCACATCGCCGATTTCGGCCGTTACCCCGCGAACAAGGGCACCGACCCGTTCCGCAAGGCAGCCGGCGCCTGGCTGTCGTCGCGCTTCAAGCTGCCGCGGCCGCTCGACCCCGAGAACGAGATTCTCGTCCTCAATGGCAGCCGCGAGGGGCTGTTCCTCGCCGCGATCGCGGCCGCGCGCTATGTCGGCCCGCGCCCCGGCAAACCCGCGATCCTGATGCCGAACCCGTTCTATCCGGTCTATGGCGCCGGCGCCCGCGCCGCGGCCTGCGAGCCGGTCTATCTGCCGACCACCGTCGAAAACGGCTTTCTGCCCGATCTCGATGCCATCGACGAAGCGACGCTGGCGCGCACGGTGGCGTTCTATCTGGCCTCGCCGGCCAATCCGCAGGGCTCGGTCGCCAAGCCCGACTATTTCAGGCGGTTGAAGCAGCTCGCCGACCGCTACGGCTTCGTGATCCTCAGCGACGAGTGCTATTCCGAGATCTACACCCGCGAGGCCCCGGGCAGCGCGCTCGAATGCGCCGGCCCTGACTTCACCCGCGTGGTTGCGTTCCAGTCGCTGTCGAAGCGCTCCAACCTGCCGGGTTTGCGCGTCGGTTTCGCCGCCGGCGACAAACGATTCATCGGCATGTTCCTCGAGCTGCGCAACATCGCGGCGCCGCAGGTGCCGGTGCCGCTCCAGCATGTCGCGACCGTTGCCTACGGCGACGAGGCGCATGTCGAGGAGAACCGCAGGCTCTACCGGATCAAGTTCGATCTCGCCGACCAGATCATCGGCGATCGTTACGGCTATCGCCGGCCTGACGCCGGCTTCTGCGTCTGGCTCAACACGTCCGCGCTCGGCGACGACGTGTCGATCACGCTCAGGCTCTTCAAGGAAGCAGGCGTACGCGTGGTGCCCGGCAGTTATCTGGCGCGGCTCCAGCCCGACGGCTTCAATCCGGGCGCAGGTTTCATTCGCCTTGCGCTGGTGCAGGATGGCGAGACCACGGCGCAGGCGCTGCACCGCCTGGTCGAGACTCTGGGTTAGGCGGGGCCCATGAGCATGTCGGCAATCGAACGTGTCATTCCACTGGTCGGCCATCTGCCACCGTCGATCCGCGAGGGGTTGGCGCGGCGTATGCGCGAGCTCACCGGTCTCGGCCTGATCGTGCTGTCCGGCGTCGCCTCGGCCGCGCTGATGACCTGGTCGGTGCAGGATCCAAGCCTCAGCCACGCGACCTCGCGGCCGATCCGCAACATTCTCGGCTATGCCGGCGCGATCGGCGCCGATCTTGCGATGCAGATCCTCGGGCTCGGCGCGATCATGCTGGTCCTGACGGTCGCGGTGTGGGGCTGGCGCATGATGACCCATCGCCCGTTCGACCGCGAGGCGCTGCGGCTCGGTTCCTGGATTCTCTGCACCGTGATCGCTGCGGGCTTCGTCAGCTGCTGGCCGCATGGCGGCGCCTGGCCGCTGCCGACCGGCCTCGGCGGCGTGGTCGGCGATGCGCTGGTACGCGCGCCCGCGGTGATTTTCGGACCGGCGGGCATGATCTATCGCATGGTGCTGGGCACGATCCTGTTCGCCGCGATGGGCGCGACCTTCCTGATCGCCTGTGGCCTTGGCGCGCGCGAACATGACGACGAGCTCACGGAGATCGAGGACGACGACAAGCCGCTCGACGAAGACGAGGAGAGCGATCGCGGCTCGGTCTCGCTGGGCTGGCTGTTCCACGCAGTGATGAGCACGAAGGCCCGGCTGATCTGGCTGCTCGGCACCGCTTACCGCTCGCTGGTCTCGAGCGGACCGAAGACCAAAGTCGTTGCGTTCAGCCGCCAGGAGCCGAATCTCGGCGGCGGCCGCGCCGCGCCGTCGATCTCGCCGCAGTCCGAAGACGAGATTGACGAGGACGAGCACGAAGAAGAGGAAGACGAGGAGGAGGAAGAGGAGGAGCCGGCCGCGCGTGCCCCGCGCAAGAAGGCTGCACCGAAGGCCGCTTCCAAGAAATCCTCCGACAAGTTCGAGCTTCCGTCCGTGTCCGTGCTGGCCGCGCCCAAGGCGGGCGATCGCCAGCCGCTCAGCAAGGCCGAGCTGGAAGCCAATTCGCGCGCGCTCGAAGGCGTGCTGCAGGATTTCGGCGTGCGCGGCGAGATCGTGAAGGCCAATCCGGGTCCCGTGGTCACGCTGTACGAGCTGGAGCCGGCGCCCGGCATCAAGTCGTCGCGCGTGATCGGGCTCGCCGACGATATCGCCCGCTCGATGAGCGCGCTGTCGGCGCGCGTCGCGGTCGTGCCGGGCCGTAACGCCATCGGTATCGAACTGCCGAACGCGCATCGCGAGAAGGTCTATTTGCGCGAACTGCTGATCGCAAAGGAAGCGACCGAAACGGTTGCAAAGCTGCCGCTCTGCCTCGGCAAGACCATCGGCGGCGACCCCGTGATCATCGACCTCGCGCGCACGCCGCACATGCTGATCGCCGGCACCACCGGCTCCGGCAAGTCGGTCGCCATCAACACCATGATCCTCAGCCTGGTCTACCGGCTGCGCCCGGACCAGTGCCGCCTGATCATGGTCGATCCGAAGATGCTCGAACTCTCCGTCTATGACGGCATTCCCCATCTGCTCACGCCCGTCGTGACCGACCCGAAGAAGGCGGTGGTCGCGCTGAAATGGGCCGTGCGCGAGATGGAAGAGCGCTACAAGAACATGGCCAAGCTCGGTGTGCGCAACATCGACGGTTACAATACGCGCCTGCTCGAGTTGAAAGCCAAGGGCGAGGAACCGACGCGCACGGTGCACACCGGCTTCGACAAGGAAACCGGCAAGGCGATCTACGAGGAAGAGAAGCTCTCGCTCGACCCGCTGCCCTACATCGTCATCATCGTCGACGAAATGGCCGACCTGATGATGGTCGCCGGCAAGGACATCGAAGGCGCGGTGCAGCGCCTCGCGCAGATGGCGCGCGCCGCCGGCCTGCATGTGATCCTCGCGACGCAACGCCCGTCGGTCGACGTCATCACCGGCACCATCAAGGCGAACTTCCCGACCCGCATCGCCTTCCAGGTGACGTCCAAGATCGACAGCCGCACCATCCTGGGCGAGATGGGCGCCGAGCAGCTGCTCGGGCAGGGCGACATGCTCTACATGGCGGGCGGCGGCCGCATCAGCCGCGTTCACGGACCTTTCGCGTCGGACGAGGAAGTCGAGAAGGTGGTGCGTCACCTCAAGACGCAGGGCCAGCCCGAATACCTCGAGGCCGTCACGGCCGAAGAGCCGACCGAGGACGAGGACGGTGGCGCCGTGTTCGACGCCAGCGGCATGGGCGCGGATGGCGGCGGCGATCTCTTCCAACAGGCCGTGGCCATCGTCAAACGCGACCGCAAGGCCTCGACCAGCTACATCCAGCGCCGGCTCCAGATCGGCTATAACCGCGCCGCGTCCTTGATGGAGCGCATGGAACTGGAAGGCATCGTCGGACCCGCCAACCACGCCGGAAAGCGCGAGATTCTGGTCGAGGAAGAAGACAGCCATATGTGAGGCGAACCGCCTCTGAACATAATTTCACGCAAAATCGATATCTGCATTGGCGAAATCACGCTAAAAAGGCGCCCAGCCACACAGGACGACGCGTTGATCAGACATCCGGACATTCGATTCGCTGCCACCATCGCCGCGCGAAGTGCGCGCATGGCCGGCGTGCTTCTCGTCACCGCCGCGATGGTGACCGCGGCGTCGTTCGCGCAGACCGTGCCCGTGCCGAAGCCCGCGCCGAAGGGCCGCGATGGCGGAGGCCCCGCTGTCACCGGCGCGACCCAGACGCCGCCGAACCCGGTCATCCCGGATCCGCGCCGCAACGTGCCGACCAGCATCTTCCAGACCTTCGACGCCAACCAGAAGGCGCAGGCGGCCAAGGTCAGCGCCTATCTGTCCTCGCTCTCGACGCTGGTCGGGAATTTCGTCCAGGTCGGCCCCGACGGCAGCAAGACGCAGGGCGACTTCTACATCCAGAAGCCCGGCAAGGTGCGCTTCGAATATGACGCGCCGAGCCCGATCGACATCGTCGCCGACGGATCGTCGCTGGTGGTGCGCGACCGCAAGCTCGCCACGCAAGACGTCTATCCGCTGTCGCAGACGCCGCTGCGCTTCCTGCTGTCCGATCGCATCGACCTGATGAAGGATACCAACGTCGTCAACGTCTCGGCCGACGACGTCTTCGTCAGCGTCACCATCGAGGAGAAGCAGGCGCTGGTCGGCACCAGCCGCCTCCTGCTGATGTTCGGCGCCAAGGACGGCCAGTTGAAGCAGTGGACCGTCACCGACCCGCAGGGCTACGACACCACGATCGCGGTCTACAATCTCGATGCGGGCAAGAAGCTCGATCCTGCCATGTTCAAGATCGATTTCACCAATTACGGCCCATCGCCGGGATAGGTGCCGTAGGGTGAGCAAAGCGAAGCGTGCCCACCAATCGCGCTCCAAACCGAAAAGACGTGGGCACGGCGCTTTGCGCCTTTGCCCACGCTACGAGAGCTTGCTAAGACGCATCCCTCATGCGTCTTTCCCTGACAACCTGGAACATCAACTCGGTGCGGCTGCGCATCGACCTGGTCGCGAAGTTTCTCAAGAGCACGCGGCCGGACGTGCTGTGCCTCCAGGAGACCAAGTGCATCGACGATGCCTTTCCGCTGAAGCGTTTCAAGCGGCTGGGCTACGAGCATGTCGCGCTGAACGGGCAGAAGGGCTATCACGGCGTCGCCATCGTCTCGAAGATTCCGTTCGAATCGAAAGACATCCGCACCTTCTGCGACAAGGTGGATTCGCGCCACATCTCGGTCTCGTTCGGCGAGAAGGCCAGCATCGCAAAGCCGCTGGTGCTGCATAATTTCTACGTGCCCGCCGGCGGCGACATTCCCGATCCCGCGCTGAACGAAAAATTCGATCACAAGCTGTGCTTCCTCGACGAGATGAAGGCCTGCGAGCCGCTGCATCCGCGCGGGGAGGATCGCCACATCCTGGTCGGCGATCTCAACGTCGCGCCGCACGAGAACGACGTGTGGTCGCACAAGCAGCTTCTGAAAGTGGTCTCGCATACGCCCGTGGAGACCGAGAAGCTGCAAGCCGCACTGGCAGCCGGTGAGTGGGTCGACGTCGCGCGCGAGCGCTTTCCGATGTCGGAGAAGGTCTATACGTGGTGGAGCTATCGTTCCGCCGACTGGACCGTCGGTGATCGCGGCCGCAGGCTCGACCACATCTGGGTCTCGCGCGCATTGAAGGACGCGGTCAGCGATTTCAAGATCCTGCGCGACGCGCGGAGCTGGGAGCGCCCGTCGGACCACGTGCCGGTGACGGTGACGCTGGACGTGTAATCTCGGAAGCCCGTAGCCCGTAGCCCGGATGGAGCGCAGCGCAATCCGGGATTCGCGAATACGGAAAGACTTCCCCGGATTACGCTTCGCTCCATCCGGGCTACGAAGAGGATCACTCAGGACGTCAGCTTCGCGCCCGCCATCAGGATATCGCTCGCGATCTGGCTGGAGCGCACCGCGAATTCGTCACGCAGACGCACCGCAGCCGCGGGATCACTCTCGAGCACGCGTTGAAACAGGCTGCGCGCGACGCGGATGACGGAGGCGTGCTCCAGCGCGACCGCGCTCGACGGCCGCTTCATCGGCACCACCAGCGCGAGCTCGCCGATCAGCGCGCCGGGACCCGCGATCATCTCCGCGCCGGCGCCGTCATCGACCCGAAAGGCGCCGCGTTGAACCACGTAGCCGGCATCGGCTTCGTCGCCGAGATTGAACAGGACGTCGCCGCGGACGAAATTACGCTGCTCGGAGCCAATCGCCAGCATGCGCAACGACGCGTCTCCCAACAAGCGCAGTGTCGGGACACGCTCGAGAAGCGCTACGTCGTCGTCGATTGACATTCAGGTCCGGGGCTCAAAGGGCATGCGATCTAAAACGATTCGCACGCCCCCAAAGCGTATCACGGCACCAGCTTGTAGCCACCGGCTTCCGTGACCAGGATTTCCGGGTTGGCGGCGTCCTTCTCGATCTTCTGGCGGAGGCGGTAGATGTGGGTTTCCAGCGTGTGGGTGGTGACGCCGGAATTATAGCCCCAGACCTCCTGGAGCAGGGTCTCGCGCGAGACCGGCATCTGGCCGGCCCGGTAGAGGAAGCGGAGGATGGCGGTTTCCTTCTCGGTGAGCCGGACCTTGCGGGCATTGGCCGCGGTCAGCATCTTCGAGCCCGGGCGGAAGGAGTAGGGGCCGACCGAGAACACCGCGTCCTCGCTCGCCTCGTGCTGGCGGAGCTGGGCGCGGATGCGGGCCAGCAGCACGGCGAAACGGAAGGGTTTTGCGACGTAGTCGTTGGCGCCGGATTCCAGCCCCAAAATCGTGTCGGAATCGGTGTCATGCCCGGTGAGCATGATGATCGGGGCCTTGAAGCCGCCCTTGCGCAAGGAACGAACCACCTCGCGGCCATCGGTGTCGGGCAGGCCGACATCCATCAGGACGAGATCGGGGGCATTAGCCTTCGCGGCGCTCGCGCCCTTGGCGCCGGTATCGACGGCGGAGGCCTCAAATTCTTCGTGCAGCGATAATTGCTCCACCAACGTATCGCGCAGATCGGTATCGTCATCCACGATGAGGATCTTGCGGGCATTGGCCATAGGGGGTCATCCTTTTGGAGTCCGGCTCGGCGCGCATGCATGCTGCACCCAGCCGCGAGGGAAAGTTAGGGGGGTCGCCGTTATTATTGTTGTTCGTGTTGAAGTAGTGGGCTGTTACCGATTCACAAGCCAGAACCACTCTAACTCAAAATCTCAGGCCGTTTTGATGAATGTCCTGTAATGAATTCGACATCGCACGTTCACATGAAAAACAAAGCAGCTTCAGTTAGTTACCCAAGGAATCGAAGCTCCGGACCGGTTCAGGCGATCCGCGTTAAACCTGCCGCCGGGAATCCGCGCCGGGGCTGGCTGACGGCCGGCGGGCTGACGATCCCGGTGGCGCTGGGGCGGGGCGGAATCCTGGCAAACAAGCGCGAGGGCGATGGCGGCACCCCCAGGGGCAGCTTCCGTCCCAGGCAATTATGGTGGCGGGGCGACCGCCACAGCCGTCCGCGGACCTTTCTTCCGGCCCGGACCATCGGTGACACGGACGCCTGGTGCGAGGACGCCGGAGATCGCCACTACAATCAGGCGATCCGGCTCGGACCGGAGCAGGGCGGTGACCGTCTCAAGCGGACCGACCATCTCTATGACTTCATCATCGAAATCGACCACAACACCAGACCGCGCATCGCCGGCCGCGGCAGCGCGGTGTTTTTGCATCTGGCGCGCGACAATTTCGGGCCGACCGCGGGCTGCGTCTCGATGACCAAAGCGGCGATGCTGCAATTGCTGCGGCGACTGGGACCAAGAACAAGAATCATCATCGGGTGAGGGCACATGCTCGACAAGGATCAGATCGCCGCCGCATCGCAGGCCCTGGTCAAACATTGGCGCGACTGCACCAAGTTTGACGCGCTGGAGCCGCGGTTGCGGCCGCAGAGCCGCGCCGATGGCTATGCCATCCAGGCCGTCCTCGAAAGCCAATCGCTTGGAAAACTGTTCGGTTGGAAGATCGCGGCCACAAGCGAGGCCGGACAGAAGCACATCAACGTCGCGGGACCGCTGGCCGGCCGCATCATGAGCGACACCGTGATCGCCGACGGCGGCACGGCGTCGATGAAGGGCAACGAGATGCGCGTCGGCGAGCCTGAGTTCGCCTTTCGCATGGGCCGCGATCTGCCGCCGCGCGCGACGCCGTACAGTGTCGACGACGTGCTCGCCGCCGTCGACACCTTGCATCCCGCGATCGAGATTCCCGACTCGCGCTTTGGCGATTTCGCCAGCGCCGGCGAGGCGCAGCTCATCGCCGACAATGCCTGCGCGCATCTGTTCGTGCTGGGCGCCACGACGACTGCGAACTGGCGCGCCATGGATCTCGTCGAGGAGCGGCCGCAGATCACCCTGCGCGGCCAGCGCTATCTCGGCCACGGCAAGAACGTGCTCGGCGATCCCCGTGTTGCCCTGGCCTAGCTTGCCAACGAGCTGCGTGGGCTCGGCATCACCTTGCGGGCAGGGGAGGTGGTGACGACAGGCACGTGCCATCCGCCGCTGCCGATCCAGGCCGGCGATCATTTCGCGGTGGACTTTGGTGTGCTGGGGAAGGTGTCGGTGGGGTTTGCGTAGAGGCGGCCTCACACACCGCCGTCATTGCGAGCGCAGCGAAGCAATCCAGACTGTCACCGCGGAAAGACTCTGGATTGCTTCGCTGCGCTCGCAATGACGAATTCGAACGCCGTTGCTGGGCGCGGCCGTCGATGACGACTCTTACCGATGCCCGAAGATCGCGCTCCCGACGCGCACATGGGTGGCGCCGAGCATGATCGCGGTGGCGAAATCCGCGCTCATGCCCATCGAGAGCTTCTTCAATCCATTGCGCTCCGCGATCTTGGCGGTCAGCGCGAAATGCGCCGCCGGCGGCTCGTCGACCGGCGGGATGCACATCAACCCGGAGATCGTCAGCCCGTAGCTGTCGCGGCAGCTCGCGATGAAGGCATCGGCCTCGCCGGGAGCGATGCCGGCCTTCTGCGGCTCCTCGCCGATGTTGATCTGGACGAACAGTTCCGGGTGCCTGTTCTGGGATTCGATTTCCTTGGCTAACGCCTGGCAAATGCTCGGGCGGTCGACCGAATGGATGGCATCGAACAGCGCTACCGCCTCCTTCGCCTTGTTGGACTGAAGCGGCCCGATCAGATGCAGCGCGATGCCGGAATAAGCGGACGTTAACGCGGGCCACTTGCCTTTGGCCTCCTGCACCCGATTTTCGCCGAATACGCGCTGTCCGGCGTCGATGACCGGGATAATTGCATCCGCGGCGAACGTCTTGGACACCGCGATCAGCGTCACCGAGGCGCGATCGCGCCGCGCTTCCTTGCAGGCGCGGACAATTTCGGCTTCGACCGCGGCGAGCGCGTTTGGTGAATGGCCGGTTACCGGCGCGGCGTTGGTTTCGGTCATGACGTCGGTTCGGACTGGATTGTTGCGGAGCTAGTTCTAATTTTACCGAGTTCAAGAAAGAGTTTTTGAACCCTTCGCTTTACCTTGGCCGATGGGGTGGGCAGCGAAGATGGCAAACGTCAGTTTCAACCGCAAACGAGTGAAACTCAAGCAGGTTCTCGGAATCCGGGCACGGCTTGCGTTGCTCGCGGTGATTCTGGTGACGCCTTTGATGTTCGAGCGCATCCGTTCGCTCGAGGACACGCGCGCGCGGCAGATCGCGCAGGCCGCGACCGAATTCACCACCATTGCAAGACACAGTGCCGATGCGCAGCGTGAAGTGATCTCGTCGGTCGAAACCATCCTGAAATCTGAAGCCTTCATCCGCGCCTCCGCCGGCGGCATCAGCAAGAGCTGCGACGTGCTGCGCGCGAGCCTGCCGTCGAACCTTCCCTGGATCCGCACGCTGTTGATCGCCGGCCAGGACGGACGCATCCAGTGCGCCACCAACAACATGTATGTCGGCCTCGACCTCAGCGACCGGCCTTACTTCCAGCAGGCGCAGGAAACCGGCCGCTTCGTGCTGAGCGACTTCATCCTGTCGCGGCCCGTGCTGTCGCCGACTGTGATGGCGGTTTATCCGGTGTCGGCCTTCAGCGGTGTGGCGGATGCCGTCGTGCTCGCCACCGTGAACCTCGACTGGATGTCGAAGGTCATGAGCAATCTCGGCGGCCGTGCCGGCATCACCGCCGTGCTGGTCGACAGCGCCGGCACCGTGCTCGCCGCGCCGGCCGACCAGCACAGCGCGATCGGCCGTCCGCTCGACAACATGCCGCTGATGTCGGCGATCGCCGACAAGGCGTTGCGGTCGGACCAGGACGAGGGCTCACTGTCTTTCCTCGCCGCCGACGGCTCCCGCCGCGCGGTGAGCTATATCCGCATCGCCGGCACCAATGCCCGCCTGATTGCCAGCATCGACGAGGACAAGGTGTCCGCGGCGGTCAGCCGCGACATCCGCACCGCCTATCTCCAGCTCGCGTTCGTCGTCCTGTTCGTCCTGCTAGGCGCGCTGATCGCCGCCGAGAAGCTCGTGATCAAGCCGATCGAGATGCTGGCCGACATGGCCAAGCGCCTCGGCGAGGGCGACCTCTCGGCCCGCGCCGCGCGCAACCGGCTGCCGGCCGAGTTCGTGCCGCTGGCCCGCGCCTTCAACGCGATGGCCGCGCAGCTCAGCCAGCGCGAGCGCGAGCTGATCGCGAGCAACGACCGCCTGACCGTGATGGCCTCGATCGACATGCTGTCGGGGCTGGCCAATCGCCGCGGCTTCCAGAGCCGGCTCGACTTCGAATGGATGCGCGCGCAGCAATATGGCAGCGAGCTTGCTCTGCTGATGATCGACGTCGATCACTTCAAGCTGTTCAACGACACCTATGGCCATCTCGAAGGCGATTCCTGCCTGACCCGGCTCGGCGAATCCTTGTCCGGCATCGCCGCCGACACGATGGGCTTTGCGGCCCGCTATGGTGGCGAGGAGTTCTGCCTGCTGCTGCCGAACACCGATGTGAATCGCGCCGTCGAGATCGGCGAGCAGGTGCGCGCGGCCGTGCTGAAGCTGTGCCTGCCGCACATCACCTCCGCCCACATGATCGTCACCGTCTCGATCGGCGTTGCCGCAACGAAGCCGAACGAGACGCTGCGCCCCGGCGATCTCATCGAAGCCGCCGACGCCGCGCTCTACGCCGCAAAGCACCGCGGCCGCAACAATGTCATGGAACACGGCATCCAGGTGATCGAGAACGGCGCGGCCGACATGATGCTGGCGGCGAGCGCCTAGCCCGCAGCCGTAGCGCGATCGAGTTCGACCTCCGTCACCACACGATTACGGCCGCCGCCCTTGGCGAGATAGAGCGCGCGGTCGCAGCGCTCGATGAGATCGGTGATCGCCTCGCCGGTGCGGTACTGCGCCACGCCGATCGACACGCTGATGTTGGGCAGGGTCTCGCCGGTCGAGCGGCGCGTGATCGTGCATTCGGCGATCGCGCGCCTGATGCGCTCGGCGATGTCGGCGCAAGTGGCGAGATCGGCATCCGGCAGCACCGCGATCAGCTCCTCGCCGCCATAGCGGGCCGACAGATCCTGCTCGCGAACCTTTTCGCGCAGCACCTTTGCCATCAGGCGCAGCACCTGGTCGCCGACGCCATGGCCGAAATTGTCGTTGAAGGTCTTGAAGTGGTCGATGTCGAGCATCAGCACGCCGAGCGGCTCGCCCCAATCCGCGGTCGTCTGCGCCTTGCGCAGGAATTCATCGAGCGCCCGCCGGTTTGCCAGCCCCGTCAGCGTATCGGTCCGGGCGCGCTCTTCGGACTTGGAGAGCGAGTCGCGGATCACGTCGAGCTCGCGGGTCTTTTCGGCAAAGCCGGCCTCGAGCCGCGTCGCCCTCGTAGCGGCCCGCGCCAGCTCATTCATGAGCTGGGCGACCAGCGCCTTCGGATCGACGCCGGCCCTGCCCCGATCAGCGACCTCGCTGATCGCCTGCATCTGGTAACGATTGTCGGCCATGGCCGTCGCCAGAAACTCTTTCGCCGCCCCCATGAGGGCATGCAGCCGATCGGACGTCTCGGAGGCGACGGCGCCCGCCCGGGGCGCGACATAGGTCTCGAACAGATCCTGGTTGGTCCTGGCGTCGAAGGGACGGTTGTGGTCGATCAGGAGATCGATCGCATTGCGCAGGTCGTCGTGGCTGCCTGCGAAATAGTGGAACCAGACGGCAAAATTGGTCGGCGTCGGCGGAATCCCCTGTTCGGCCATGCTCCGCACCGCCCGTCCGGCGACGGACGCGGCATAGTCGTAATCGAGATCGTCGAAGCCTGATTCCATCGCCTGGCGGGGTGCTGTCGGCGGCCAACCTCGCACCGACCCCTTAATCCGATCCCAATGGGGTGGTCCGTACTTTAGCGGAGCAGGCTTGCGGGGCCGCCGCCAGCGGCAACCCATTGACCCCCTAAGGACTTCTATGGCCTAGTCCGCCGTCTTTAAACGGCCGAATCCACGAAAACCCAACGATTCCATGACCTCCGAACGCTACAACGCCCGCGATGCCGAACCGCGCTGGCAAGCCGCCTGGGACCAGCAGGCGATCTTCGTCTCCAAGAACGACGACTCGCGGCCGAAATACTACGTGCTGGAGATGTTCCCCTACCCGTCCGGGCGCATCCATATCGGCCATGTCCGCAACTACACGCTCGGCGACGTGCTGGCCCGCTTCATGCGCGCCAAGGGGTTCAACGTCCTGCACCCGATGGGCTGGGACGCGTTCGGCCTGCCGGCCGAGAACGCCGCCATCGAGCGCAAGGTCGCGCCGAAGGCATGGACCTACGACAACATCGCCGCGATGAAGAAGCAGCTCCGCTCGATCGGGCTGTCGCTGGACTGGTCACGCGAATTCGCGACCTGCGACCCCAGCTACTACAAGCATCAGCAGAAGATGTTTTTGGACATGCTCGCCGCCGGCCTCGCCGAGCGTGAGAAGCGCAAGCTCAACTGGGATCCGGTCGACATGACCGTGCTCGCCAACGAGCAGGTGATCGACGGCCGCGGCTGGCGCTCGGGTGCCGTTGTCGAACAACGGGAAATGAGCCAGTGGGTCTTCAAGATCACGAAGTACTCGCAGGAGCTGCTGTCGGCGCTGGATGGGCTCGACCGTTGGCCCGACAAGGTACGGCTGATGCAGCGCAACTGGATCGGCCGCTCCGAGGGCCTGCTGGTCCGCTTCGCGCTGGATCAGGCGACGACGCGCGCCGGCGAGAGCGAGCTGAAGATCTTTACGACGCGCCCGGACACCCTGTTTGGCGCCAAATTCATGGCGATCTCGTCAGATCATCCGCTGGCTCAGGCAGCCGCCGCGAAGAACCCGAGGCTTGCCCAGTTCATCGCCGACATCAAGAAGATCGGCACCGCGCAGGAGATCATCGACACCGCGGAAAAGCAGGGTTTTGACACCGGCATCCGCGCGGTGCACCCGTTCGATCCGAGCTGGAAGCTGCCGGTCTATGTCGCGAACTTCGTGCTGATGGAATACGGCACGGGCGCGATCTTCGGCTGCCCCGCGCACGACCAGCGCGACCTCGACTTCGTCAACAAGTACAATCTCGGCAACACGCCGGTGGTGTGCCCCGAGGGCCAGGACCCGAAGACATTCGTCATCACCGATACCGCCTATGACGGTGACGGCCGCATGATCAATTCGCGCTTCCTCGACGGCATGACCATCGAGCAAGCCAAGGACGAGGTCGCAAAGCGGCTGGAAGGCGAGCTGCGCGGCAATGCGCCGGTTGGCGAGCGTCAGGTCAATTTCCGCCTGCGCGACTGGGGTATTTCACGGCAGCGCTATTGGGGCTGCCCGATTCCGGTCATCCATTGTCCTAAGTGCGATGTGGTGCCGGTGCCGGACGCCGACCTGCCGGTAACGCTGCCTGATGACGCGACCTTCGACAGACCGGGCAACGCGCTCGACCATCACCCGACCTGGAAGCACGTCACCTGCCCCAAATGCGGTGGCAAGGCTAGCCGCGAAACCGACACCATGGACACCTTCGTGGATTCGTCCTGGTATTTTGCGCGGTTCACCGATCCCTGGAACGAGAACGCGCCGACGACGCCAGCTGTCGCCAACCGGATGCTGCCGGTCGACCAGTATATCGGAGGCGTCGAGCACGCGATCCTGCATCTGCTCTACAGCCGCTTCTTCACCCGCGCGATGAAGGCGACCGGTCACATCGCGCTGGACGAGCCGTTCGCCGGCATGTTCACGCAGGGCATGGTGGTGCACGAGACCTATCAGAAGGCCGACGGCACCTATGTGCAGCCGGCCGAGGTGAAGATCGAGGTCGGCGGCAATGGCCGGCGCGCGACGCTGCTGACGTCAGGCGAAGACATCCAGATCGGTCCGATCGAGAAGATGTCGAAGTCGAAGAAGAACACGGTCGACCCCGACGACATCATCGAGACCTACGGCGCCGACGTCGCCCGCTGGTTCATGCTGTCGGACTCCCCGCCCGACCGCGACGTGATCTGGAGCGACGAGCGCGTCCAGGGTGCCTCGCGCTTCGTGCAGCGGCTGTGGCGGCTGGTGAACGATGCAGTGGAGCTCGGCCAGGCCGCGCCGGCAGATCGTCCGGGCTCGTTCGGCCCGGATGCGACCGCCTTGCGCAAGGCCGCCCACGGCGCGCTGGACAAGGTCACCACCGGCATCGAGCGGCTGCACTTCAATGTCTGCCTCGCCCATATCCGCGAATTCGCCAATGCGTTTTCGGAGGTGCTCCAGCGCCCCGGCCAGCCCACACCTGACCTCGCCTGGGCGGTCCGGGAGGCCAGCCAGATCCTGGTTCAGCTGTTCTCCCCGATGATGCCGCATCTGGCCGAGGAGTGTTGGCAGGTTCTGGGCCATAGCGGGCTGGTTTCCGAAGCCGATTGGCCCCAAATCGAACGCGATTTACTGGTTGAAGACAGCGTGACCCTGGTGGTCCAGGTCAATGGCAAGAAGCGGGGTGAGGTCACAGTTGCAACAGCGGCCCAGAATCCGGAAATCGAGGCTGCCGTTTTGGCCCTCGATGCGGTAAAGCTGGCCCTGGACGGCAAGCCCGTCCGCAAGGTGATCATCGTCCCCAAGAGGATCGTGAATGTTGTCGGCTAGGATCCGCATCGCAGCCCGCTTGCTGGCGGTCGCCGCATTGGCGGCGCTGACGGCTGGCTGCTTCCAGCCGATGTACGCCGAGCGTACCGACGGCACCCCGGGCCTGCGCGAGAAGCTGATGGGGGTCGACCTTCCGCCGATCAACAAGGCCAATGCCTCCCGCGAGGCCCGTGTCGGCGTCGAGGTCCGCAACGCCCTGGCCTTCAAGCTCTACGGCACGGCCACGGGCATGCCGCCGACCCATCGCCTGGAAATTCGCTTCGCGAGCAGCAAATCGTCGCTGATCGTCGATCCCAATACCGGCCTGCCGAACAGTGAAAACTACGGCATCGACGCCCAGTACAATTTGATCGAGGTCGTCAGCGGCAAGTCGGTCATGACCGGCACGACGTTCGCGCGCGTGTCCTATGACATGCCCGGCTCCTACCAGCGCTTTGCCCGCAACCGGGCCCTGCGCGATGCCGAGGATCGTGCCGCCAACGAGATCGCCGAGAACATCAACACTCGCCTCGCCTCGTTCTTCATCGCCGGCACTTAAGTCATCCCCGTCATTCCGGAGCGCCCGCAGGGCGGATCCGGAATCCAGAGATTATTGATCGAGATTTCCGGGTTCGCGCTTCGCGCCCGCCGGAATGACAATTGGGCCCGATGGTCGCGCTGCGCGGAAAAGAGATCGACGCCTTCCTCGCCCGTCCCGACGGGGGCCGACCGATCATCCTGCTCTACGGTCCCGATGCCGGCCTCGTGCGCGAGCGCGCCGATGCACTGATTGCCTCAGCCGTCGACGACCCCAACGATCCCTTCTCGCTGGTCAAGCTCGACGGCGACGAACTCTCCGCCGAGCCGTCGCGGCTCGTCGATGAAGCCATGACGGTGCCGTTGTTCGGCGGCCGCCGCGCCATCCGTGTCCGTGCCGGCTCGCGCAGCTTTGCCAGCGGTATCGATACGCTGGCGGAGATGGGCGTGAAGGATTGCCGCATCGTGATCGAGGCCGGCGAGCTGCGCCCGGAATCGCCGCTGCGCAAAGCCTGCGAGCGCGCCAAGACGGCCGTGGCGATCGGCTGCTATCCCGACACCGAGCGCGACCTTGCCAAGCTGATGGACGACGAGCTCCGCATCGCCAATTTGCGCATCGCGCAGGATGCCCGCGCGGCGCTGATGTCATTCCTCGGCGGCGACCGCCAGGCCTCGCGCAATGAGCTGCGCAAGCTGACGCTCTATGCCCATGGCAAAGGCGAGATCACGCTGGATGACGTGATGTCCGTCGTTGCCGATGCGTCCGAGCTGAAACTCGATCCCATCGTCGACGGCGCCTTCGCCGGCCGGCCCGACATCGTCGAGACCGAATTTGCAAAGGCTATGATCGCCGGCACCTATCCCGGCGTGATCATCTCCGCCGCGCAGCGCCAGGCCGCGTGGCTGCACAAATCTGCGCTCGCGATCGCCGACGGCCAGCCTGCCTCCGCCGTGCTCGAGGGCGGCTATCCGCGCCTGCATTTTTCGCGAAAGCCCGCGGTGGAAACGGCGCTGCGCAATTTCAGCGTGGCGCGGCTCGCCGCAATCATCGAGCAGCTCGCGACCGCAGCGCTCGACACCCGCAAGCAATCGACGCTAGCCGCCGCCATCGCCCAGCGCACGCTGATGGCCATCGCCGCGAATGCGAAGCGGCGCGGCTGAGGCACCGCTCTCTCCCCGTCATTGCGAGCGAGTCCCTCTCCCCTCGTCATTGCGAGGAGCGCAAGCGACGAAGCAATCCAGAGTCCCTCCGCGGAAAGATCCTGGATTGCTTCGCTTGCAATGACGTGTGGAGAGAGTTGCGCGCCGCAATGACGGTGATAATTCCTCATCCTGAGGAGCGCGCCTTGCGCGCGTCTCGAAGGATGAAGGCCCGGGCCCTCGCCCTTCGAGACGCCGCTTCGCGGCTCCTCAGGGTGAGGGAGACAGACTGTGAATGACGTCTACAGCGCGCCCTTCGCAAGCCGCTTCATCACCTCGTCGAGCTGATCGAGGTTGCGGTAGTTGATCTGGACGGAGCCGCCGGGGTCGCGGTGATTGACCGTGACCTTGAGGCCGAGCGCATCGCTGACGCGCTTTTCGAGATCGATCGTGTCGGGGTCTTTTTCCTTGCCCCCGGTGCTGCGCGCCTTCTGCGGCTTGCGCTCCGGCACACCCTCTTCATGCGCGAGCGCCTCGGCCTGGCGGACGTTGAGGCCTTCCGCGACAATGCGCCTGGCTGATGCGAGCGGATCGGGCACGCCGATCAGCGCGCGGGCGTGGCCGGCGGTCAGCTCGCCGCTCGTGATCAAGGCCTGCACTTCGGCCGGCAGTTTCGTCAGCCGCATCATGTTGGCGATATGGCTGCGGCTCTTGCCCACGACCTTTGCGATGTCGTCCTGGCTGCGTTTGAACTCGTTGGCGAGCGCGTGATAGCCCAGTGCCTCTTCCATCGGGTTGAGGTCTTCGCGCTGCACGTTCTCGACGATCGCGAACTCCAGCGCATCGCTGTCGCTGATGTCGACCGGGACGATCGGCACTTCATGCAGGCCGGCCATTTGCGATGCGCGCCAGCGCCGTTCGCCGGCGATGATCTCGAAGCGATCCTGCGCGCCCTTCACCGGACGCACGACGATCGGCTGGATCACGCCGTGCTGCCTGATCGAATCCGAGAGCTCCTTGAGCTCCGTTTCCGAAAAGGCGCGGCGCGGGTTGCGCGGATTGGGCTTGATGAATTCGATCGGCACCTTGCGCTGCGCGCGCGGACGATCGACATGCTGAGCCTCGCCGCCGACATCACCGATCAGACTCGCAAGACCCCGACCCAGTCGCGAACGCGCTTCGTCGGCCATCGCCAGCTCCCTTGGATTCACGGTGCAACACTCCAGAACTGAATTTCGAATCGTAGGGTGGGCAAAGCGAAGCGTGCCCACCAGTTTGCGCGGAAGATGGTGGCACGGCGAAGACGCCTTTGCCCACCCTACGGCAGTGTCAATGCGTGGTGCGCAGCTCGCGCTCGCGCTGGATCACTTCGGTGGCGAGCCGCAGATACGCTTCGCTGCCGACGCATTTGAGATCGTAGACCAGGACCGGCTTGCCGTAAGACGGCGCTTCCGAGATGCGCACGTTGCGCGGGATCATGGTCTTGTAGACCTTCTCGCCCATGAACTGACGGACGTCGGCGACGACCTGGTTCGAGAGGTTGTTGCGCGAGTCGAACATGGTCAGCACGATGCCGTGGATCGACAGGTTCGGATTGAGCGTCGAGCGCACCTGCTCCACCGTCTGGAGCAATTGCGACAGACCTTCGAGCGCGAAGAACTCGCACTGGAGCGGCACCAGGATCGCATCGGAGGCCGCCATCGCGTTCACCGTGAGCAGGTTGAGCGACGGCGGGCAGTCGATCAGCACATAGGTGTAATCGGCGTCCGGCGAGACATTGTTGTTGAGCGCGCCGATGGCGTCGCGCAGCTTGAAGGCGCGGCCGGGCGTGGTGCCGAGCTCGAGCTCGAGGCCGGAGAGGTCCATGGTCGAGGGTGCGATGTGCAGCCGCGGCACCGCGGTCGACACTAAGGCTTCACGCAGAGGGGCTTCACCGATCAGCACGTCATAGGTCGAGCAGGAGCGATTGCGGCGGTCGATGCCGAGGCCGGTCGAGGCGTTGCCCTGCGGATCGAGATCGACGATCAGGACGCGCTCGCCGATCGCAGCGAGTGCCGTGCCAAGATTGATCGCTGTGGTTGTTTTTCCCACGCCGCCCTTCTGATTCGCCAGCGCGAGAATGCGCGGGTGGCCCTGCGGGACCTCAGCAGCCTGTTCTTGGGTGGCCTGTTCTTCGACGGTCTGTTCTTGCTGCGGTTCGTCAATCACGCTCATCGCAAATTCCCCACTCGACCCCTGAACGCCTTAGCGCCGCTCGACCGACGTCAGCTCGACGATCCAACCGTCGCCGGTACGGCTTTGGTGAAGCTGCGGTCGGATATTCCAATACTTAGCGGCTTCGGTCAATTCAGCCTCTACATCTTGACCCTTCGGAAATAACGCCTTTGCACCCTCGCGCATCAGCGGCTCCGCAAAGCCGATGAGTTGATGTAGCGGAGCCAGCGCACGCGCGGTGACGCAATCGACGGGGCCGGTGATTCTATCCACATTATCCCCGATCTCAGCGAGATGTACGACCCCCGGAGATGTGGTGACGCGGACCGCTTCGCGCAAAAAGGCGGCCTTCTTGGCGATTCGCTCGACGAGGTGGACGCTCGCGCCCGGCGTCCCGGCCATGGCACAGGCAAGGACGATTCCGGGAAAGCCGCCGCCGCTGCCGAGGTCGGCCCAGCGTTTGGCCGAAGGGGCGAGATCGACGAGCTGGAGCGAGTCGGCGATGTGCCGGGTCCAGAGCTGCGGCAGGGTCGAGGGCGCGACCAGATTGGTCTTGGCCTGCCATTCGCGGAGCAGCGCGATATAGCGATCGAGCCGTTCCTCGGTTTCACGTGAAACGGGGGCGAGCCTGAGCGCCGCGAGCTTGTCCGCAGCGATGATCGCGTCCAGCGACCGATCGTTGGCGCTGGCCTTATCGATCTTCGGCTTGATCGGCGTCGGCTCGGATCGGCGACTCGCGCCCTCGCCCGCCGATGGTTTCCCTGATGACGATCTGCCGCCCGGCCCGCGCTGTTTCACGTGAAACGCCTATGCGATCGCCTTTGAGGTCTTCCGTGCCTCGCGCCGGAGATAGGCCGCGAGGATGCCGAGCGCCGCCGGCGTCATACCGTCGATCCGGCCAGCCTGGCCGACGGTGAACGGCCGTGCCTTCTCCAGCTTGGCCCGCACCTCATTGGAAAGACCGGGGACCTGCTGGTAATCGACGTCCGACAGCACCATCCCCTCGTCTCGCCTGAAAGCTTCGACGTCGGCGCTCTGGCGCTCGAGATAGACGTCGTACTTCGCGTCGATCTCCAGATGGGTGGCAATGATCGGGTCGATCGCCGACAGCTCCGGCCAGATGGTCCGGACCTGGCTCCAGCCGATGTCCGGATAGGCCATCAACTCGAACGCCGAACGGCGCTGGCCGTCCCGGTTCAGGGACAGGCCGTGCTTGATCGCCTCGTTCGGCGTGATGGTCAGGGACTTCGACAGCGCCCTGGCCGCATTCAGAGCGTCCATCTTGGCGCGGTGATGCTGCGTCCGGGCACGCCCGACGCATCCGAGCGCAATCCCCTTCTCGGTGAGGCGTTGATCGGCGTTGTCCGCCCTCAGCGTCAGCCGGTACTCGGCGCGCGAGGTGAACATCCGATAGGGTTCGCTGATCCCGCGGGTGACGAGGTCGTCGATCATCACACCGAGATAGCCATCGGCACGGTCGAACACGGTCAGCGCGGCGCCGCTCGCGGCCAAAGCCGCGTTCAGGCCAGCCACAATGCCCTGCCCGGCAGCTTCCTCGTAGCCGGTGGTGCCGTTGATCTGACCGGCCAGGAACAGGCCGCGCAGACGCTTGGTCTGGAGGGTCGGATCGAGCTCGCGGGGATCGACGTGGTCGTACTCGATGGCATAGCCCGGACGGACCATCTTCACCTGCTCCAGGCCAGGAATGCTGGCGAGGATCGCGAGCTGGACCTCCTCCGGCAGCGAGGTCGAGATGCCGTTGGGATAGACGGTGCTATCGTCGAGCCCCTCCGGCTCCAGGAAGATCTGATGGCCGTCGCGGTCGCCAAAGCGGACGATCTTGTCCTCGATCGAGGGACAGTAGCGCGGTCCGGAGCTCTTGATCTGGCCGGAGTACATCGGGGAGCGATGGACGTTCGCGCGGATCACCTCATGGGTCGCGGAGGTCGTCCGGGTGATCCCGCACTGGATCTGCGGGGTCGTGATCCGCTCCGTCATGACCGAGAACGGCTCCGGAGGCTCGTCTCCGGGCTGCATCTCGACCGCGGACCAGTCGATCGTGGTGCCGTCCAGACGCGGCGGAGTCCCGGTCTTGAGCCGTCCAAGGGTGAAGCCGGCGCGCTCGAATGAGCTCGAAAGACCCATCGCCGGGGCTTCGCCGACCCGGCCGGCGGGCCAATTCTTCTCACCAAGATGGATCAGACCCCGGAGGAAGGTGCCGGTGGTGACGACGACAGCCCCTGCCCGAAGCTCCCGAGCGTCGGCCAGACGCAGTCCGATAACCTGCCCATCCGCTACGATCAGCTCGTCCGCCTCGCCCTCGATGACGGAAAGACCTTCGGTGTCCCGGATCGCGGCCTGCATGGCTGCGGCATAGAGCTTCCGGTCGGCCTGAGCCCGGGGACCGCGGACCGCCGGACCCTTGCGGCGGTTGAGAACGCGAAACTGAATGCCGCCGGCATCGCCGACCCGGCCCATCAGGCCATCGAGCGCATCGACCTCGCGGACCAGATGGCCCTTGCCGAGACCGCCAATGGCGGGATTGCAGGACATCGCGCCGACGGTGGAGAAACGGTGCGTCACCAGAGCGGTCGTCGCACCCATCCGGGCGGAAGCGGCCGCGGCTTCACAGCCGGCGTGGCCGCCGCCAATCACGATGACGTCGAAACTCTCTCGCTCTGTTCGCATGGGCGGACTTCTATCGCAGCGGCGGAGAAGCCGGAAGTGGAAACTGGGTGAAGCCGTTGTTTCACGTGAAACGGGGCGGCCAGCGGCAATGCGCATTTTCGCGAAAACAACCCCATGCACAGTAGAAAGAGCATTGAGCGGACTGCTGTTTCACGTGAAACAAGATGGGTCTAACCAGGAGAGAACTCCTGGCGAGATCTCGCACGGCTCTGGACGGGGTAGAGAAGGCACAAGCGATCGGCATGCTCCGTCATTGCGAGCGGAGCGAAGCAATCCAGAATCCCTCTGTGGAGGCAGTCTGGATTGCTTCGTCGCAAGGGCTCCTCGCAATGTCGGGATTGGGGGCCGAGTGTCGTTCACAGCCAAGACCGCTTGAGCAGCGAAATCGAAACTCCCGCCCAAATCTGCGGGCCCAGAAGCCGTAATGAGGGCCGCTCGCGTTTCACGTGAAACAGGCCGGAAGCGCCCACCACCTGTTTCAGTGAAACAGCAGGTAGCTCGTAGCCCGGATGGAGGACCGCGAAATCCGGGAAAGGTGTTCCGGCTGGGAGCCCGTCCCCGGATTGCGCTTCGCTTCATCTGGGCTACGAAACTGCACGCGTTCCACGTGAAACGGACCGGAACCCCATCCCGCTGCTGTTTCGCGTGAAACGCAAGAATTGGAGCAAGCGCTAGTTCTACAATGAAGAACTATTCCTACTTTCCGATGCAGAATTTTTGGAAGATGGCCCCGAGGACGTCCTCGACGTCGACCCGACCCAACAGGCGACCCAAGGCATAGGCCGCAGCACGCAGCTCTTCGGCGGCAAGCTCTTCGCCGTCTTCTACAAGCTCCAGGCTCCGGCGCAAGCTGTCTGACGCCCGGCGCAACAGATCTCGCTGGCGGGCCCGGGTCACCAATGCGCCCTCGGTCGTCGCGAAAAACTCGGCGGCGAATTTCACCAGAGCATCGATCAGGTCGGGAACGCCGTCCCCCCGGCTCGCGGAGATCCCGAACTCGCCGCGCCGCCCGACTTCCCCCGCCTCGCCCAGATCGATCTTGTTGCGGACGATCCAGACCGAGCCGCTCGATTGATCATGCCCGGGGCCGGACTTCATCAGCGATTGCATCGTGCCCGGATCGACGGCGCGCCCACCGTCCACCAACCACAGCACGAGGTCGGCATCTTCGGCTCGCGCTCGCGCCCGCCGCACGCCTTCCTGTTCCACGGGATCGTCGGTCTCGCGGATGCCAGCCGTATCGATCCCCGTGACCGGGTAGCCATCGAGATCGAGCTGCACCTCGATCACGTCGCGCGTGGTGCCGGCGTGCGGCGAGACGATCGCGACCTCGCGGCGCGCCAGTTGATTCATCAGCGTCGACTTGCCGACATTCGGCTCGCCGGCGATCGCGACGACCAGGCCGTCACGCAGGCGCTCAGAATGTCCCTGTGCCGCAAGGACTTCTGCGATTTCGTCATGCAGCGCTTTGATCGCTTTCACCGCCGGCGCCCTCAGCTCGGCCGGCACATCGCCCTCGTCGGAAAAATCGATGCCGGCCTCGATCAGCGCCGACGCCTCAATGATGCGCTCACGCCAATCGCGCGCGCGATCGCCGAGCAGGCCTTGCAACTGGCGCAGGGCCTGGCGGCGCTGGCGATCGGTATCGGCATGGATGAGATCGTCGAGGCCCTCGGCTTCGGTGAGATCGAG
Organism: Bradyrhizobium sp. Unk1; assembly: GCF_059512345.1. Lineage (NCBI taxonomy): Bacteria > Pseudomonadati > Pseudomonadota > Alphaproteobacteria > Hyphomicrobiales > Nitrobacteraceae > Bradyrhizobium > Bradyrhizobium sp. Unk1. Next base: position 136,926 of record NZ_JCAMOP010000003.1, read on the forward strand.
CTTGCCGTTCTCGAAGGCGCGCCGCGTGAACTCGCCGGGCTCGGCTGCGCGTGTATTCGGAATATAAGAAATCGCAGCGAGGAGTGTCGCGAGTACCGCGCGGCCGCCATGGACGTGAAATTCGGCGACGTCCTCGCCGGTCGCGCTGGCCGGCCCCGGAAACCAGAGCACGACCGCGTCGTCGAGCGGCTGGCCCGCGCCATCGCGGAGCAACCGGCGGCTGGCCTGTCTCGGCGCCGGCGGCTTGCCCGCGAGCCTCGTCAGGACCAGGCCGGCCTGCGATCCGGAGACCCGCACCACGGCGATCGCGCTCGGCGCACGGCCGGACGACAGCGCAAAGATGGTCTGGTCTCGCGGATGCATGGCCTATTTGTCCAGCTGGCGGGGAAAAGGCAAACGGCCCGTTCTCGCGATGCCGACGCCCCCTTTTGCCGCGCTCCGGCCCGCAGCAACCGCCATATTGCGCCGCAATATGCGGCGCAGCCCTTTGCTGCAGAAGTAGCCGCGCTCCGGCATCAAATAGTTAGCCAAAGTCGAGCATTACGTAAATATATCAACAACTTCCAGAAATCCCGGCTTTTCCCTGCTTCCATCGTTATGCTGCACTTCTTCCGCAGCAATGCCGCACAAAAGAAAAAGGGCGCCCGAAGGCGCCCTCTGATCTCATGCTGCATCGCACTCAGGTGTTCATCGAGTCGAAGAACTCCGAATTGCTCTTGGTCGAGCGCAACTTGTCGAGCAGGAAGTCGATCGCGTCCATCGTGCCCATCGGGTTGAGGATCCGGCGCAGCACGTACATCTTCTTAAGCACCTGCGTATCGGTGATGAGCTCCTCCTTGCGGGTGCCGGAGCGCGAGATGTCTATCGCCGGGAAGGTGCGCTTGTCCGAGACCTTGCGGTCCAGGATCAGTTCCGAGTTACCGGTGCCCTTGAACTCTTCGAAGATGACTTCGTCCATGCGGCTGCCGGTATCGACCAGCGCGGTCGCGATGATGGTCAGCGAGCCGCCCTCCTCGATGTTGCGGGCAGCACCGAAGAAGCGCTTGGGGCGCTGGAGCGCGTTGGCGTCGACACCGCCGGTCAGCACCTTGCCGGATGACGGCACCACGGTGTTGTAGGCGCGGCCGAGGCGGGTGATCGAATCGAGCAGGATCACGACGTCGCGACCATGCTCGACCAGACGTTTTGCTTTCTCGATCACCATCTCGGCGACCTGGACGTGGCGCACCGCCGGCTCGTCGAAGGTCGACGACACGACCTCGCCCTTCACCGACCGCTGCATGTCCGTGACTTCTTCCGGACGCTCGTCGATCAAAAGCACGATCAGATAGCATTCCGGATGATTGTGCGTGATCGAGTGCGCGATGTTCTGCATCAGCACCGTTTTACCCGTGCGCGGCGGCGCTACGATCAGCGCGCGCTGGCCCTTGCCGATCGGCGCGACGATGTCGATCACCCTTGCAGAAAGGTCTTTCCGGGTCGGATCGTCGATTTCCATGCGGAAACGCTGATTCGGAAACAGCGGCGTGAGGTTGTCGAAATTGACCTTGTGCTTGGCCTTTTCCGGGTCCTCGAAATTGAGTGTGTTGACCTTCAGCAGCGCGAAATAGCGCTCGCCCTCTTTCGGGCTGCGAATGTGGCCTTCGATGGTGTCGCCGGTGCGCAGGCCGAAACGGCGGATCTGCGAGGGCGAAACGTAGATGTCGTCCGGGCCCGGCAGATAATTCGCATCGGGCGAGCGGAGGAAGCCGAAGCCGTCGGAGAGCACCTCGACGACGCCTTCGCCGACGATGTCGGTTTCGGCGAGCGCAAGTTGCTTGAGGATGGCAAATAACAGCTCCTGCTTGCGCATGGTGCTGGCATTCTCGACCCCATTCTCTTCCGCGAACGAGACGAGCTCGGCCGGCGTCTTCGACTTGAGGTCCTGGAGTTTAATTTCCCGCATTGGGGTGGTCCTGTGGGGTAACCTTGGGAGGGGGTGCGAGGAGGCTCGGAAATGCGGACGTGAGAAGGTAAGGTCCGCAGGTCTGGCAAGGAGAGTGCCGATGAGGCTTCAAACCTGATGCGGTGTCCGGCCTCTGGAAAGCTCAGACAAAACCACATCCGCCTGCGTTGGGTGGGATATCGCTAATATAGAAAATCGCTTCCCACTCCGCAAGCCGAAGCGCTGAGCGATTCATCGCTAGCCTTGCCTAGAACGGCTTCACGATCACCATGATGACGATCAAAATCATCAGCGCAGTCGGCACCTCGTTGATAATTCGATAGAATTTCTGGCTACGCGGACGCCGGTCGGCGGCGAAATCCTTGCACCAGCGTGAAAAAAAGCCGTGGACCCCAGACATCGCCAGGACCAGTGCCAGTTTTACGTGCAGCCAGCCGAACGAGAACCAGTGGCCGGACCAGGCGAGATAGAGCCCGGCAAGCCATGTGACGATCATGGCAGGGTTGATGATCGCCTTGAGCAGCCGGCGTTCCATCACCTTGAACGTTTCCGACTGCTTCGAGCCGATCTCGGCCTCGGAGTGATAAACGAACAGCCGTGGCAGATAGAGCATGCCCGCCATCCAGGAGATGACGGCGATCACATGCAGCGCCTTGATCCAGAGATAGACGTCTTCGAACATTTTCTGCGCCCGGCTTTCTGTCCAGCGCAGGGAACGCTGGGGATAGTAAGAACTCGTTAAGGTCTCACCCTGCACACTTATCCGTCCATAGGGCCTTCCTTAAAACTAGAATCTTAGATTCTTAAGGTTTGAGTCTATGTGACCGTGAATTGGACTCACACAATTCCGTCCGCACGTTCACGCGCGCTTGTTCACATCCATCAACATATCCCTGACGCTTCCGGCGGCTTCCGATAAGTCGGCCAGCTTCAAAGGCTTGCGCGCTTCTGTCGGCAGCTTATCAAGGGAGTTGTCCGCGCAATCCCGTTCCCCTCTCGGCAGGGCGCCGAACTTGTTCCGATGGGCAGTGGTGTGAAGAAAATTGGCACTTGTCCCGTCCCTGGTGTCGCACAACCCTTTCCGAGGGGTTAAGGTCCACAGAAATCCACAAACCACACCGCCTCCATACAAAGGGCTTTTGTGCCGACCTCGAACAATTATTTCCATCTCCACCTGGTCTCCGACTCCACCGGTGAGACGCTGATCACCGTCGCGCGCGCCGTCGCGGCGCAGTACGCCAACGTCACCCCGGTCGAGCATGTCTATCCCTTGGTGCGCAGCCAGAAGCAGCTCGATCGTGTGCTCGACGAGATCGAGGAGGCGCCGGGGATCGTGCTGTTCACGCTGCTGGAGAAGGATCTGGTCTCCCGGCTCGAGGACAAGTGCAAGCAGATCAACGTTCCGAGCCTGTCGATCATCGGGCCGGTGATGCAATTGTTCGAAGCCTATCTCGGCGCCGCGACCACGGGCCGCGTCGGCGCTCAGCACGTTCTCAACGCGGAATATTTCAAGCGCATCGACGCGCTGAACTACACGATGATCCACGATGACGGCCAGCATGTCGAAGGCCTCGACGATGCCGACGTGGTGCTCGTCGGTGTGTCCCGCACCTCCAAGACACCGACGTCGATCTATCTGGCCAATCGCGGTATCCGTACCGCCAACGTGCCGCTGGTGCCGGGCATTCCGGTGCCGGAGCAGTTGGGGAAGCTGACGCGGCCGCTGGTGGTGAGCCTGCATGCGACGCCGGAACGCCTGATCCAGGTGCGCCAGAACCGCCTGCTCTCGATGGGTGCCGATTCCAGCGGCGACACCTATACCGACAGGCAGGCGGTCGCCGACGAGGTCGCGTTCGCGCGCAAGCTGAGCGCCAAACACGACTGGCCGCTGCTCGACGTCACGCGGCGATCGATCGAGGAAACCGCCGCGGCGATCATGAAGCTTTACAGTGATCGCCAGCGCAATCGGCCCACGGAATAGTTCAGGCGATGTCTCTCTGGCGCGGCGAAACTCCGTTGATACTGGCCTCGCAGAGCAGCGCGCGAAAGATGCTGCTGGCCAGTGCCGGACTGGAGTTCAAGGCGATTACGGCCGATATCGACGAGCGCGGCATTCAGGCCGCCTCGAAACTTTCAGGCCCGCATGACATCGCCCTGCTGCTGGCGCGCGAGAAGGCCAAGGCGGTCTCGGCCGGTCATCCGGGGAGCTATGTGATCGGTGCCGACCAGACCCTGGCTCTGGGCGAGCGTCTCTTCAACAAGCCCGCAGGCCGCGCGCAGGCGATGGCGCAACTGCTCGACCTCGCCGGCAAAAGCCACGCGCTGAATTCCGCGGTGGCCGTGGCGCGAGATACCAAGATCGTTTTCGAGGATGTTTCGGTGGCCCGCATGACCATGCGGCCGATGACCGAGACGGAGCTGTCGATCTATCTCGACGCCGCCGGCGATGCGGTGACGACCAGCGTCGGCGCCTATCAGCTCGAAGGCCTCGGCAGCCATCTGTTCGAGCGCATCGAGGGTGACCATTTCACCATTCTCGGCCTGCCGCTGCTGCCGTTGCTTGCGTTCCTGCGGCGCGAACGGCTAGTTGCTGTGTGAATGACAGAGATGGCTGCGTGCAGATGCGGATCCTTGGACTGACCGGCTCGATCGGGATGGGAAAATCCACCACCGCGAAATTGTTCGCGGAGGCCGGCGTTCCCGTCTACGACGCAGATGCTGCCGTCCATCAGCTCTACGAGGGCGAGGCCGCGCCCGCGATCGAGGCCGCCTTCCCCGGCACCACCGCGAACGGCAAGGTGGATCGCCCAAAACTGTCCGCGCGCGTCGTGCATGATCCGGCCGCGATCAAGCAGCTCGAGCAGATCGTTCATCCGATGCTCGGCGCCTCCCGGCAAAAATTCTTCGCCGATGCGGAAGCAGGCAAGGCGCCCGTCGTGGTGCTGGATATCCCGCTGCTGTTCGAAACCGGCGGCGAGAAGCGGGTCGACGCCGTCGTCGTGGTGTCGACCTCGCCGGAACTCCAGCGCAAGCGTGTGCTGGAGCGCGGCACGATGGACGAGGCCAAGCTCGACGCGATCATCGCCAAACAGACGCCGGATGCCGAGAAGCGCAAGCGGGCCGATTTCGTAGTGGATACGTCACACGGACTTGAACCCGTCCGCGCCCAAATCACGCACATTCTGGCCGAGGTCGTTAAGATGCCGCAGCGGCGAGCCTGATTCGCTGCCTCACACGGCTTCCTAGATCATGCGTGAAATCGTTCTCGACACCGAAACCACCGGCCTCGATCCGCTCCGCGGCGATCGCCTGGTCGAAATCGGCTGCGTCGAGATTTTCAACCGCATGCCGACGGGCCAGACGTATCACGTCTATATCAATCCCGAACGGGACATGCCGGCGGAAGCCTTTGCGGTGCACGGGCTGTCGGCCGAGTTCCTGTCGACCAAGCCGCTGTTCCACGAGGTAGTCGATCCGTTTCTGGAGTTCATCGGCGATGCGCCGCTGGTGATCCACAACGCTTCGTTCGACATCGGCTTCATCAACGCCGAGCTCGACAAGGTCAAACGCGTCGCGATCCCGCGCGAACGGCTGGTCGATACGCTGCTCTTGGCGCGCCGCAAGCATCCGGGCGTGTCGAACCGGCTCGATGATCTCTGCTCGCGCTATTCGATCGACAATTCACACCGCACCAAGCACGGCGCGCTGCTCGATGCCGAACTCTTGGCCGAAGTTTATGTCGATCTGGTCGGGGCGCGGCAATCGCAGTTGCTCCTCGCTTCGAAAGGCGAGGACATTCGCATCAATGCGGCTGGCGATGCGCCGCGGCGGCAGCGGGCCGTGCCGCTCGCGCCACGGATTTCCGATGCCGAGCGCGAAGCCCATCGGGCCTTCATCGCAACGCTCGGCGACAAGGCGATCTGGAACGAGTTCCTGCCCGCTCCAGCCACCCCTCCGGCCGGTTAGGCCTGACCGCTTGGCTGCTGGGCGGCCATTTGCCGCTCCATGTTCTGACGATAGAGACCGACGAAGTCGACCGGATCCAGCATCAGGGGCGGGAACCCGCCGTCGCGCACGGCGGTTGCGATGATCTCGCGGGCGAACGGGAACAGCAGACGCGGGCATTCGATCATGACCAGCGGATGCAGGTTCTCCTTCGGCACGTTGGTGATGCGGAACACGCCGGCATAGGCGAGCTCGAACGAGAACATGATCTTACCGGCGGTCTCGGCCTTGCCCTCGACCGACAGCGTCACCTCGAACTCGGTTTCGCTGAGATTGATGGCGTTGACGTTGATCTGGATGTTGATCTGGGGCGGCTGGCCCTGCTGCTGGAGCGAGGTCGGCGCGTTCGGATTCTCGAACGAAAGGTCCTTGATATACTGCGCCAGAACGTTGAGCTGGGCAGCCTGGGCCGCCTCGGGAGGGGTGCCGTTGCCGTTGGTCATGAGAGTCTCTCCTTACCCGATTGGGGCTGAATTTCGCGGCGGTTGGCTAACATAGGGCCCCCTCACTCCACAAGGACGAACGGTCCCGGATCGGGTATCCGCGCCGCGCCCGCAATTGTGACGTTCCCCCGGCCCTCCTGACGAAATCGCGCGTTAAACGATTGAAGATGCGCGATTTCCGGGCAGGATCGGGTTTCCCCTTAAGCATAAAACGCGCTACACTCAGCGCTGTGCCAAAAGGCGCCATTGGCCGGGCAAGATTTCGTGCCTACATCCCGAGGACCAGACGCGCGGACCTAAAATGGCGATGTAGACTTGCCGTTCCCGTATGGAACGGTCTACTGGCCGGATTGATTTTCCCGGCGACGACCGAGACGGCCCCCTTTTAGCGAAGACCAGAAAGCGAATACGACGTGGACATCTACACCATCATCTTCCTGGCGCTGGCGGTCTTCATCTTTCTGAGGCTGCGCAGCGTGCTGGGACAGCGGACGGGTAACGAGCGGCCGCCGTTCGACCGCACCGCCGCCCGCAATGCGCTGGGGGGTGCCCAGGACAAGAACGTCGTGACCATGCCGGGCAAGGTGATCGACCAGGCCCCGCTGGCGCCGACCGCCGAGCCGGCTCCGCCCTCCGACCGCTGGAAGGGCCTGACCGAACCGGGCACCGCGCTCGCCCAGGGCCTCGACGCCATCGTCGACAAGGACTCCACCTTCGACCCGCGCCATTTCATCTCGGGCGCCCGCGGTGCCTATGAGATGATCGTGCTGGCCTTTGCCAATGGCGACCGCCGCGCGCTGCGCGACCTGCTGTCGTCGGAGGTCTATGACAGCTTCGACGCCGCCATCAAGGAACGCGAGAAGAACGAGCAGAAGACCGAGACGCGTTTCGTCTCGATCGACAAGGCCGAGCTCGTCGGCGCCGAACTGCGGGACCGCACGGCTCAGCTCACCATCCGATTCGTCTCGCAGATGATCTCGGCCACCCGCGACAAGAGCGGCAATATCGTCGACGGTAGTGCGGACACGGTCGCCGACATCACCGACATCTGGACCTTCGCCCGCGATATCACCTCTCGCGATCCAAACTGGAAGCTGGTTGGCACCGGAAGCGCGAATTAAGAATTTCCTGAAGAACAGCGCGGCGGCGCTTTGCGCAGGTGCCGTCGTGCTGTCGTCGTTTTCGCTCGGCGCCGAGGCGGCGCGGCGTCACTATCGCAGCCATCACCATCATCTCCCTGCACTTGCCGCCGCCCCGCCGCGGGCCTTGCCCTATCCGCAGCTCCCTTTGCCGTTCGAAATCCCCGGCGCGCAATATCTGCCGCTGACTTGGGCGGACGTGAAAGGCTGGAGCGACGACGACCATCTGGCCGCCTACAAAACGTTCCGCGCGAGCTGCCGGACGATCAACGCGCAGACCGGTGCGGCCGAACCGAAGGCGCTTGGCGGCTCGCTGAGCGAGCCCTGCCGTGCCGCCAAGTCGCTCGAGCTCACCGACGACGCCAAAGCCAGGACGTTCTTCGAAGAGAATTTTGCACCGCTGCGGATCTCGCGCCTCGGCGAGCCCGACGGTTTCGTCACCGGCTATTACGAGCCGGTGCTGGAGGGATCGCGCACGCAGACCGATGTTTTCAACGTGCCGGTCTATCGCCGGCCCTCGAACCTGTTTGTGCGCGGCTACAAGCAGGACTCGGTCAGCCTGCCCAACAAGGGCCCGGTCTATCGCAAGATCGGCCGCCGCAAGCTGGTGCCCTATTACGATCGCGGCGAGATCGAGGACGGCAAGATCGCCGGCCGCGGGCTGGAGATCGCCTGGCTGAAGGACCCAACCGATCTGCTGTTCGCCCAGATCCAGGGCTCGGCGCGGATCAAGTTCGACGACGGCGGCACGGTCCGGCTGAATTACGACGCCTATAACGGCTTTCCCTATACGGCTGTCGGTCGTGTCCTGATCGAGCGCGGCATCATTCCGAAGGAAGAGATGTCGATGCAGAAGATCAGGGAGTGGATGGCGCAGAACCCCGATGGCGCCAAGGATCTGCGCCGTCAGAACCGTTCCTACATCTTCTTCCGCGAGGTCAACCTCTCCGACAAGGAAGAAGCGGTGGGTGCGCAGGGCATTCCGCTGACCGCCGGCCGCTCGATCGCGGTTGACAAGGCGCTGCACGTCTACGGCACGCCGTTCTTCATCGAGGGCGAGCTGCCGATCGATTCCGAACGCTCCAAGACGCCGTTCCACCGGCTGATGATCGCGCAGGATACCGGCTCGGCCATCATCGGCCCCGCGCGCGCCGATCTCTATTTCGGCGCCGGCGCGGATGCCGGCCGCGTCTCCGGACGGCTGCGCCATCCCATGCACTTTGTCATGTTGGTACCGAAGGGCCTCGATCCCACGTCGCGCGCCGCCCGGCTGCCGGTGCCGGACCCGCGTCCCTCGGACAAGATCGCAAGGCTGTTTCCGCAGACCGATCCTACCAAGGATTCGGTCAAGGATCAGACCAAGCCGGCGGCTCCAGCGGCGGCCGTGGAACAAGGCAAAGGTGAGACAGTCGCCGTTGCCAATCCGGTCCCGTTGCCGGTGCCGCGTCCGGTGATAGAGCCCGATCAGGAGCCGCGGCGGCCGGTCAAGAATCGTCCCCATCGGCAGCAATGAAGCGATCGTCCCGTCCGCCCGTGCTGGAGCCTCGTCCCTCGCCGCGCCGCCGCGCGCTGAGCGAGGAGGAGCGCGCGCTGTGGGATGCGGTCGCAAAACAGATCAAGCCGCTGCGGAAGCATCGCGCGGCAAAGACGCATGCCCCGCCGCGCATCGAGCCTTCACCGGCAGCGCCGGCCTCGCGATCTGCGCCATCGCCACGGCCGATCGCTGCCGCGCCGGCGGTGCGCGTCGCAAAGCCCGCCATGCCGCCGCTGGCACCGCTGGGCAAGCGCGAGCGCACAAAATTGTCGCGCGGCCGCAGCGAGATCGAAGCGCGGCTCGATCTGCACGGCATGACCCAGATACGCGCCCATCGGGCCCTGACCGGCTTCCTGCACCGCGCCCATCAGGACGGCCTGACCTTCGTGCTCGTCATCACCGGCAAGGGACGGAGCGGCGGCGAAAGCGGCGTGCTCCGCCGCCAGGTGCCGGAATGGCTGAGCCTGCCGGAATTCCGCGCCTTCGTCGTCGGCTTCGAGGAGGCGCATATCGGCCATGGCGGCGAGGGCGCGCTCTATGTGCGGATACGCCGGGCGAGGTATTAGAACGGCCGGACGATTCCGACGCGCGGGATCAGTGTGAGGATCAGGCCGAAGATATTTGTCTTCCGATCCTCCGACGCGATCAGCGGTGCATTGTATTTGGCCGGCAGCATCTTCACCGCATGCAGGATCAGGAACAGGCAGACCGCCCAGTTCGAGATCCAGCGCGAATAGTCGAACACCATCGCGAACATCACGAGATAGGCGAGGCTGATGCCGATCAGCGCCGCGATGACGAGGCGCCGGTGCATGTCGTTCGCGAGCGCGCCGATCAGGTTCGCAAGATAGCGCCAGAGTGGCGTGTGCAGCCAGATCAGCAGGGCAAACACCGGCACGCCGAGGATGTTGTGGGGCAGGCGGCCCCAGGTATCCGAAACCTCCTTCGCCAGCGGCTGGTACCAGATGTAGGCGAATTGCAGCAGGTCGGTCCGCGCCGGATCTGCCATCCGGGTCTTCAGATACGCAACGAAATCCGCTTCGGGGATCGGCATCGTTCCCAAAAACTGCGCCGCGAAGAACAGCGCGCTCACGCCAAGCAATGCGACCAAGCCGAATGCGGCATTCGCTCTGGTGACGCCATGCGCGAGGTAGTGCCTGATCACGACGATGGTGATGATCGTCGGCACATACATCAGGAGATGAATGTGGTGGATCAGCACGAGGACGATCGAGAACAGCGCGGCCGTCGCGACGAACAGCAGCGAGCCGGCCGGCATCAGCAGCAGGATCAGCGCGAGTGCGCAGCCATAGATGTCGAAATGGCCGAGCGTGTGCATGAAGTTCTTGAGAAAGAACGGCGAGCCCGCGATGAAGACGAACAGCGGCAGCGTCTTCGCGGTGAAGCCGAACGTCTTCTGAAATAATCTGGCGTACAGTCCCAGCGTCACCAGCCACGTCGCTCCGCCGAGCGCGAACACCAGCCAAACCGGCACCTTGTCCGTGAACAGCGCGACGATGGCGCCGATCAGCGCGCGCTTGATGAAGCCGAAATGGTAGTCGACGAGGAGGTGGATGTAGGGGACGTAAGGCGGCAGCTGGATCTTGTGGACGAACACGCCGACGATGACCGCGGCGTTGATCGCGAGCAGGAGACGCCAGGGGTTTTGCAGGATGTGCGCGGTCACGCCGCATCAATAGCGCGGCAGCGCCGAATTACAAAATGAACCGGCTCAGATCGGCGTTCTTGGCGAGGTCGCCGACGTGCTTCTGCACGAAATCCGCATCGACCTTGACGGTCTCGCCGCTGCGGTCGGGGGCGGTGAAGGAGATTTCGTCCAGCACCCGTTCCATCACCGTCTGGAGCCGCCGCGCGCCGATGTTTTCGACGGTGGAATTGACGGCGACCGCGACGTCGGCGAGCGCGTCGATGGCGCTGTCGGTGATGTCGAGCGTCACGCCCTCGGTCTGCAGCAGCGCGACATATTGCTTGATCAGCGACGCCTCGGGCTCGGTCAGGATACGGCGCATGTCGTCGCGGGTCAGGGCCTGAAGTTCGACGCGGATCGGCAGGCGGCCCTGCAATTCCGGCAACAGGTCGGACGGCTTCGCGACGTGGAAGGCGCCGGACGCAATGAACAGGATGTGATCGGTCTTCACCGCACCGTGCTTGGTCGAGACCGTGGTGCCTTCGATCAATGGCAACAGGTCACGCTGCACGCCCTCGCGCGAGACGTCGCCGCCGACCCGGCCGTCGCGCGCGCAGATCTTGTCGATCTCGTCCAGGAACACGATGCCGTTATTCTCGACCGCGCTGATCGCCTCCAGCGTCAATTGGTCGGTATCCAGCAGCTTGTCGGATTCCTCGTTGACGAGGATCTCGTGCGAGTTCTCCACCGTCAGTCGCCGCGTCTTGCTGCGGCCACCCAACTTGCCGAAGATGTCGCCGAGCGACACCGCGCCCATCTGCGCGCCAGGCATGCCCGGGATCTCGAACATCGGCATGCCGCCGCCCGAGGACTGCGTCTCGATCTCGATTTCCTTGTCGTTGAGCTCGCCGGCGCGCAGCTTCTTGCGGAACGATTCGCGCGTTGCCTGGCTGGAATTGGCGCCGACCAGCGCGTCGAGCACGCGCTCCTCGGCGGCGAGCTGCGCGCGTGCCTGCACGTCCTTGCGCTTGCGCTCGCGCACCTGGGCGATCGCGACCTCGACGAGATCGCGCACGATCTGCTCGACGTCGCGGCCGACATAGCCGACCTCGGTGAATTTCGTCGCTTCCACCTTCAGGAACGGCGCGTTCGCGAGCTTGGCGAGCCGTCGCGCGATCTCCGTCTTGCCGACGCCGGTGGGGCCGATCATCAAGATATTCTTCGGGAGTACCTCTTCGCGCAAGGAGCCGGAGAGCTGCTGCCGCCGCCAGCGGTTGCGCAGCGCGATCGAGACGGCGCGCTTGGCATCGGCCTGGCCGACGATGAAACGGTCGAGTTCGGAGACGATTTCGCGGGGAGAGAAGTCTGTCATGGGACCTTAGCTAGGATCAGATGCGGGTCGGGACAAGCCGCATTTTTACGTCAGATGATGGGTGGACCCGATTGCCATTGCTTCACAGCGTCGATCGGATGGATCAGCATCAGGATATTGAGCGTCAGATTGTCGCGAATGTGGAGCGCCAGCATGATTTCGAAGGCGAGCCCGAGCAGGACGGTCACGGGTACGGGCAGCACGCGCGCGGCGAGGAACCCCAGCATCATGGCCAGATTGTCAGAAATCGAATTGACGATGCTGTCGCCGTAATAATCCAGCGAGATCGTACCGGCGCGGTAGCGCTCGATGATGAAGGGCGAGTTCTCGACGATCTCCCAGGCGCCTTCGATCAGCATCGCGATGATCAGCCGCGCCGGCCAGGATAAACTTGGAAGAGACAGCCGCAGCAATGGCAGGCGCGCGAACAGCAGCCAGGTCAAGCCGTAGAACAGGAAGCCATGCAGGATGTGAGAGAAGGTGTACCAGTCCGTGATGTGCTGCGAATTTTCGGAGCTGTTCACCACGCCATGCCAGAGCTTCACGTAACCGCAGGTGCAGATCGGCACCCGCCCCATCGCGAACAGGATCGAGGCTTGCAGCGCCAGCACCAGCAGTGCGATGCCGACCCAGGCCAACGGCGGTACGGCGACCTTGCTCTCGTGCGTGCTCGTCAGTGTCACGGCTCGCGCACCATCAGCAGCGCCGTCCCGTCCGGCGTCTCGACCATGCGGTCACGGACGAAGCCGGCCTTCTCATAGGCGCGCACGGCGCGTGCGTTGAGCGGATCGGGATCGGTGACGATGCGTGGCAGGCCCTGCCGCAACTGGCCGTCGACGAACTGGCGGATGAACGCGGAGCCGTGGCCGCGCGCGATCATGTCGTTTTCGCCGATGAACTGGTCGATCCCACGGGTGCCCTCCGGTTGCGGCCCAAAGCCGGTATTCCAGGCTGTCAGGCGATAGCATTGAAGATAACCGAACGGGTGGGTGCCAGCCAACACGATGAACTGGTCCATCGCGGGCTCATCGAGATCGCCGCTCACCAGCGCAAACTGCGCGTCCGGGTCGCCCCACCATTCCCGCACATGCGCCTCGCCCAGCCACCGCCGGATCAGCGGCAAATCGGCCGTGCTCATCGGGCGGAAGGTGTAGGCGGGCGCCATGTCCTGTTCGGTCTGGTCTAGCCGGTCGCCAGGCTTTCGATGGTCAGATTGCGGTTGGTATAGACGCAGATGTCGGCGGCGATATCGAGCGAGCGGCGGACGATGGTCTCGGCATCCTTATCGGTGTCGATCAAGGCCCGCGCGGCGGCCAGGGCGTAATTGCCCCCGGAGCCGATCGCCATGACGCCGGCTTCGGGCTCCAGCACGTCGCCGGTGCCTGTCAGCACCAGGGAGACGTCCTTGTCGGCCACGATCATCATGGCCTCCAGGCGGCGCAGATAGCGGTCGGTCCGCCAGTCCTTGGCGAGCTCCACCGCGGCCCGGGTTAGCTGCCCCGGATACTGCTCGAGCTTGGATTCCAGCCGTTCAAAGAGCGTGAAGGCGTCGGCCGTGGCGCCGGCAAAGCCGCCGATGACGTCGCCCTTGCCGAGTTTTCGCACCTTCTTGGCGTTGGACTTGATCACGGTCTGGCCGATCGAGACCTGGCCGTCGCCGCCGACCACCACCTTGCCACCCTTGCGGACCGTCAAAATCGTGGTGCCGTGCCAGCCCGGCGCGCTGTTTTGGGAATCCTGCATCAAATACCTCGTTGTCGGACCTGATTTAGGCGGTCGGGACCGACCGTACAACGGGCCGGTCCGGGCCCATTTCGCTCACCATAGGCAGAAGTAGAGGCCCGGCCAGCCGTTCCCGCAGTAGCGAAGGCGTCATTTGGCTGTTAAAAGACCGCCGTTTTCGGCTCCAAGAGCATGATCCGGAAAAGTGGGTACCGATTTTCCGACAAGATCATGCTCAAAACCAAGTGGAAACCGCTTTTCAATGCGCACCGCGACGATCAAGCGCAAGACCAAGGAAACCGACATCGAGGTCACCGTGAACCTCGATGGCACCGGCGTGGCCAATATCGCGACCGGCATCGGCTTTTTCGACCATATGCTCGATCTCCTCGCCCGCCATTCCCGCATCGACCTCACGGTCAAGGCGGTTGGTGATTTGCACATTGATCATCACCATACCACCGAAGACACCGGCATCGCGCTCGGCCAGGCGGTCAAGCAGGCGCTCGGCAACATGGCGGGTATCACCCGCTATGCCGGCGTGCACATGCCCATGGACGAGACGCTGTCGCGCGTGGTCATCGACATCTCGGGCCGCCCGTTCCTGGTGTTCAAGGCCGACTTCCCCCGCGACAAGATCGGTGAATTCGACACCGAGCTGGTGCGCGAGTGGTTCCAGGCCTTCGCCATGAACGCCGGCGTGACTCTCCACGTCGAGACCCTATATGGCGATAACAGCCACCATATCGCCGAGTCCTGCTTCAAGGGCCTGGCGCGGGCGCTGCGCACTGCCGTCGCGATCGATCCGAAGGCCGTGGGCGAAATCCCGTCCACCAAGGGTTCGCTCGGCGGCTGACGTCTTTCGGCCGGCGGCACGCGCCGCTTGCGGTATCACTGAATTCCTAGGAACGGGGCATCACCATGCCTGTCTACACAGTTCATGCTCCCTCCCCTGCCGGAGCCGATCTGCGCGCGACCGACAAGTTCGTGTTCGTGCGCGATGGTTTTCATTTCTGGGCGATGATCTTCGGCCCGTTCTGGCTGCTCTGGAACAGGCTCTGGCTGGCGCTGATCGGCTGGGTGATTTTCCTGGCTGCCTTCGATGCAGGGCTGCATAGCCTCGGCGTTGGCCGCAGCTCGATCTTCCTGGCCAATATGATCGTCGCGGTGCTGATGGGTTTCGAGGCCTCGAGCCTGCGCCGCTGGACACTGTCGCGCGGCAAGTGGCGCCAGCTCGACGTCGTCATCTCGGATGACGAGGACACCGCCGAGCGGCGTTTCTTCGAGCGCTGGAGCCTGAAGCAGCGCGGCATCGTCAACGATCAATGGGCCGTCGATCGCGGCGGCCCGCCGCCAACCCGCAACGTGCCGGGTCAGCAATTCTCAAATCCGCCACCGCTGCCGTCGGGCGGCATCATTGGATTGTTTCCAGAACCGGGAGGGTCAAGATGAGCGTCGCCATCATCGATTACGGTTCAGGCAATCTGCATTCCGCCGCCAAGGCGTTCGAGCGCGCCGCGCGCAGCCTGGAGATCCCACAAAAGGTCTTCGTCACCAGCGATCCGGATCAGGCCTACGGCGCCGACCGTCTGGTGCTGCCCGGTGTCGGCGCCTTTGCCGATTGCCGGCGCGGGCTCGATGCCGTCAACGGCATGGTCGAGGCGATCACCGAAGCGGTGCGCGTCAAGGCGCGGCCCTTCTTTGGTATTTGCGTCGGCATGCAGCTGATGGCGAGCCGCGGCAAGGAACATGTCACGACGGACGGCCTGAACTGGATCGGCGGCGACGTCGAGAAGATCACGCCGCGCGACGAGAGCCTGAAGATCCCGCACATGGGCTGGAACACGCTCGACATGCTGCGCGAGCATCCGGTGCTGGACAGGCTGCCGCTCGGCCCCAGGGGGCAGCACGCCTATTTCGTGCACTCCTACCACCTCAACGCTGCCAACGAGGCGGACGTGCTCGCGCGCGCCGATTACGGCGGACCGGTCACCGCGATCGTCGCGAAGGACACCGCCATCGGCACCCAATTCCACCCCGAGAAAAGCCAGCGTTTCGGCTTGGCCCTGATCTCGAACTTTTTGCGATGGAAACCGTGATTCTCTTTCCCGCGATCGACCTCAAGAACGGCCAGTGCGTGCGCCTCGAGCAAGGCGACATGGCGCGCGCGACCGTGTTCAACCTCAATCCCGCGGCGCAGGCGCAGAGCTTTGTCGAACAGGGTTTTGAGTATCTCCACGTCGTCGATCTTGACGGCGCCTTTGCCGGCAAGCCGGTGAATGCGCAAGCGGTCGAGGCGATGCTCAAGACGATCAAGATCCCGGTGCAGCTCGGCGGCGGCATTCGCGATCTCGCGACCGTCGAAGCCTGGCTCGACAAGGGCATCACCCGCGTCATCATCGGCACCGCCGCGGTGCGCGACCCTGAATTGGTGAAGGCGGCTGCAAGGAAATTCCCCGGCCGCGTCGCGGTCGGGCTCGATGCCCGTGACGGCAAGGTCGCTGTCGAAGGCTGGGCCGAGACCTCGCAGGTAACGGTGCTGGAGATCGCGAAGCGTTTCGAGGATGCCGGCGTCGCCGCCATCATCTTCACCGACATCGCGCGCGACGGCCTGCTCAAGGGTCTCAACCTCGATGCGACCATCGCGCTGGCAGATGCGATCTCGATTCCCGTGATCGCCTCCGGCGGCCTCGCCTCGATCGAGGACGTCAAGGCGATGCTGACGCCGCGTGCCAAGAAGCTCGCCGGCGCGATCGCCGGCCGCGCGCTTTACGACGGCCGGCTCGATCCCACCGCCGCCCTCACCTTGATCCGCAACGCGCGCGCCGCCTAGGAGCTGACACATGTTCAAGGTGCGCGTGATCCCCTGCCTCGACGTCAAGGACGGCCGGGTCGTCAAGGGTGTCAACTTCGTCGACCTGCGCGATGCCGGCGATCCCGTTGAAGCCGCGATCGCCTATGACGCCGCCGGTGCCGACGAGCTCACCTTCCTCGACATCACCGCGACCCACGAGAACCGCGGCATCATGCTGGACGTGGTCCGGCGTACGGCGGAGGCCTGCTTCATGCCCGTGACCGTCGGTGGCGGCGTGCGCAAGGTTGACGACATCAAGACGCTCCTGCGCGCCGGCGCCGACAAGGTCTCGATCAACAGCGCCGCGGTGTCGCGGCGCGAGTTCGTCAAGGAAGCCGCCGAAAAATTCGGCGAGCAGTGCGTGGTGGTCGCGATCGACGCCAAGCGGGTCAAGCGTGCGGGCGGCGACCGCTGGGAGATCTTCACCCATGGCGGGCGCAACTCGACCGGCATCGATGCCATCGAATATGCGCAGGAAGTGGTCTCGCTCGGCGCTGGTGAAATCCTGCTCACCTCCATGGATCGCGACGGCACCCGGCAGGGCTTCGACATCCCGCTGACCCGGGCGATCGCCGACAGCGTTCCCGTTCCCGTGATCGCCTCCGGCGGCGTCGGCAATCTCGATCATCTCGTCGACGGTATCCGCGACGGCCACGCCACGGCTGTGCTGGCCGCCTCGATCTTCCATTTCGGGGAATTCACCATCCGCGAAGCCAAGGAGCACATGGCCCGGCGCGGACTGGCCATGCGCCTCGATGCCTGACGACTCCCGTTCATAAAAATGCTACATAGGCCTGCGGGGAATGGCCTCCGTGGCCTTGTGTGTTTTCGAGTAATTCCGATGTCGCGTTTCACGATCCACGATCTGGCCGACACCATCGACGCCCGCGCGGCGGCCGGCGGCGAGGCGTCCTATACCCGCAAGCTCCTGGACAAGGGCGCCGAGCATTGCGCCAAGAAGTTCGGCGAGGAGGCAGTCGAAACCGTAATCGCAGCAGTCGAAAACGATCGCGCGCATCTGATCGCTGAAAGCGCCGACCTGCTCTATCACTTCCTTGTGCTGCTCAAGGCCCGCGGCGTAAAGCTGGAGGAGGTCGAGGCCGCGCTGGACAAGCGGACGAATATGTCCGGATTGGAAGAAAAGGCGTCCCGCAAGGGTTAGTAGATCCCAACGGAAAGGTCGCGTCATGGATATCCGCGCACCCGAGCAGCAATATAATCCGTACCGCGTCTATACGCGCGAGCAGTGGTCGCGACTGCGCGACGACACGCCGATGACGCTGGAGCCCGGCGAGTTCGACCGGCTGCGCTCACTGCACGATCGCCTGGACTTGCAAGAGGTCGAGGACATCTACCTGCCGCTGTCGCGCCTCCTGTCGATCTATGTCGATGCGATGCAGCGCCTGTATTACGCGGAGCGCCAGTTCCTCAACATCCGCGACCGCAAGATGCCCTACATCATCGGCGTCGCCGGTTCGGTCGCGGTCGGAAAATCGACCACGGCCCGCGTGCTTCAGGCACTGCTGGCGCGCTGGTCGCCGCGTCCGAAGGTCGAACTGATCACCACCGACGGATTTCTGTATCCCAACGCCGTGCTGGAGCGGCAGGGCATCATGCAGAAGAAGGGTTTTCCGGAGAGCTACGACCTGCCGCTGCTGCTCAGCTTTCTCTCCGACATCAAGGCCGGCCGCCGCCACGTGCGCGCGCCGGTCTATTCGCATCTGACCTACGACATCGTGCCGAACCAATGGGCCGAGATCGACCAGCCCGACATCCTGATCGTCGAGGGCGTCAACGTGCTGCAGACCGGCAAGCTGCCGCGCGACGGCAAGGCGGTGCCCGTCGTCTCCGACTTCTTCGACTTCTCGGTTTATATCGACGCCGACGAGGCGGCGCTGCGGCAATGGTACATCAAGCGCTTCCTGGCGCTGCGTGACACCGCGTTCACCAATCCAAAATCCTACTTCAACCGCTACGCGCTGTTGTCGGACGAGGAAGCCACCGCCACCGCGATCGCGATCTGGGAACGTACCAACCTCGCCAATCTCGAGGACAACATCCTGCCGACCCGCCCCCGTGCGACGCTGATCCTGAAGAAGGGCGCCGACCACACGGTGGCGAGCGTCGCGCTGCGACGGCTGTAAGCCGCGGTGCCGTAGGGTGGGCAAAGGCGCGAAGCGCCGTGCCCACCATCCATCGGCACTATCGGACATGATGGTGGGCACGCTGCGCTTTGCCCACCCTACGGCAGCGTCGATCGTCGCTACACCGCCAGATGCCGCGCCGCCGCCAGCCCGGCCAACGCCTCGTCCAGCTTGTCGCGGTCGAGCGGCTTGATCAGAAACCCGTTCATGCCCGCCTCGAAACAGGCATAGCGATCCTCCACCAGCGTATTGGCGGTGAGCGCGAGGATCGGCGTGTGGTGGCCGCCTTTGGCGGCCTCATGCGTGCGGATGCGTTTCGTCGCCTCGATGCCGTCGAGCTGCGGCATCTGGATGTCCATCAGCACGAGATCGTAGGGCGTGCCGGCGGATGACGCCGCGAGCCAGGATTCCAGCGCCGCCTCGCCATGAACGGCGATGACGACGCGGTGGCCGAGCTTGGTCAGCAGCGAGCGCATCAGCAGCGCGTTGATCTCGTTGTCCTCGGCGACGAGGATCGACAGGCCCGTTGGCGTGACGACGCCGGCGGGGGAGGCAGCCGGCGGCTCGGGCGCCAGTTCGGGCGAGGCGACCTCCGGCGTCAGCGCGAGACGTGCCGCGAGCGAAGCCGCACGCACCGGCTTGATCAGAAAGCCGGTGAAGGAAGCTGGAAATTTCTCGTGGCGCGAGCTCGACGTCAGCAGCACCAGCCGCTGTGCCGTATGCTTGCGCGCGGCCTCGCCGAGACGGTCGGCGATGGCGGCGCCGATCGCACGATCGACCAGCACCGCATGCCATGAGCGTTCCGGCAGCAGCGCCTCTGCGACGGCGCCATCCGAGACCAGGCAGGTCTGGCCGCCCCAGCGCTCGAGCCGCCGCGCGATCAGCGAGGCCTCGATGCCGTCGGCGATCAGGAGGATCGACTTGCCGGTGAGATCAGGGCTTGGGAACGCCGTCTGTCCCGCGCCGGATTGCGATGGTGCAAGCGGGATCGCGACCTCGAAGGTCGAGCCTTTGCCCGGCTCGCTCTCCAGGGTGATGCGGCCGCCCATGCGCTTGACGATGCGTTCGCTGATGGCAAGGCCGAGCCCGGTGCCGCCATAGGTGCGTGCGACGCGCTCGTCGGCCTGCTCGAACTCGCGGAAGATGCGCGTCCGCGCCTCGGGTGCGATGCCGATGCCGGTGTCGCGCACCAGAAAACTGATCTCGTTCGGCCAGATGCCGGGTTCGACGATCAGCGCGACGCCACCGCTCGCGGTGAACTTGATGGCGTTGCCCGCGAGGTTGAGCAGCACCTGGCGCAACCGGGCGACATCGCCGACGACCTCGAGCGGCAGGCGCTCGTCGACATAGGCGGCGATCTCGAGCATCTTTGCCTGCGCGCGCGGCGCGAGCAGCTCGGTGATTTCCTCGATCATGGTCGAGAGCGCGAACGGGCGCTGGTCGAGATCGAGCTTGCCGGCCTCGATCTTGGAATAGTCGAGCAGTTCCTCGATCAGCGCCATCAAGGCTTCGCCCGAGGTTTTCACCGCCCTGGCATAGGTCGTCTGCTCCGGCGTCAGCGTGGTGTCGAGCAACAGGCCGCCCATGCCGATGATGCCGTTGAGCGGCGTGCGGATCTCATGCGAGGCCATCGCCAGGAAGCGCGACTTGGCGCGGTTGGCGGCATCGGCCTGGTCGCGCGCGTCCGACAGCGCACGCTCGGTCTCGGTGCGGTCGGTGACGTCGCGTCCGACGCTCTGCAGTTCGGCGGGCTGACCGGCATCGAGACGGACATAGCCCTCGCGCCAGGCGATCCAGCGCGCGCCGTGCGGGGTGGTGATCCTCTGGTCGTGAATGCGCGTGCCGTTGCTTTCGCGGGCGCTGTCGCCCTGCTCGAGGACGTCGAAATCGAAACGCGTGCCGACCAGCGCGCCGCGCGCCTGTCCCGCGAGCGCGCAATAGGCGTCGTTGGCGAAGGTGATGCGGCTCTGGTGGTCGCGCAGCACGATCAGGTCACCCTGCTGTTCGAACAGGCTGCGCGCGCGCTCTTCCGCCTCCTTCAGTTCCCAATTGCGGTCGATCAGCGTCTCGTTGTGGGCGGCCAGCTTACGCATCCGCTTGTTGACGAAGCGCAGCCGCATGCTGAGCGTGGCGAGGCCGAGGCAGGCGAGCGCGAACAGGAAGCTTGCTCCAACCGCAAACGTATTGGGGTCGTAGCCGGAGTTCTCGGAGCGGCTGCCGGAAACGAAGCCATAGGCGCCGCCGAACGTTGCCGAGAAGATCATGAAGGAGCGGATCGCGAAAGCGATGCGGGGATGCTGTCGCCTGAAGCGGCGCATGCGCACCTTGATCCGGAACGTCCGATCCATCGCCATCGACCCCGACTCTTGCTCCGAAACCCCGCGCCGCCAATTGCGACGATGTCTCGCCGACCTTGCGAACAGCTTGAGGCCTCGGTTCGGCCTCCAAACAGGGTTGATGAGGTGTTAACGCCTCAGAGCGAGGCAGCGTGGAGCGGGAGCGGGCGGTGGCCGCCATTGGCACCGACGATCAGCGCCGCGGCCTCGCGCTGCGAAAACGTTTTCGAGCGGACATAGATGCGGTAATCGGCCGGTCCGTCGGTGGAGAGATAAATCACCGGGCCGCCGTCGACCGGCTCCGCGGCAATCGTGACAAGGCGGTTCGCCGGATTGGTCTGGCAGGAGTCCGGTTCAAAGCTCAGACCGTCGTCCACGACCGCGAAGTCCGCCGCGTCCGGATCGTCGGTGATCTGAACCCGCACCGTGGCCCGCGACAGATCGTCGGTGAAGGCGACATGGACGCCGGCCGTCCAGAACAGGGATGTCAGCTCGACTGAAGTATCGCCCAGCGCGATGCAGGGATGCGAGACCGATCCGATCTCGCCGCGGGCGAACACCGCGGCCGCCAGCAGGGGAACAACCGAGGCCAGGATCTTGAAACGCAACATGACACGCTACTCGCCCGGCCCTGTGTGGGGAACGCTTGGGCCTTATGGTTTGCAGAGCGTAAAGGAAACTCGTTACCGCCGGGTTGATGCGCGGAATGATCAGGCCATCTGCCGCACATCCTCCGCGAGTGCGCGGTAGGACAGCGCCTCGGCGAGATGCAGCCGGCCGATCTTGTCGGCGCCGTCGAGATCGGCGAGCGTGCGGGCCACCCGCAGCACGCGGTGATAGCCGCGCGCCGACAGCCGCATGGTCTCGGCGGCGTCGCGCAGCAATTTGGCGCCTTGCGCATCCGGCTTGGCGACGTCTTCCAACACCGAGGCTGGCGCCTCGGCATTGGTGCGAACATGCGGCAGGCCCGCATCCGCGTAGCGCGCGAGCTGGATGTCGCGCGCGGCTGCCACGCGCGCGGCGACTTCCGCCGAGCCCTCGGCCGGCGGAGGCAGGATCAGATCCGCTGCGGTCACCGCGGGAACCTCGATGCGCAAATCGATGCGGTCCATCAGCGGACCGGAGATGCGCGCCTGGTAGTCGCCGGTGCAGCGATCGATGCGGCCGCGCTTGCAGGCATAGCCGGGCTCGAACGCATGGCCGCAGCGGCACGGATTCATCGCCGCGACCAGCATGAAGCGCGCGGGATAAGTCACGCGATGATTGGCGCGGGAGACGGAGACCTCGCCGTTCTCCAGCGGCTGGCGCAGCGAATCCAGCACGCGCGGATCGAATTCGGGCAGCTCGTCGAGGAACAGCACGCCCTGATGCGCGAGCGAGATCTCGCCGGGTTTTGCGCGCATGCCGCCGCCGGTGAGCGCGGCCATGCTGGCGGAGTGATGCGGTGAACGGAACGGCCGCCGCGCGGTCAGCGCACCGCCCTGGATCTCGCCGGCAACGGAGGCGATCATGGAGACTTCGAGCAATTCGCCCGGCGACAGCGGCGGCAGGATCGAGGGCAGGCGTGCCGCCAGCATCGACTTGCCGGCACCGGGTGCGCCGATCATGAGCAGGTGATGTCCGCCGGCGGCCGCGATCTCCAGCGCGCGCTTGGCGCTCTCCTGGCCCTTGATGTCGCGCAGGTCGAGCGGGGAGGCGGCGACCTCGTGCACGCGCGGCGTGGGCCGCGACAGCACCTGCGTGCCCTTGAAATGGTTAGCGATCTGGATCAGCGATTGGGCCGCGATGATCTGGATGTCCGGGCTCGCCCACGCCGCCTCCGAGCCGCAGGCTGCCGGGCAGATCAAGCCTTCCTCGCGCACATTGGCGCCGATCGCGGCGGGAAGCACGCCGGCCACCGGCGCGATCGAGCCGTCGAGACCGAGCTCGCCGAGAACGGTAAAACCGGTCAGCGCATCCGGCGGGATCGCGCCGATTGCGGCCATCAGCCCGAGCGCGATCGGCAGGTCGTAATGGCTGCCCTCCTTGGGCAGGTCGGCGGGCGCGAGATTGACGATGATCCGCCGCGCCGGCAGCGCCAGCCCCGAGGCAATCAGCGCCGAGCGGACGCGCTCACGTGCCTCCGACACCGCCTTGTCGGGCAGGCCGACGATGGCAAAGGCCGGCAGGCCGGGCGCGACCTGCACCTGCACGTCGACCGCGCGGGCCTCGATCCCCTCAAAGGCGACGGTAGAAACCCGCTGAACCATGCCCGAACCAGCCTGCCCTCTCGCACAATTAGGGGTAGCAGAGCCCGATCTTTCTTGCAAGAACAATACAAGAACATCCCTGAGGGCCAGGAAAACCCTAACCGGTCGTAAACATCACGCCGACACTACGCCTCGAATGCGAGCGGCTCTCATCAGCACATCCCAACGAATGTTCGCTACTCCTAGAGCTGCGGGATGGGCCGTGATCTAACGGGTGAACAATTCAAATGCTTGCAAATCGCCGCAGAAGCGAACGACGGGTATGCACTCGGCTCGCCAAGATTCACTTTGGCGCGGGATCGCTGCCGCGAGACTGCACGATCACGGATATCTCGGATGGCGGGGTGAAAGTGGTGGCGGAGTTTCTGGAAGTGCCGCCGCAATTCACCATCATCTTCGCGCCCGATTATTCCCGCCAATGCCGCCTGCGCTGGCGCATCGGCTGCGAATTCGGCGCCGAGTTCACCGATTGAGCCGGACCGGCCGGGTTCCTTAACTGGACTTTAGCGTTAATCGGTAAGCATCGCTGATCAGTCGCCGAGTGATCAGAGTATGCCCAAGCGTTCGTCCCTTGCCTCTCCGCCGGCGAGATTCCTGCTTTCCGCGCTCGTGATGCTTGCCCTCGGCGGCTGCCAGACCACGAGTCTGGAGGACATCACCGGCGCGCTCGGCGGCAAGTCGGAAACCGCTGGCAGGGCCGATCCGAAGCCGGACATGGACGCGCTTCGCGAGCGCTATCGCGCCAAGCCTTCCGATCCCAACGTCGCGCTCGACTATGGCACGGCGCTGCGCGAGACCGGCCAGCGCGCCCAGGCCGTTGCGGTGATGGAGCAGGCCGTGCTCGCCCATCCCAGCAACAAGGCGCTGCTCGCCGGCTACGGCCGCGCGCTCGCCGACAGCGGCAATTTCCAGCAGGCTTTCGATGTGCTCAGCCGCGCACATACGCCCGAGGATCCGGATTGGCGCATCCTGTCGGCGCAAGGCGCGGCGCTCGATCAGCTCGGTCGCAACGAAGAGGCGCAGCAATATTATGCGGCAGCGCTGAAGATTGTGCCCGAAGAGCCGCAGGTTCTGTCCAATCTCGGCCTGTCCTACATGCTCCAGAACAATCTGCCGCGGGCCGAGGAAACGCTGCGCCGCGCCTATGAGCGCAATCGCGCCGATTCCCGCGTGCGCGCCAATCTGGCGCTCGTCGTGGGACTGCAGGGAAAGCAGGCCGAGGCCGAGACCATCGTGAAGGCCGACCTGCCGCCGGATCAGGCCGCAGCAAAGGTCACGGCGCTGCGGCAGTTGCTGGCGAAGAAGCAGCAGCGGGCGGACAAATAGCCCGCTCTCTCTTAGGACCTTATGGGATGAAACTCGCCTAGCGCCTCGTCGGATGTGCGTTCCCTCCCCCGCAAGGGGGGAGGGAACGGAGACAACACCGCTGTTTCGCTTACGACACCTTGCGATGCGGGGCTGACCCGCGACCCGCCCTGCCCTTGAGCTTCTTCAGGAGCGGTCCGAGCAGCGAGCGCTTCGGCTTCTTCACCTCGCCACGCCCGGCGAGGCGGTTCGCCATGTTCTGGAACAGAAGGGTGGTGCGGTGGTTCTTGGAGACCTCCGCGATCATCTGGCCGTTGTTGGCCGCGGTCGAGAACAGTTTCGAGTCGAACGGGATCGCCGCGATCGGCTGGCTCTCCATGGTCTTGGCGAACGCCTTGACGTCGATCTCCGCGCGCTTGTGCATGCCGACTTGGTTGATGCAGTACAGCGGCGGACGGTCGTTGGGCCGTGCCGCCTTGAGCACGCTCAGCATGTTCCTGGTGTTGCGCAGATTGGCCAGATCGGGCTCGGCCACGATCACGATGTCGTCGGCATTGACGAGCGCGCGGCGCGTCCAGCCCGACCATTGGTGGGGAACGTCGAGCACGATGCAGGGCGTGGTCATGCGCAGCGTATCGAAGATCGCATCAAAAGCTTCGGCGCCGAAATCGTAGACGCGGTCGAGCGTCGCGGGCGCAGCGAGGAGACTGAGGCGCTCGGTGCATTTGGCGAGCAGGCGCTCCATCAGCGCCGTGTCCGGCCGGTCCTGCGAGAGCACCGCGTTGGCGATGCCCTGCGCCGGGTCCTGGTTGTAGTCGAGGCCGGCGGTGCCGAAGGCGAGGTCGAGATCGATCACGACAGAATCGAGCGCGAGGTCGCGCGCGATAGTCCAGGCCACGTTGTGCGCGACCGTGGACGCACCGACGCCGCCCTTGGCGCCGACCACCGCGATGACGCGGCCGGTGATGATGGCTTCCGAGGCCGAGAACAGGCTGCAGATCGAGCGGACGACGTCGAGGGTTTCGACCGGTCCCACCACGTAGTCGTTGACGCCGCGGCGGACCAGCTCGCGATAGGGCGCGGTGTCGTTGGGGTTGCCGATCACGACCACCCGGGTGCCGGGATCGCAGACGCCGGCGAGATCGTCGAGGCCCTCGAGGATATCGCGTGTGCCGTCGGATTCGATCACGATGACGTTCGGCGTCGGCATCGTGTCATAGACTTCGATGGCCGCGGCAAGGCCGCCGCCCTTGGCGGTGAGATGCGCCTTGGCGAGACGGCGATCCTGCCCGGCGGCGGTGATCGCGGCGAGCGTCTGCTCGGTCTCGCAAAAGGCCTGCACCGAGATGCGAGGAACCGGCGCAATGTGGTCCTCGGGGTGCCGCGGGTCGTCCGCTTCTTCGTCGTCGTGAAAACTTGTCATTTGCCGGTGTCGCTGAGTTTGGCCTTTTCGGCCTCGGGATACATGGTCGTGGTCGCCATGCCCTTGCGGTAGCGCTCGAAGGCGATCTCGCGCCGTGCAGTGTAGGCGGGCGTCTCCGCCCGCGGCTGCTCGAGGTCGGCGGGGTTGTCGATCATGGCCGCGAGGTTGCGCTGGCTGGCGCAGCCCAGATTGAAGTACGGCCGGTTCTCGTTGTAGCCGGGGTCGAGGATGTTCGGACCGACGTCTTCCGGCCACAGCCCGCAGGGGCCGGCGACCGCGGCGATCTTCGAATAGCTCAGGCGGATGGTCGGCAGCAGGCCGGGATCCTCGGGGCGATAGGGATGCTGGACGATGGCGCGCGACGGCACGCCGCCGGATGCGAGCACCGACCGGATTTCGTGATAGGTCGCCGCCGCGGCGCGTGAATTCGCAGCGTCGCTCGGCACGTCGACGACCACTGAACCGGTGCCTTCGCGCACCCAGTCCCTGGCAATGCCCGCGACGTCCGCGTGCTGCGCGGTGGAGAGGCCCCCGCGCGCCTTGCCGACGAAGATCACGATCGACTTCTTGGCTTCCTGCACCGCGATCGGGTGGCGCTGGCGATAGTCGGTCGGCACCGTCTGGGTGACGATGTCCCCGGTGGTGTTGCAGGCGCCGAGCATGACGGAAAGCCCCGTCAGCGCCAGCGCGATCCGCAGGTTGCGACGTCGATCGGCGATCGTCTTCGTCATCGCTTTGTCCCCTCTTGCCCCGTTTCTTGCCCCGGTCCCCAAACCGTCCGTCTCAGTCGATGATGAAGCCGAAATCGCCGCGGCTGCCTTCCATCGGATCGACGCTGCGCGCGATGCCATAGAGCCGGTTCATGCGGCCGAGCAGCGCCGTCTGCGCGTCCGAGGCCGGCGCAAAGCCGTCGTCTGGTCGCGACAATTCCTTCTGGGCGACCGCGCGCACCACATAGGGCGTCACGATCACCATCAGCTCGGTCTCGTTGTTGACGAAGTCCTGGCTGCGGAACAGCGCGCCGATGATGGGCACCTGGTCGACGCCGGGCAGGCCGTTGATGGCCTGCTTGGTCTTCTGCTGGATCAGCCCGGCCATCGCCATCGAGCCCCCGGAGGGAATCTCCAGCGTGGTCTCGGCGCGGCGGGTCTGGACCGAGGGGATGGTGATCGAGTTGCTCGAGGTCGAGGACACCGCCTGCGTCAGCGTGATCGCATTCGTGTTCGACAGCTCCGAGACCTCGGTCATCACGCGCAGGCTGATACGGCCTTCGCTGAGCACGAGCGGGGTGAAGTTCAGCGAGATGCCGAACTTCTTGTAGGTGACCTGGGTGGTACAGACGTGGGTGACCGGATCGCAGGAATAGCCTGCAGGGATCGGGAATTCGCCGCCGGCGATGAAGGTGGCGGATTCACCCGAGATCGCGGTCAGGCTCGGTTCGGCAAGCGTGCGCATGACGCCGGCGCTTTCCATCGCGCGCATCGTGGCGCTGACGGTGGCGACACCCTTGGCGAGGCCGGCCACGCCGAGCCCGTTGCTGCCGACGATCGGTCCGCCAGAGACCGAGAACGGGTTGGAATTGTTGAAGTTCACGACCGCAGTCCCGGCATTCAGGCTGGCGCTGAGGTCGACGCCGAGCTGCTTGACGATGTCGCGGCGGACTTCGCCGACCACGACCTTGAGCATCACCTGGTCACGGCCGCGCACGACGATGTTGTTGACCACCTTGTCCGCGCCGCCAACGAGTTTTGCGGCGACGTCGCCGGCCTGCTGGGCCTCGATCGGGCTCGACACCGAGCCGGTCAGCATCACGCTGTCGCCGACGCCTTCGATCTGCACGCCCGGCAGCGATTGGCGCAGCGCGGTGCGCATGCCGTTGAGATCACGCTTCACCGCGATGTCGTAGGAGGCAACCTGCTGGCCGTCGGCGGTGAAGAACACGACGTTGGTCTGGCCGACCTGGCCGCCAATGATATAGGCGCGCTGCGACGAGCGGATCACTGCATTGGCGATCTTGGGATCGGCCACCAGCACGTCCTTGACCTCGCGCGGCAGGTCGATGACGACGGACTTGCCGACGCCGAGCGACAGCGAGCGCGTGCGCGCCGGCGCGATGGTCGAAACCGGCGACACGCCGAGATCCGGCGCCTGCATCGGCGCCTGGTCGCCGACCGGCGCATCCGCCGCGGTGACGAAGTCGGGAGCTGCGATCAGCCCCAGCATCAGCACCGCCCCCGTCCAGAACGAGCGTGCGCGCTTCCCCCGAATGCGCAGGCCCGTTCGATCATCCCCGTAGTTCATGGTGTCCCCATCATCACTTCTGTGACGTCAGTTGCCGTGCCTGCACCCCGTAGCGGATCACGTTCACGCCGCCGGGCCGCTTGGCCGCCAGGTCTTCGATCGAAATCTCCGACGCGTTGGCATCGGCGATGCTTCGCAACGCGAGCGTCAGCGTGCCGCCCTGGCGCGAGGCCGACAGCGTCGCGACCTGGTCCGGCTTGAGCTCGAGCGTGACGGTCTTGCCGAGCACGGCGTTCTGGCCGTCTT
Source organism: Bradyrhizobium sp. Unk1 (assembly GCF_059512345.1). Taxonomy (NCBI): domain Bacteria; kingdom Pseudomonadati; phylum Pseudomonadota; class Alphaproteobacteria; order Hyphomicrobiales; family Nitrobacteraceae; genus Bradyrhizobium; species Bradyrhizobium sp. Unk1. Next base: position 165,592 of record NZ_JCAMOP010000003.1, read on the forward strand.
TTTCTTTCGGCGCCTGGTCGATCGCGAGCACACGGATGTTGCTCAGGATGACCTCAGACAGGATCAGGTCGTTGCCGCCGGTCGCGCCGTTGGCGCCATCAGGGTTCTTCAGGCGCCGTGTCAGGACGATGTCGACGCGGTCGTTCGGCAGGATGAAGCCGCCGGCGCCGGTCTCGGCTGAAATCTCGGTGGAGACGGCCCGCATGCCGGAGGGCAGGATCGCGGCCATGAAGCCCGAGCCCTCGGCCCTCACCAGCTTCTGCTCGCGGATCGGCTCGCCCTGCATCAATGGCACGCGCGCGATCGAGCCTGCGATCTGGGTCTGGGCGTCGGGCCTGCTGTCGCGGCGGATGAAGGCGCTGCTCGCGGTCGCCGCCGGCCAGGACTGCCATTGCAGATCCTCGGGTTTCACGGCCTGGCCGAGCTGGATGTCGTTCTTCGCGATCAGCACCTCGACCGTCGGCAGCTTTTCGGCGACGGGAAGGGCGGGCGCGGGCTTGTTGTCAAAGCCGCTCGCCAGATACGCAGCGACACCGCCGGCGCCCAGCGCGATGACGAGAACGACAATGCGTGCGGTGTTCATACGCTTCTACTCTTACGCGGGGTACTCGAACCGCACGTGGCGGGTTCCCCTGCGTCGATGAGTAGGGAGTAAAAGTATAAGGGGTGTTGCGAGGCCGAGTGTGATGGCCCGTGACGATGCGCGTTCTGGGCAGATGGTGAACGTCGCGTTATCCGGTCGGTCAATGGCCCCGTAGATTCACGCAGGGCGGGACGTTCGTTCGAACGATGCGCGCGGCGTCATGGTGAATGGGTGGTTAGTCATGGGCGCTTCGCGCAGCGTGCGCGGTAGTCGCTCCTCATCCTGAGGGGTTTGCGCAGCAAGCGTCTCGAAGGATGAAGGCCCGGCCGGTGGCCTCGCCCCTTCGAGACGCCGCGCAAGCGCGGCTCCTCAGGGTGAGGAGCGTGGTGCCTCGTGTTTCAATTGATGTCCGTAGCCCGGATGGAGCGAAGCGCAATCCGGGGTCGTGCAGCGCGTTGTGAGATCCCGGATTTCGCTGCGCTCCATCCGGGCTACGCGTGAGCGCCCTACTTCGCCCGCTTCTGCTCGATCACGTCCCAGAGTTTCGCCGCGACATCAGGGCCGCCGAGCCGCGCGATGGCGCGGATGCCCGTCGGCGATGTCACGTTGATCTCGGTGAGGTTGCCGTTGATGACGTCGATGCCGACGAACAGCAGGCCGCGCTCGCGCAGCGCCGGGCCGACGGTGGCGCAGATCTCGCGCTCGCGTGGCGTGAGCTCGGTCTCCTGCGCGGCGCCGCCACGGACCATGTTGGAGCGGAGGTCGTCGGCGGCCGGCACGCGGTTCACCGCGCCGGCGAACTCGCCGTTGACGAGGATGATGCGCTTGTCGCCGTGCTTCACCTCGGGGATGAACTGCTGGATCACCCAGGGCTCCTTGAAGGTGACCGAGAACATGTCGAACAGCGAGCCGAAATTCATGTCCTGCGGCATCACGCGGAACACTGCCGCGCCGCCATGGCCGTGCAGCGGCTTCATCACGACGGCGCCATGCTTATCCCGGAACGCGTTGATCTCGTCGAGGTCGCGCGAGATCAGCGTCGGCGGCATCAGCTGCGGAAAGTTCATCACGAACAGTTTTTCCGGCGCGTTGCGCACCGAGGCGGGATCGTTGACCACCAGCGTCTTCGGATGGATGCGCTCCAGGAAATGCGTCGAGGTGATGTAGGCGAGATCGAACGGCGGATCCTGGCGCAGCAGCACCACGTCGAAGCCGTTGAGCGCTTCGCGCCTGGGCTCGCCCAGCGTGAAGTGATTGCCGGGCTCGTCGCGCACGGTCAGGAGCTGGATGGGCGCGACGATCTCCTCGCCGACCATCGAGAGCTTGTCAGGCGTGTAATAGGACAGGCCATGGCCGCGCTTCTGCGCCTCCAGGAGCAGTGCAAAGGTGGAATCGCCCTTGATGTTGATACGGGCGATGGGGTCCATCTGGACGGCGACGTTCAGTTTCATGGTCTGCCTTTCAGGTCGAGGCGTCGAATGCCGCCAACACATGGCGCGGAAGTGAGCGCGGCGCAATCAGCATGGCGTCGAATCGCAGTTCGAATTCGGCATGCTCGGGATGCGCCACGAGCCAGCCTTGCGCGGCGTCGATGATGCGCTGCTGCTGGCGCGCCGTCACGGCGAAGGCGGCGTCATCCAGCGTCGCGCGGGCCTTGACCTCGACGAAGGCGATCAGGTTGCGGCGGCGCGCCACGATGTCGATCTCGCCATGGGGTGTGCGGTAGCGCTTGGCGAGGATGCGGTAGCCCTTGGCCATGAGATAGGCGGCGGCGCGGCTCTCCGCGGAGATGCCGGTGCGGAACGCGGCGACGCGCTCGGGCGAGGCGACTTTCGGTTCCGCGCCCTCAGTCTTCGCCATCGCCGTCCCTCAGGTCCTTTGCGAGCTCGAGCGCGCGGGCATAGACCTCGCGGCGCGGCCGGCCCGACAGCGCGACCGCATGCGCGACGGCATCCTTGACGCTGTGCGCGGCGAGCTGCTCGCGCAGGAGACCGTCGAGCGCATCCGGCGTCAGCAGCTCCGCGTCCGCCGCAGGCGGCGCGATCACCAGCACGAATTCGCCGCGCGTCTCCAGCGTGTCCGCCCCGCGTGCCAGCTCCTGCAGCGGCGCGCGCGAAATCTCCTCGTGCAGTTTCGTCAATTCGCGGCAGATCGCGGCTTCGCGCGTCCCCATGATCTCGGCAAGCTCGGCGAGCGTGTCCTGCACGCGGTTGCCGGAGTCGAACATCACCAGCGTCGCATCGATGCGGGCGAGTTCCGCAAGGCGCGACTTTCGCGCGGCGGATTTCGCCGGCAGGAAGCCCTCGAAGAAGAAGCGGTCGGTCGGCAATGCGGCGACCGACAGCGCGGCCAGCACCGAGGACGGGCCGGGCAGCGCATAGACCGCATGGCCGGCCGCGCAGACCTCGCGCACCAGCTTGAAACCGGGGTCGGAGATCAGCGGCGTGCCGGCATCCGATACCAGCGCGATCGAGCCGCCCTGCCCCAGCGCCTCCAGGATCCTCGGACGCGCCGCTTCCGCGTTGTGCTCGTGATATTGCTTGAGCTGCGCGGTGATCGCGTAGCGCTCGGTCAGGCGCCGCGTGATGCGGGTGTCCTCGCAGGCGATGACGTCGACGCCGGCGAGCGTCTGAAGCGCGCGCAACGTGATGTCGCCGAGATTGCCGATGGGGGTCGCGACCAGATGGAGGCCCGGCGCCGCCTTCGGCGCCGTCAGCCGATGGGCGTCGATGGAGAAGCCGCGCGAGGCGGGATCCGTCGTTTCAGGTGTGTTTATCGGGCTCGGCTTTGCGCGCATAATGAATCGAACTTAGGCATGATCCCCGGGGCTGGGAACCGGTCCTCGGAAAAAGATCGCGCCAGGTCAGGGGTGAGGAAGGACTGGAATGTGATCCATCCGGCATCACATTGCAGAGGGAATGAAGCGTCGGCGCCATATTCGCGGCGGAAACGCCGCCTTGATGCGGGTGACGGAGGGTGGACGGCTAGCCAGGGCTTGAGGTGCGGCCGCGTTAAGTGGTCATTATCCTTTTGTTTTAGTTAACTATTTGCCGACATTATGCCTGAATCCGCGGCTTGTGTCGTGGAAAGAATGTTGTGACCGGCCGGCCGACGGCCGGTCAGAAGAGAAGTTATGATGCTGGGCCCGCGCGATCCAAAATCTCCCGTTCAGGGCTCCCGATTATCAGGAGCGACCCGGCGAAGCGCGCTCGGCCTGTTGCTCGGCGCCCCTTTGCTGTCGGCCTGCGCCGGCGTGCAGCAGAGTCTTAGCCAGTTCTCCAACCCGTTCAGCAGCTCCTCCCCGGCCCCGGCGCAGCCGGCCGGACCGCCGCAACAGGCTACCACCGCCGGCAGCGGCGGGGTGAAGGTTGCCGTGATCCTGCCGCTCTCGGCCGCCGGCAATGCCGGCCTTGCCGCGCAGTCGATGCGCAACGCCGCCGAGATGGCGCTGGCCGAGTTCCAGAATCCCAACATCCAGCTCCTGATCAAGGACGACAATGGCAGCCCGCAAGGCGCGCAGGCGGGCGCGCAGCAGGCGGTCGACGAGGGCGCCGAGATCATTTTGGGCCCGCTGTTCGCGCAGTCGGTGCCGGCGGTGGCGCAGGTCGCGCGTGCGCGCGGCATCTCCGTGATCGCGTTCTCGACCGATTCCAGCATTGCCGGCCGCGGCGTCTTTCTGCTGAGCTTCCTGCCGGAGTCCGACGTCAACCGAATCGTCGAATATTCCGCCGGCATCGGAAAACGCTCGGTCGCGGTGCTCGTGCCCGACAATGCCTATGGCAATGTCGTCGAGGCCGCGGTGAAGGCGGCGGTGCCGCGGCGCGGCGGCCGCATTGTCGCCTTCGAGAAATACGGCGCCGATCGCGCCACGCCGGCACGCACCGTGGCGCAGCAGCTCGGCAGCGCGGATGCGCTGTTCATCGCTGATGACGGCGATGCCGTCGTCGCGGTGGCCGATGCGATGACGGCCGCAGGCGCGAATTTGCGCAACATCCAGCTGCTGGGCACCGGCCTGTGGGACAATCCGCGCGTCTATGCCAATGCGAACTTGCAAGGCGGTCTCTACGCCGCGCCGGACCCGGCCGGCTTCCGCGCCTTCTCCGGCCGCTACCGCACCAAATACGGCGCCGAGCCGATCCGCACCGCGACGCTCGCCTATGACGCGGTCGCCCTCGTCGCCGCGCTCGCGCGCACGCAGGGCCCGACGCGCTTCTCTGCGGATGTGCTCACCAACCCTTCCGGCTTCGCCGGCATCGACGGCCTGTTCCGCTTCCGCGCGGATGGGACCAACGAGCGCGGGCTCGCCGTGATGAAGGTGACGACGGGTGGCGGCGTGGCAGTCGCGGGCTCGCCGAAGAGCTTTGGGGCTTGATGGCTTCGTAGCCCGGATGGAGCGCAGCGCAATCCGGGTTCTATCCGAGTGGCGAAAGCGTCCCGGATTACGCTGCGCTCCATCCGGGCTACGGCAGCTCGCTTAAGCCGCCAAATCCGCGACCACCGCATCCAACACGGGGAATCCGCTGCTGGTCACGCGCAAGCGCCCCGTAGCATCCACGATAATCGCGCCCTCCTCGCGCAACAGCGCGATGCGCTTGGGATCGAGCGGGCGGCCGGACAGCGCGCTGTAGCGCTCGGGGTCGATGCCCTCGGCGAGGCGGAGCCCCATCAGCAGAAATTCGTCGGCGCGCTCTTCGCTGTTGAGGAGATCGTCGGTGACGTTGCCGTGGCCGTTGGTCTCGACCCGCATAAGCCAGGCTTCGGGGCGCTTCTCAGTGGCGGTGGCGTGCCTGATACCGTTGATGTCGAGGCGGCCATGGGCACCGGGGCCGATGCCGGCATATTCCTCGCCGCGCCAGTACACCAGATTGTGCCGGCACTCGGCGCCGCGCCGCGCGTGATTTGAAATCTCGTAGGCGGGCAGGCCGAGCTTGTCGCAGGTCTCTTGCGTGACGTCGTAGAGCGCGCGCGCAACCGCTTCGTCAGGCGTCTTCAGCTTGCCGGCCTGGTGCAGGCCGAAGAACGGCGTGCCTTCCTCGATCGTCAATTGATAGAGCGACAGATGCTCGGCCGCTTCGTCGATCGCGAGGCGCAGCTCGTCGGCCCACATCGCCGGTGTCTGGTCGGGACGGGCGTAGATCAGGTCGAACGAATAACGGTCGAACGAGCGGCGCGCGATGGCGACGGCATCGAGTGCCTCGCGGGCGCTGTGCATGCGGCCCAGCGCTTTCAGCGAGGCATCGTCGAGTGCCTGCACGCCGAGCGAGACGCGGTTGACGCCGGCGGCGCGATAGCCGGCAAAGCGCGTGGCCTCGACGCTGGTCGGGTTTGCTTCCAGCGTCACCTCGACATCGCTTGCGACAGTCCAGTGCTTGCCGATGGCATCGAGCACCGCGCCGACGGTTGCGGGCTGCATCAGCGACGGCGTGCCGCCGCCGAGGAAAATCGAGGTGACTTCACGGCCGGGTGCGCGTTCCGCGGTGGTTGCGATCTCGCGCGCAAAGGCGGAGGCAAAGCGCGCCTCGTCGATCGCAGCGTGGCGGACGTGGCTGTTGAAGTCGCAATAGGGGCACTTCGACAGGCAGAACGGCCAGTGCACATAGACGCCGAAAGCTTGCTTAGCGCGGCTCAAGGCAGATCTCCGCCAGTTTCACGAAGGCGCGGGCGCGATGCGACAGGCCGAGGCCAAGCGGCGGCAGGCCGTGCTTCTCGATGCTGGTCATCTCGCCGAACGTGCGATCGTGGCCATTGGGCAGGAACATCGGATCATAGCCGAAGCCGGCGGTGCCGCGCGGCGGCCAGACCAGGGTGCCGTCGACGCGCGCCTCGACCTCTTCGAGATGATCGTCGGGCCAGGCGACGCAGAGCGCGGATACGAAATGCGCGGTGCGCTTGTCGGGCGTGGTGGCGCCGCGCTCCTGCAACAGGCGCTCGATCTGCGCCATTGCAACGGCAAAATCCTTGGCTGGACCGGCCCAGCGCGCGCTGTAGATGCCGGGCGCGCCATCGAGCGCGTCGACCACGATGCCGGAATCGTCGGCAAAGGAGGGAAGCTTCGTCGCCTGCGCCGCCGCGATCGCCTTGATCGCGGCATTGCTGCGGAAATCATTGCCGGTCTCGTCGGGCTCGGGCAGGCCGAGCTCACCGGCCGACACCGCCTCGATGCCGTAAGGCGCGAGCAACTCCTTCATCTCGGCGAGCTTGCCGGGATTGTGGGTCGCGATGACGAGCTTTCCGGTGATTCGGCGGTGCATGGGCCTATTGACTACGCGACAGCCAGTTTCTGCAAGTCCACGAGCCGTGCGATACCCTTCTGGGCCAGCGCCATCAGCGCGAGGAACTCGTCCTGTGTGAACGGTTCGCGTTCCGCGGTGCCCTGCACCTCGATGATGCGGCCATCGCCGGTCATGACGAAATTGGCGTCGGTTTGGGCTTCGGAATCCTCGGCATAGTCGAGGTCGAGCACGGGCGTGCCGTTGTAGATGCCGCAGGAGATCGCGGCGACGTTGTCGCGCAGCACCTTGGCCTTGATCATGTTGCGCGCCTTCATCCAGTTGATGCAATCGGCGAGCGCGACCCAGGCGCCGGTGATCGAGGCCGTGCGCGTGCCGCCGTCGGCCTGGAGCACGTCGCAATCGACCGTGATCTGGCGCTCACCGAGCGCTTCGAGATCGACGATGGTGCGAAGCGAGCGGCCGATCAGGCGCTGAATCTCGACGGTGCGGCCGCTTTGCTTGCCCGCGGAAGCCTCGCGGCGGGTGCGTTCGGAGGTCGCGCGCGGCAGCATGCCGTATTCGGCGGTGACCCAGCCGCGGCCCTGGCCCTTCAGCCACGGCGGCAGGCGGTCTTCCAGCGTGGCGGTGACCAGCACATGGGTGTCGCCGAATTTCACCAGGCAGGAGCCTTCCGCATATTTGACCACGCCGCGCTCCAGCGTCACGGGGCGCAATTCGTCGGGCGCACGGCGGCTTGGCCGCATGGGAAATCCTCCAAAACTCTCGGAAAAGGGCTATTCGCGGTGCTTGTAGGTGGGGTGAGGGTGGGCGGCAAGGGGGAAGATCGGCGCTTTTTCACCCCGGGTTTTCCACCCCGCAAACGCCACGCTTGTCAGAACCCTCGGGGATGGACAAATTATAAGCGTCTGAGAGGAGTTACCGTCCGTGGCCCATCACGATCCGATCCATCTGATCGCGCCGCGCGCAGGCCTCGCCCAGCTCAACGAGCGTTCCCGCGACATCTTTCGTCAAATTGTCGAAAGCTATCTCGCGACCGGCGAGCCGGTCGGCTCGCGCAATATTTCGCGGCTGATCGCGATGCCGCTGTCGCCGGCCTCGGTCCGCAACGTCATGGCCGACCTGGAACAGCTCGGCCTGATCTATGCGCCCCACACCTCCGCCGGCCGTTTGCCGACGGAACTGGGCTTACGCTTCTTCGTCGACGCCCTGATGCAGGTCGGCGACCTCAATGACGCCGAGCGGCAGTCGATCCAGAGCCAGCTCACCTCCGTCGGTCAGGCGCAGTCGGTCGAGGCGGCGCTGGACCAGGCGCTGACGCGGCTGTCCGGTCTCACCCGCGCCGCAGCGGTCGTGCTGACCCCGAAATCCAATGCGCGGCTGAAACACATCGAATTCGTCCGTCTGGAACCCGAGAAGGCGCTGGTGATCCTGGTCGGCGAGGACGGTCAGGTCGAAAACCGCGTGCTGTCGCTGCCGCCGGGAGTTCCCTCCTCGGCGCTCACGGAAGCCGGTAATTTCCTCAATGCGCGAATCCGCGGCCGCACGCTGGCCGAGGCGCGGCTCGAGCTCGAAACCGCGCTCGGGGAAGCCCGCGCCGAGCTCGATCAGCTGACGCAAAAGGTGATTTCGGCCGGCATTGCGAGCTGGTCCGGCGGCGAGAACGAGGACCGCCAGCTGATCGTTCGCGGCCACGCCAATCTGCTCGAGGATCTGCACGCACTGGAGGATCTGGAGCGCGTTCGGCTCTTGTTCGACGATCTCGAGACCAAGCGCGGCGTGATCGACCTTCTGGGACGCGCCGAGACCGCCGAGGGCGTACGGATCTTCATCGGTTCGGAGAACAAACTGTTTTCCTTGTCGGGCTCCTCCACCATCATCTCGCCCTATCGGGATGCCGCCGGCCACATCGTCGGCGTTTTGGGCGTGATCGGGCCGACGCGGCTGAATTATGCCCGTGTGATCCCGACCGTGGACTACGCCGCGCGCATCGTCAGCCGCCTCCTGGGGGGCTGACCGGCGTTTCCTCCGATCACGGGCGCTTGATTTTCGTGAGCTTAGGCACGATATCCGGGCCAACAATCCCTTGAGACGAGTTCGAGAAGAGAGCCGATGACCGATCGAGACCGGCAGCCCGACGACACGACCCCGCCGACCGACGAGCCCGTGGTGTCAAAACCCTACATCATGCCCGACGATCCGGAGCCCGGCTCGGTCGAGCTGTTGCAGAAGGAAGCCGCCGAGGCGCGCGACCGCATGCTGCGGACGCTGGCCGAGATGGAAAATCTGCGCAAACGCACCACCAAGGAGGTCGCCGACGCCCGGCTCTACGGCATCACCGGCTTTGCCCGCGACGTGCTCGACATCGCCGACAATCTCCAGCGTGCGCTCGATGCCGTTCCGGCCGAGGCCCGTGCCGCGGCCGATCCGGGCCTGACCTCGCTGATCGAGGGCGTCGAGCTCACCGAGCGCTCGCTGCTCAACGCGCTGGAAAAGCACGGCGTGAAGAAGTTCGATCCGCAGGGCCAGAAGTTCGACCCGAACTTCCAGCAGGCGATGTACGAGGTGCCGGATGCGTCGGTGCCTGCGGGTACCGTCGTGCAGGTCATGCAGGCTGGCTACACCATCGGCGAGCGCGTGCTGCGCCCGGCGCTGGTCGGTGTCGCCAAGGGCGGCACCAAGGCTGCGCCGGCGGCGAACAGCAACGAAGTGAACTGAGCGGCGAACCAAGCCTTGGCGTCATTCCGGGTTCGATGCTTTGCATCGCCCCGGAACGACCGATTGCTATCTTACGCGCTCACCGCGATATCCGCGGACTGAATCCGCTTCACCCCGGCTTTGGCCATGTCGGCCCAGGCTTTTGCGAGCGAACCCTGCGTGTCGATGCCGCGGCAGGCGTCCTCCACCACATAGACCTCGAAGCCCGCCTTGCGCGCATCGAGCGCGGTCCAGGCGACGCAGAAGTCCGTCGCGAGGCCGGCGACAAAGACGCGCTTGATCTTGCGGCCCTTCAGGTAGCCGGCGAGGCCGGTCGAGGTCTTGCCGTCGGCTTCGAGGAAGGCCGAATAGCTGTCGACGTCCTTGTGAAACCCCTTGCGGATGATGAGCTCGGCATGCGGGATCGCGAGATCTTTCGACAGCGCCGCACCGTCGGTGCCCTGCACGCAATGATCGGGCCACAGCACCTGCTTGCCGTAGGGAAGATCGACGGTCTCGAACGGCTTCTTGCCGGAGTGCACCGATGCAAACGAGATGTGGCCTGGCGTGTGCCAGTCCTGGGTCATCACCACGTTCGCAAATGCTTTCGCCATCTTGTTAATGACGGGAACGACCTGTTCGCCTTCCTTCACGGCGAGGCTGCCGCCGGGCAGGAAGCAGTTTTGCACGTCGATCACGAGCAGCGCGGAGGCATCGTCCGGCTTGATCGATGCGGCCGCAAGGAGCGCGGTTGGAGCAAGGGCTACGAGAGCGCTTGTCCCAAGCGCCGCGAGGATTTGTCGTCGATCAAGCATCGTTCGCCTCCCTCCGGGATGATCCAACGGAAGGAGCCTAGTTCCGTTCGTATACGAACAGAAGCCCGAAAATGCAGCCGGTTCTGTCCAGCGCTTGGGCTAACCCTTGAGACTAACCCTTGGGCTGGATGCCGTCGCGCACGGCGCGGAAGCGGGTGAAGGCGGCCGACCACTGGTCGCGCGGGGCGCTTGCGATGATGCGCAGCGAGGCGCCGCCGCTCGAGAAGCGGATCCACTGCACCACGGTCACGGGCGTCTTGTCCTTGCCGCTGACGCCGTCGATCCGGGTCTCGAAACCCTGCTGGCCGTTGATGCGGATCGGCTCGGACATGGTGACCCGCGACTCGCGCACGCCGGGGATCTGGAGCGCCGCCTCCTGGGCGAAGCGGGCGCGGTCGTCGGCCTGCTGCGGGGTGGCGCCGATCAGGCCGAGGATCATGAACGGCTTCGACTCATAGCCTGTGGCCTCGTTGCCGTCGGCCAGGATGATGCTGGAGCCCGGCGCCAGCGTGCGGATGTCCTTGAAGTCGGCGAGATCGGTGATCTTGAACGGCATCAGCCCGATCTGCTCTTCGGCCGAGACCTGCTTGCGGGTGACGGCGCTCGCAAACATCTGCCGCACCGCCTCGTCGGTGTAGATCTTGGTCGCGTTCTCCGGGATCTGCACCGCGACATAGCCGGAGAAACCGGCGCCCGGCACGATCATCGAGTAGCGCTTCACCGGCGTCTCGCCGGCCTTGCCGCTTTCCGTGGTGAAATAGGCAAGACCTGCGGGGGTCTCGATCTTGTCCTGCTTGACGCCGGCGGTGCCGCCGGGATTGGAATTGAAGGCGCTCACGACCTCGCCATAGGCCGCCGGCGGCAGCTCGGTGATCAGCACCTTGACGTTGCCGTCCTCGCTCTCGAAGCCCGGAAATGTCTTGGCCGTGCTCAGGCCGACCAGCGGCACCATGCCGAGGCGCAAGCCGGGCGGGAAAACGGCATCGGCCGCGAGGGCCGGAAGCGCTGTGGCGACGAGGACGGCGAGCGCGGCGAGGGGGCGGATGAGCTTCATGGGCACTCTGATTGGTTCACATTGAGGCCGTTCGATGGTCGGCCATTGGGCCGCTTTGTCGCGCGAAGCCGCCTTGATGGCGGCTGTCCGGCCGCCCGCCTTTTAACGGGTTTGGCCCACCGGTAACAGGGCGGGGCAGATCACGGTGGCCGGGCCGGCTGACGCCTGAACCTGTTAATAATTCATCACCTGCAAGGGCGGTGAAGCCCGGATATGATCTTCCAAAACCCAATGTTTTCATGGCCGAAACTTGCGTTCGGTCCTTGCGGGCCCCTCCCCCCCTCCTATATGAGCGTCAACCATCGCAATATCGCGGATGTTTGATCTTAGGGGGTTTGGATCGGGTGCCTCTTGGGCCCAGCCAACCTGCCGCAAAAACAAGGATATCAGGACCATGGGAAAGGTCATTGGGATCGACCTCGGCACCACGAATTCGTGCGTCGCCGTGATGGATGGCAAGAACGCCAAAGTCATCGAGAATTCCGAAGGCATGCGCACGACGCCTTCGATCGTCGCCGTAACGGACGACGGTGAGCGCCTCGTCGGCCAGCCTGCCAAGCGCCAGGCCGTTACCAATCCCGAGCGTACGTTCTTCGCAGTGAAGCGCCTTATCGGCCGCCGCTACGACGACCCGATGGTCGAGAAGGACAAGAAGCTTGTTCCGTACAAGATCGTGAAGGCTTCCAACGGCGACGCCTGGGTCGAGGCCGACGGCCAGACCTACTCGCCCTCGCAGGTGTCTGCGTTCATCCTGCAGAAGATGAAGGAGACCGCGGAAGCCCATCTCGGCCAGAAGGTCGACCAGGCGGTCATCACCGTTCCCGCTTACTTCAACGATGCGCAGCGCCAGGCGACCAAGGACGCCGGCAAGATCGCGGGCCTTGAAGTGCTGCGCATCATCAACGAGCCGACCGCGGCCGCGCTCGCCTATGGTCTGGACAAGACCAAGACCGGCACGATCGCCGTGTACGATCTCGGCGGCGGCACGTTCGATATTTCCATTCTCGAAATCGGCGACGGTGTGTTCGAGGTGAAGTCGACCAACGGCGACACCTTCCTCGGCGGCGAAGATTTCGACATGCGGCTGGTCGGCTATCTCGCCGACGAGTTCCAGAAGGAGCAGGGCATCAACCTGCGCAACGACAAGCTCGCGTTGCAGCGCCTGAAGGAAGCCGCTGAAAAGGCCAAGATCGAGCTGTCGTCGACGACGCAGACCGAGATCAACCTGCCCTTCATCACCGCGGACCAGACCGGCCCGAAGCATCTGACGATGAAGCTCACCCGCGCCAAGTTCGAGGCGCTGGTCGACGACCTCGTCCAGAAGACGGTCGAGCCCTGCCGCAAGGCGCTGAAGGACGCCGGCGTCACCGCCGGTGAGATCGGCGAAGTCGTTCTGGTCGGCGGCATGTCGCGCATGCCGAAGGTCCAGGAAGTCGTGAAGCAGCTGTTCGGCAAGGAGCCGCACAAGGGCGTCAACCCGGACGAAGTCGTGGCGATCGGTGCCGCGATCCAGGCCGGCGTGCTCCAGGGCGACGTCAAGGACGTGCTGCTGCTCGACGTGACCCCGCTGTCGCTGGGCATCGAGACGCTGGGCGGCGTGTTCACCCGCATCATCGACCGCAACACCACGATCCCGACCAAGAAGAGCCAGGTGTTCTCGACCGCCGAGGACAACCAGAATGCGGTCACGATCCGCGTCTTCCAGGGTGAGCGTGAAATGGCGGCCGACAACAAGATGCTCGGCCAGTTCGACCTGATGGGCATTCCGCCGGCTCCGCGCGGCATGCCGCAGATCGAGGTGACCTTCGACATCGACGCCAACGGCATCGTCAACGTCTCGGCCAAGGACAAGGCCACGGCCAAGGAGCAGCAGATCCGCATCCAGGCCTCCGGCGGCCTGTCGGAAGCCGACATCGAGAAGATGGTCAAGGACGCCGAGGCCAATGCCGAGGCGGACAAGAAGCGCCGCGAGGCCGTCACCGCCAAGAACGAAGCGGATGGCCTGGTGCACTCCACCGAGAAGGCTCTCGCCGAGCACGGTTCGAAGGTTGCCGAGACCGAGCGCCGCGCCATCGAGGATGCCGTCAGCGATCTCAAGGAAGCGCTGAAGGGCGACGATGCCGAGGCGATCAAGGCCAAGACCCAGACGCTGGCCCAGGCTTCGATGAAGCTCGGCGAGGCCATGTACAAGCAGCAGGCCGAGGCCGACGCCAAGAAGGATGCGGCCAAGGACGACGTCGTCGACGCGGAATTCACCGAAGTCGACGACGACAAGAACAACAAGAAGTCCGCCTGATCCCCAAGAGGGTGATGATGCGGACGGCTTGGACCCCACACGCGCTACCGGCCTCCTCCCTCACGGGGGAGGCCGTCGTGTCGGGCTCGGCGGGGCGTGTCCCCGTTACGATCGATCAATTCCCAGCCGTTATGATGAGCGTCGCCGTGCCGCCCTCTGCCGCGAAGCAAAGGGCTGCCTATATCGTCTCATGGCGACGTTGCTCCGCTCCGACTTGAATCGCGATTGGATAGACCGAGTTCAACATGTCCACGTCCACCAAGCGCTGCTATTACGAAACCCTGGAAGTCGAGCGCACTGCCGACGATTCCGTCCTGAAATCGTCCTTCCGCAAGCTTGCGATGAAATTCCACCCGGACCGCAATCCCGGGGACGACACCAGCGAAGTCAAGTTCAAGGAAATCAACGAGGCCTACGAGGTCCTCAAGGACAAGGACAAGCGCGCGGCCTATGACCGCTTCGGCCATGCGGCTTTCGAGCAGGGCGGCGGCGGCGCCGGCTTCGGCGCGGGCTTCGCCTCCTCCTTCTCCGACATCTTCGAAGACCTGTTCGGCATGGCCGGGCAGCGCGGCCGCGGTGGCCGCGAGCGTGGCGCCGACCTGCGCTACAACATGGAAATCACGCTCGAGGAAGCCTTTGGTGGCAAGACCGCGCAGATCGAGATTCCGGTCTCGGTCACCTGCGAGGCCTGCTCGGGCATCGGCGCCAAGGCCGGCACCAAGCCGAAGACCTGTTCGAGCTGCGGCGGCGCCGGCCGTGTGCGGCAGTCGCAGGGCTTCTTCACGCTGGAGCGCACCTGCCCGGGCTGCCAGGGCCGCGGCCAGATGATCGAGGATGCCTGCCCGTCCTGCTCCGGCCAGGGCCGGGTCACCCGCGAGCGGATGCTGTCGGTCAACATTCCCCCGGGGGTCGAGGACGGCACCCGGATCAGACTCGCCGGCGAAGGCGAGGCCGGGGTTCGCGGCGGCCCGCCCGGCGACCTCTACATCTTCCTGTCGCTGGCTCAGCACCAGCTCTTCCAGCGCGACGGCGCCGATTTGCACTGCCGGGTGCCGATCTCGATGGTGACGGCCGCCCTCGGCGGCGAATTCGAGGTGCCGACCATCGACAGCGGCAAAACCAAGGTGAAGGTGCCGGCCGGAACCCAGTCGGGCCGCCGATTCCGCATTGCATCAAAAGGCATGCCGGTGCTGCGCTCGCGCCAGATGGGCGACATGTATGTCCAGGTCGCCGTCGAGACCCCGCAGAATCTCACCAAGAAGCAGCAGGAATTGCTGGCGGAATTCGAAAAGCTCTCCTCCGGCAATACCCAGCCGGAATCGGTCGGCTTCTTCGCCAAGGTCAAGGATCTCTTCAGCAATCGGGCGAACTGACTCGTCTTGACCGTATCGCCTTCGGCCTATACCTGTTTATGACCATTTTCTGACACGCCGCGGTCCTGCGGTCCCGTCCGGTCCAGACATGCCATTGCCATCGTCCGCGCGTGCGTTGAAGAAGCCTCGTCTCGATGACGAGGTGCGCTTTCTCAGATCGTGGATCGAAAAGCCGCTGCACATGGGTGCAGTGATGCCTTCGGGCAAGCTGCTCGCCCGGACCATGGCGCATTACGTCGACGTCAACTCGGACGCACCGGTGGTCGAGCTCGGGCCCGGCACCGGCGCCATCACCTCGGCCCTGGTCGAGCGCGGCGTCGACCAGAAGCGCCTCGTCCTCGTCGAATACAATCCCGGCTTCTGCGCCTTGCTGCGCGACCGCTATCCGCAAGCCAAGGTGGTGCAGGGCGATGCATATCGCCTGCGCGATACGCTCTGGAACGTGCTCAGCGCGCCGGCTTCCGCGGTCGTCTCCGGCCTGCCGCTCGTGACAAAACCGATGCTGACGCGGCTCCGGCTGGTCCGCGACGCCTTCGCGGCGCTGACCCCGGGCGCGCCCTTCGTGCAGTTCACCTATGCGGTGGTGCCGCCGATCCCGAAATCGCTGCCCGGCGTGTCCACAGAGGCCTCAGAACGGATCTGGATGAACCTTCCGCCGGCCCGCGTCTGGGTGTATCGCAAGGACTAATTCCGCCGGCATTCCCCTTTGCACGGCGGGCTCGTTTCGCCGAACGCATGGAAGCGGATGTCCGCACCTAAAATCCTGGTCATTCCCGGCTCGCTGCGCACCGGCTCGCACAATGCGAAGCTGGCGGCGGTCGCCGCCTATGAATTCGCCCAGGCCGGTGTCGACGTCACCCGCATCTCGCTCGCCGATTTTCCGCTGCCGATCTATGACGGCGATCTCCAGGCCAAGTCCGGCGTGCCCAAGCACGCGATCAATCTCAAGCGCATGATCGGCGTGCATCATGGCGTGCTGATCGTTTCGCCCGAATACAACGCCTCGGTGCCGCCGCTGCTCAAGAACGCGATCGACTGGGTCAGCCGCGTACATGAGCTGCACGAGACGCGCGGCGACGTGTTTCGTAACCGCGCCTTCGCGCTCGCCGGCGCCTCGCAGAGCCGGCTCGGTGCGGCCCGTGCGCTCCAGGCATTGCGGCTGATCCTGACCTCCTGCCACGCCAATGTGATTGCCAGCCAGCTCACGCTCGCCTTTGCCGACCAGGCCTATGACGATATGGACAGGCTCAAGAACGAGGGCGACGTCGCCGCGTTGAAGGAGCTGGTAGCGCAGTTGATCGACATTTCCCAACGCATGATGTGAGGTGACATGACGCCAGCCGAGATCGCCCCGAAAGACCGCCTGATCGTAGCGCTCGACTTGCCCAGCGTCGACGCCGCGGAGGCGATGATCGCAAGACTCGGCGACAGCGTCACCTTCTACAAGATCGGCTATCAGCTCGCTTATGCCGGCGGCCTGCCGCTGATCGGCAAGCTCGCCGACAAGGGCAAGAAGGTGTTTGCCGACCTCAAGATGCACGACATCGGCAACACCGTCACGCGTGGTGTGGAGAGCGTGGCGAGGCTGGGTGCAACCTTCCTCACCGTGCACGCCTATCCACAGACCATGAAGGGCGCGGTCGAAGGCCGCGGCAGCGCAAGCCTGAAGCTTCTCGCAGTTACGGTGCTGACGTCCTACAACGACGACGATCTGCACGCGGCCGGCTATCGGCTCAGCGTCGCCGAGCTGGTCGAAGCGCGCGCGCAGCAGGCGCAGGTGCTCGGCGTCGACGGGCTGGTGTCCTCGCCCGAGGAGGTCGGCGCCTTGCGCAAGATCGTCGGCCACCAGATGCATCTCGTCACGCCTGGCATCCGCCCGGCGGGTTCTGCGACTGGCGACCAGAAACGCATCATGACGCCGGGCCGCGCAATTGCCGCGGGCGCCGATTATCTCGTCGTCGGACGGCCGGTGGTTGAAGCCACCGACCCCAGGGCGATCGCGGAAGCCATCCAGGCTGAGATCGCGCAGGCGCTCGGCTAATAACAAAGGAGAAGAAAAATGGCAGCAAAGGGCTACTGGATCGGACGCGTCGATGTGAGCAATGACGAGGGTTACAAGCCCTATGCCGTCGCCAATCTCGCGATCTTCAAGAAACACGGCGGACGTTACGTCGTCCGCGGTGGCCGCTTCACCACCGTCGAAGGTGCCAGCCGCAGCCGCAACGTCGTAATTGAATTTCCGGACTACGAGGCCGCGATCGCCTGCTACAACTCGCCGGAGTATCAGGCCAACATCAAGGTGCGCGCGCCGCACTCGATCGCCGACCTCATCATCATCGAGGGCTATGACGGCCCGCAGCCCTGAAGACGGATTGTCGCGAGAGCCGATCCTGGATTGACGCGAGCATTATCGGCTCCCGCGGACAGCGCGCGCGTACGATCATCGCACGCGATCGGGAGAGCATCGCAGACATCTCCGCTCGCACTCACGCCGACATCACCTTGCATCACCTTGACGGACTCATTCGCTTGAACGCGTGAGTGCCGTTCGCGCCTGAGACGAAGACTGTGGCCGTCATTGGGTCCACCAGCTTGCCGTATTCTTTTGTCCCCAAATGGGGATTGCTGGATCGCTCTCCTTTCATCCAAGGTTGCTTGATCGGAGCCCACATCGATCGGTGATGGGCAGCAAGCCAACCCGAAATCTGCGACGTCCGTGACGGGCCGCAAGGCGACCCGCATCGCGCATTTCCATGCAAAGGGAGTGGAGATCATGGCACTGATCATCGGAACAGCAGGCGACGATGTGTTGCCTGGCACGAATGGAGACGAT
The DNA here is from genome assembly GCF_059512345.1 of Bradyrhizobium sp. Unk1. Classification (NCBI taxonomy): domain Bacteria; kingdom Pseudomonadati; phylum Pseudomonadota; class Alphaproteobacteria; order Hyphomicrobiales; family Nitrobacteraceae; genus Bradyrhizobium; species Bradyrhizobium sp. Unk1. Next base: position 183,473 of record NZ_JCAMOP010000003.1, read on the forward strand.
CAGATCTTTGGCCTTCAAGGCAACGACACGATTACTGGCCTGGACGGCAATGATGAGGTAAGCGGCGGCGCGGGCAATGATTCCATCGATGGCGGTGCCGGCAACGATACCCTGGATGGCAATGCCGGTATCGATACGATCACCGGTGGCGCCGGCGACGACACGATCAACGGCGGCGCGGGCGACGACACGCTGAACGGAAATGCCGGCGCCGACATCATCCATGGCGACCAAGGCAACGACACCATCGATGGCGGAACCGGCGCTGACCAGCTCTTTGGTGACGCCGGCGACGACAGCATCCACGGCGGCGACGGCAATGATGACATTCATGGCGGCGCGGGTGCCGACACCCTGTGGGGCGACGCCGGCGACGATACGTTGAGCGGCGACGCCGGTAATGACGTCTTGAATGGCGGCGACGGTAACGACGTACTCAACGGTGGATTCGGAGATGACACTCTGAATGGCGATGCCGGCAACGACACGCTGAACGGCGGACTTGGCAATGACCTGCTGAACGGTGGTACCGGTGACGACATCCTGAACGGCGGTTTGGGCGCCGATACGCTCAACGGTGGCGATGGCAACGACACCATGCACGGCGACGCGGGCGACGACATCATGGACGGCGGCGCCGGTAACGATACGATGTTCGGCGATGCCGGAGACGACGAGATGGCCGGCGGCGCGGGCAACGATGTCATGAGCGGCGGCGCCGGTGATGACGAAATGAGCGGCGGAACCGGCAACGACACGCTCGACGGCGACGCCGGAGATGACACGCTCGATGGCGGCGACGGCACCGATGTCCTGAACGGCGGGGCTGGTGCTGACATCCTGTCGGGCGGCGCCGGCAATGACACCCTGAACGGCGGTAACGGCGATGACGAGTTGAACGGCGGCAATGGCGCCGACGTCCTCAACGGTGGACTCGGCGATGATGTGCTGACGGGCGGTGCTGGTACCGATACGCACAATTTCGGCGACAACACAGCCACGAACTTCGGCAACGATGAAATCACCGATCTCAGCTTTGCCGATGGCGATGCCGTTGTTGTCGACGCTCCGCCAGGCTTTGACCCGGCTACAGTGGTAGTGGACGACGACGGCACCAACACCGTGCTGGATTTCGGCTTCGGCGCCATCCAGCTCGATGGCATCACGGGCGGCGCGACACCGTTCGAGTCGATCGCCGAAATCAACACTGCCGCCGGTTATACGGCCGTTGACGTTGTCTAGTGCCGACTAGTAGCGGGGCGGCTGTCAGGCCGCCCCGCCCTCATTTCAGTCAGTGATAGTGCCGGCAAGTTATGTACTCGCGTAACCGTGGTGCGATCCCAGCATCTGGTCAGAGATTGCTGGTGGCCTTGATTCCCGGACGATTCGCATTGGTGTGGATCGTCTGTTTCAGCGTGTCCGTAAACCTGCTGCTGCTGGTCGTACCTTTCTTTTCCATCGAAGTGTTCGACCGCGTGCTCAGCAGCGGAAGCGTCGAGACGCTCGTCGGCCTCACCGTCATCGCCGTCGGCGCTCTCGCCTTCAGCGCCGCCTTCGACACGTTTCGTAACCGCCTGTTGAGCCGGTTCGCGGTCGGGTTCGAGCACTGCCTCGCTCCGATCATCCTTGAAGGCAGCATCACCGGCGCGGCGCCGGGCGACGGCCGGCAGCACGATCTGGTCAAGCTTCGCGAGTTGAGAACTTTCCTGTCGAGCGGAACGGTCACATCGCTGATAGATGCTCCATTCCTCCCGGCGTTCATTCTCATCCTGTTCTTCCTGCACCCCTGGTATGGCGTCATAGCCCTGATCGGGGTGGGGGCCCTGCTGGCGATGGGTGTTGCAAGCCACCGGATCGCGCGCGGGGAAATTGCGCAGGCTTCGCAGGCCGCGTTGAAGACGCAGGCGTTGCTCGATGGAATCGTCCGGCACTCCAGCGTGGTGCGGGCGATGGGCTGGACCCGGGGCGCCATCCGCGCGTTCATGAGCCTCAATGACGAAGCCCTGGCTCCGGTGGTGCGGGCCAGCGAACGCATCTACACGATCAGCGCCGCCGCGCGAATGGTCAGGACCATTCTGCAGATTGCCGCGATCGGATGCGGTGCCTGGCTCGTGCTCCAGAACGAGGTGCTGTCCGGCAGTCTGATCGCGAGCTCGATCCTGATAGCGCGCACATTGCAGCCCATGGAAGGATTGGTCTCGGCCTGGCGCGCGTTGGCATCTGCGCAGGACGCTTGGACGCAGGTCTGCAACGCCGCGATGCCGGTGCTTGCGCGTCCGCGGAAGACGTTGCTTCCGCCGCCAGCCGGCATGCTCAAGGTCGAACGGGTGACATTCCGGATTGGCGGGACGCAGCGGCCCATCCTCGCGGGCATATCATTTCAATGCCGGCCGTCCGAACTTGTCGTCGTGATCGGACCGACCGGCGCCGGAAAATCCACATTGCTGCGCTTGATGGCAGGCCTCGAGCGGCCGGCCAGCGGTACGATCCGGTTGGACCACGCAGCACTCCATACTTGGGATCCCGACCAGCTTGGGCAATTCGTCGGCTATCTCCCCCAGGACGTGCAGCTCCTGGATGGAACGGTGGCCGAAGCCATTGCCGGGTTTGACGAATGCGCACGGGACGAGGCCATCGTCGCCGCGGCCATGCTCGCGCAGGCGCATGAGATGATCCTGTCCCTTCCGGCCGGCTACCAGACCGAGATCGGCCGCGACGGCTGCAGGCTTTCCGGTGGCCAGCGTCAGCGCATTGGTCTTGCACGCGCCTTCTTCGGCGATCGCAAATTGATCCTGCTGGATGAGCCCAATGCCAATCTCGACCCGGACGGCGAAGAAGCGTTGTGCTCCGCCATTCAGTCGGCCAAAGCGCGCGGTGCAGCGTCGGTGATCGTCACCCACCGGCCGCGGCTGTTGACCATCGCCGATGCCGTGCTGCTGTTGAGGGACGGCAACCAGGTCGCCTTCGGACCGCCATATGATGTTCTTCGCGCCCAGCGGCCGGCACCGGTACCGGGTTCGGCAGGGCTCCCGCGCAATGTCGAACCTCAGAGGCTGCCAGGCAGGAGGGTCATTCCATGACGCAGATCGGTCATGCCTCCGCGATGTCTGCGCCTGTTGCCGTGCTCGGCTCGAAGACGTGGCCGACCGAGCAGCCGCGATCCGACATGCGACGGATCATCGCTTGGGGTTGTGTACTGCTCGTCCTGCAATTTTGCGGCTTCGGCGTGTGGGCAACCACGGTTCCGCTCCGCGGCGCCGTCGTGGCACCAGGATTCATCAAGGTCCATTCGAAGCGCAAGGCGGTGCAACATCTGGAAGGCGGGATCATCAAATCGATCTATGTCCGGGAGAACGATCACGTCGAAGCCGGTCAACTCATTGCACGGCTCGACACCGCGCAGATCGAAGGGACCCTTGGGTCCCTCGAAACGAAGTTCTTTGCTGACCTGGCGATGGAGGCCCGGCTGGCGGCGGAGCAAGACGGCACGAAGTCAATCCGGTTTCCGGACGAATTGCGGGAAAGTGCGACGCGTCTCTCCGCACGTATCGCCATTCAAACCCAGGAGGCCGAATTTGCCGCGCGACTGGCCGCGATTGAGAACGAGCGCAAGGTGATCGATCAGCAGATGCTGCAAAACGCGGACACCATCCGCGGCCTGCAGAGCAACACCCAAGGACTTGAACAGCAACTCAAGCTGTTGCGGGAAGAGATCGCCGACACGAGTTATCTCCTCGCAAAGGGCCTCGCCCGGAAACCACGTGTGCTGGCCTTGCAACGGGCGGAAGCCGAGGCCACCGGACAGGTCGATCGCAATGCCGCGTCAATCTCGGAGATGCAGGGCAAGATCGCGGAGTTGCAGGACAGACGCCGGCAATTGGGGTTCAACCAAAATCAGGATATCGCCAAGCAGCGGCATGCGACGAGCGAGGAGATCGGCGACCTCAGACATCGAATTGCCGCGTTGCGTGCCCAGCTTGTCCGGTCTGAATTGCGTGCCCCGGAAAGTGGAAGGATCGTCGGCCTCAACAGCAGGGACCTCAATGCCGTGCTTGGACCTCGGGAAACCCTTTTGGAAATCGTTCCGATGCAAGATCGGCTTGTCATCGAGGCGACATTGAAGCCTGCCGATCGGGAAGAGGTCTATGTCGGACAGATGGCGCGTGTGCGGGTTCACGCGCTGAACATTCGCCGCCGGCCGATGCTCGAGGGAAGGGTGGTCGGCGTTGCGGCAGACGCACTGACCGACACCCATTCCGGCGACAGCTCCTATTTGGCCGAGGTTGAGCTCGACCCCAACGCGCCGACGGCCCCCTACATCTCCACATTGATGCCTGGAATGCCTGTCGAGATATTTGTCGAGACGGGGGAACGAACCTTCGCGGAATATCTTTTGCAGCCGATGACGTTACGGATCAACCGTGCGTTCAGGGAGAATTAAGCGCTGGTAAGGGGTGGGCCGGCCTATGAGGGAGGCGACCGTGCATGAGTGCAGTAAAGCACTACCTTCCGCACAGGATGATTTTCGTTCCGATTGCGTCGAGCGCGCCTCGAAGCAAGGCAATGACGGATGCGGTCCGTCAGGGTCTTGTCCGGAGCCGCGGCCGCAACAGGCCGCAATGGAATATTTTGCGAAGGCCATGGCGGAATTGCTCGGCTGCCGGAGCTGCTACGTAGCCGTGCTATCCGCCTCCGGGCTGGAAGAAGCCAGAATCGGAGACGCTCCTACCGACCCGTCATGCGCGACGATGGTTGAGCGATTTGCGCGCAAGGGCACTGCCGAGGACGTCGCCTCGCTCGAGCCGATCAATTCCCGGACCTCCTTCGTCCGCAAGTTGATCGGCGCGGAACCCCCGGTAAAGAGTCATTCGGTCATTGGCAGGTTTGCTTCCGATGAGCGAACCACGGTCGTATTCGTGGCCGGATGGCGACCGGCCGCGCTTGCGGCAGCGGAGATTCCCGGTTTGGCGCATACCGTGCGCCCGTTATGGAAAGCTGCTCATTCACTTGCCCGGCAAGCGCCGGGGCAGGTCGATGCGCAACTCTGGCTCGAAGAGCTGACCTTTCCCGCCATCGTCGTGGACCAGGGCCTGCACATTTACGCAGTCAATCGTGGTGGACGTGTGCTGCTCGCCAAGCGCGAGCTGCTCAGGATGGATGTAGGCAGGCTCGCTGGCTCATGCGCTTCCGTGACCGAAAGCTTGCGGGGGGCAATCGGGAAAGTGCTGATCGAGACCGGGACTCACGGATGGTTCAACACTACGGTTCCGCTCTCGACGGATCGTCAGCAATTCGCCTTCGCCAAGATCGGCGCTGTTCCAACCCATGACAAGCTGGGACAGGCCCTCATCGTCGTGCCGCAATTCGATGACGCGCAGGGCGCGCACTGCATTGCGTCAGCCTTCGGGTTGAACTGGGCTGAGGAAAGAATCGTCGCCCGGATTCTTCAATTCCAGTGCCCTCGCGATATTGGAGCCGAGCTTGGGCTGACCGAGGCAACGGTGCGAACCTACACCAAGAGGATCATGCTCAAATTGGGGATCAACCGACAGTCGGAATTCTTTCTCCTGTATCATCTCACCCAATCGCCTTTTGGCGCTGGCAGGCGCGAGAACTGGGTGAGCCGGCCGGCCTCCGACGGTCGATTGGACGAAGAGGGTCCGATGAGATTGCGGACGGCTGGCAAGCATTCGCCTGACTGAGTACGGGGGTTCTCCGCGATGTCGAGGCGCATGGGCTGCGCAGGTTTCCTCTACCGGACGTTCGTTGCCCTGGCGTTGGCCGGAGCCGGCTTCGCTGCCCATGCCCAGAGCATTCAATTGGCGCTGCCGATTGCCTGCGAGCCTGGCCGTACCTGCTACATCCAGAATTACACGGATCTCGATCCGTCGCGGTCGGCGCGAGATTACAAGTGCGGCACGCTGACTTATGACGGCCACAACGGCACCGACTTTCGTTTGCCCTCATTGGCAGTGCAAAGGGCTGGCGTGGACGTGCGCGCGGCGGCAGGCGGCCGCATTCTTCGTACACGCAATGACGCTCCGGACGGCGCTTTCACAAAATCGGGACGCGAAGCCGTGCGCGAGGCCGAATGTGGCAATGGCGTTGTCATCGAACATCCGGAGCAGTGGGAAACCCAGTACTGCCACCTCGCCGCCGGCAGTGTGTTGGTCAAGCCTGGAGATAAGATCGACCTCGGACAGCCGATCGGCCGTGTCGGACTCTCTGGCCTCACGGAATATCCTCACCTGCATTTCACCGTGAGGCACGATGGCGCGGTCGTCGATCCCTTTGCGTATGGCGTTCGTCCCGGGTCTTGCGAGGGCGGTCAATCGCTCTGGCTTGCTGCCCTCCGCTCGAAACTTGAGTACCGGGAACGAGCCATCCTCAATGCAGGCTTTACGACGGGGCCGGTCACGATGGAACTCATCGAGGACGGCAGTGCCGAGAGCCAGATGCCGTCCGCCAGTTCGATGGCGATCGTTGCGTTCGTGCGGGCAATCGGGCTGAAGGCAGGCGATGCGCAATGGCTGGTCATCAAGGATCCCCTCGAGAACGTCATCGCGGAAAATCGGTCTGCACCACTTCAGGCCAACAAGGCGCAATTCATGCTCTTTGCGGGCAAGAAGCGGCCGCCCGGGGGTTGGGAACGCGGCTCCTACAAGGCCACTTATGTTGTCGAGCGCGATGGCCAGATCGTGCTCAGGAAAGACCTGGAGCTCATGCTCTAGCGTTGCGCCCGTGCTCGGGGAGACCCGCGCCGCGGGCCTTTTGAAGGCCTGATCGGTTGCCGGAACGGCCCGCTCCCGCTATAGGGCGTGGAGAGGGTGAACCATGTCCGATATGCGTTTGATTGTTGCTGGGGCAGGCGGCCGGATGGGCCGGGCGCTGGCACGAGCGATTGCCGACACCGAAGGCGCGGTGCTGGCGGGAGCCCTGGAGGTACCAGGCTCGGAGCTGCTCGGCAAGGATGCCGGCGTGCTCGCGGGCCTGCCGGCCAACGGCATCAAACTCTCGGCGGACCTCTGGGCGATGTCGAAGGACGCCGACGGCATTCTGGATTTCACCGTGCCGGCGGCGACCATCGCCAATGTCGCGATCGCGGCCGAGCGCGGCCTCGTGCACGTCATCGGCACCACAGGACTGTCGGCCTCCGACAACGCCGTGATCAAGAGCGTCACCAACCGCGCGGTCGTGGTGCAGTCGGGCAATATGAGCCTGGGCGTCAATCTGCTCGCCGCGGTGGTCAAGCGCGTCGCGAAGGCACTCGACGAGAGCTTCGACATCGAAGTCGTGGAAACCCACCACCGCATGAAGATCGATGCGCCCTCGGGCACTGCGCTGATGCTGGGCCAGGCCGCTGCCGCCGGCCGCGGCATCTCGCTCGATGAGCATTCGGATCGCGGCCGCGACGGCATCACCGGCGCGCGCAAGCCGGGCGACATCGGCTTTGCCTCCCTGCGCGGCGGCACCGTCGCCGGCGAGCACAGCGTGACCTTCCTCGGACCGTTCGAACGCCTGACGCTGTCGCATCTCGCCGAAGACCGCATGCTGTTCGCACACGGCGCGCTCAAGGCGGCGCTGTGGGCGCATGGCAAGAAGCCGGGGCACTACTCCATGGCCGACGTGCTCGGTCTCGCAGACATCTGAGCGAGCTGAAGCATGAACCGGACCCGAAGGGCCGCGTTAGCGCAAGATGTGAAGCGGCTTTCCGCCAAGATCATTCCTCAACAATAACCTGAATGGAAAGCAGTCAATGAGCGAACGTCTCCTCGTGCTCGTGCGCCACGGTCAGAGCGAGTGGAATCTGAAGAACCTGTTCACGGGCTGGAAGGATCCTGATCTCACCGAGCTCGGCGTGAAGGAGGCCACGGAAGCCGGCCGCAAGCTGAAGGCGCAGGGCCTCGTGTTCGACGTCGCCTACACCTCGGTCCTGACGCGCGCGCAGCACACGCTCGATCTCATTCTCGGCGAGCTCGACCAGAAGGGCCTGCCGACCTCCAAAGACCTCGCGCTGAACGAGCGCGACTATGGCGATCTCTCCGGCCTCAACAAGGACGACGCCCGCAAGAAATGGGGCGAGGACCAGGTGCTGATCTGGCGCCGCTCCTACGACGTGCCGCCGCCCGGCGGCGAAAGCCTGAAGGATACGCTGGCGCGCGCGCTGCCCTATTACGTGCAGGAGATCCTGCCCGGCGTGCTCAACGGCAAGCGCACGCTGGTCGCCGCCCACGGCAACTCGCTGCGCGCGCTGATCATGGTGCTGGAAAAGCTCTCGCCCGAAGGCATTTTGAAGCGCGAGCTCGCGACCGGCGTGCCGATCATCTACCGGCTCAACGCGGATTCGACGGTGGCCTCGAAGCTGGATCTGGCGGGTTAGACTTCGTCGCCACGCACGGTGCCGTAGGGTGGGCAAAGCGAAGCGTGCCCACGCTGTGTCAGCGATTGAGAAAGACGGTGGGCACGGCGCTTTGCGCCTTTGCCCACCTACGGCAGCTCGCCTACTGCATCCCCAGCTGCCCGGCCTCCCAGCCCAGCATCGCCTGCTTGCGGGTGATGCCCCAGTGATAGCCGGTGAGCGTGCCGCTCTTGCCGAGCGCGCGGTGGCAGGGCACGACGAACGAGACCGGGTTCTTGCCGACCGCAGCGCCGACGGCGCGTGAGGCCTTAGGGCTGTTGATGTTGCAGGCGATGTCGGAATAGGACACCGCGCGACCCATCGGGATCTTCAGCAGCGTCTCCCACACCCGCACCTCGAAATCGGTGCCGATCATCACCACGCGCAACGGCTGGTCCGGCCGCCACAGCTTGGGGTCGAAGATGCGCTGTGCGAGCGGTGCGGTGCCTTCGTGATCCTCGACGTAAGTTGCGTTGCGCCATCGGCGCGTCATGTCGGCGAGCGCGACCTTCTCCTCACCGGGATCGGCGAACGCAAGTCCTGACAGGCCGCGGTCGGTGGCGATCACGATCGCCGTGCCGAACGGCGAGGGATGGAAGCCATAGCGTAGCGTCAGGCCCGCGCCGCCGTTCTTCCATTCGCCGGGCGACATCGCTTCATGGGTGACGAAGAGATCGTGCAGCCGGCCCGGTCCAGAAAGACCCGAGTCGAGCGCTGCATCGAGAATGCTCGCGGAGTCCCGCAACAAACCCTTGGCGTGATCGAGCGTCAGCGCCTGCATGAACGCCTTCGGCGTGATCGAGGCCCAGCGACGGAACAGATGGTGCAGCTCATCCGGCGTGACGCCCGCCGCATCCGCCATCGCTTCGATGGCCGGCTGGGTGCGCCAGTTCTCCGAGATGAATGCGATCGCCCGGCGCACGGAGTCGTAATCGCGCAACGCGGCGTTCTGGGAGCCTGGCTTGGCCAGGCGCTGGTCATTTATGGCGAGTGTCATCATGAGTGGAAATGTAGGCGTGGCGCCGGGCCGAAACCACCCGATTTCCGATCCGGACTCAGGAGACCGGGTTGTAGGTCGGGCCGCGCTTGGCAGCGTTCAGAGCTTCAACCAAGCCTTTGTAAAAACTTGCCTTTTCGTCCGGACCCAGGAAGCGGGCGATCTGGATCTGGTGGCCGCGCGAGATCAGATAGAGATGCTCGATGCCAAAATCCTCGTCGACTTCCATGTCGAGGCGGACCCAGAGCGGATTGAACGTCCATTCGGCGACCTGGCCGCGATGACTGACGCGCCGCACCCGCAGCTCGGACGCCGTGACCGAAATTTCCTCGCGCGCCCGCGCGGTGCGGAAATTGGCTTTGAAGGCCCACCAGATCACCAGCACGTCGAGGCCGAAGAAGCCGAACACCGGCCACGCTCCCATCATCAGGAAGGCGAGGCCGGTGGCAAAGCTAACCACGCTCAGGAACAGCATCACGGCGAGGAAGCCGGTGCGGTTCAGCGAGCGGTGCGGCGTCAGCAGCGCGGAGAAGATCTGCGGCTCCGTCCCGCTTTCAGATCGCCCGCGCTCAATTTCGTTGCCTGTGCTCATCGTCCCTCAGTATATCCCGATCATGGCGAAAATCACCCGCAAGCCGGCCCCGCGCAAAGCGTCCGTGCCGAAGAAAAAGGCAAAGGCGACTGTCGCGAAGCCGAAGGCTCCCGCCAGGAAATCGCTCAAGGCCACAAGACCCAATCCGATAAGACCCTGGACGCCGGCCGAGATCCACGAGGTCTTCAGCCGTTTCCGCAAGGCCAATCCGGAGCCGAAAGGCGAGCTCGAGCACGTCAATCCGTTCACGCTGCTGGTCGCCGTGGTGCTGTCGGCACAGGCCACCGATGCCGGGGTCAACAAGGCGACGCGCGCATTGTTCGAGATCGCCGACACGCCGCAGAAGATGCTCGACCTCGGCGAAGAACGCTTGCGCGAATACATCAAGACCATCGGCCTCTATCGCACCAAGGCGAAGAACGTGATTGCACTGTCGGCCAAGGTGCTCAGCGAATTCGGCGGCGAGGTGCCGCGCACGCGCGCCGGGATCGAATCCCTGCCAGGCGCCGGGCGCAAGACCGCCAACGTGGTGCTCAACATGGCCTTCGGCGAGCACACCATGGCGGTCGACACGCATGTCTTCCGCGTCGGCAACCGCACCGCGCTCGCTCCCGGCAAGACGCCGCTCGAAGTCGAGCTTGGTCTCGAAAAGGTGATCCCGTCCGAGTTCATGTTGCACGCCCATCATTGGCTGATTCTGCACGGCCGCTATACTTGCCTCGCGCGCAAGCCGCGCTGCGAGGTTTGCCTGATCAACGATCTCTGCCGATGGCCGGAGAAGACGGTCTGAGGCGGAATTCGCCGTCATTCCGGGGGACAATGTGAAGCAAGCCGGTTTTGGGGGCCTATCGTGAGTCAGCAGGAACAAGTCTCGTCGCCGCCACCGGCCGCGGCACCGGCTCCGCCGCCGAAGCCGACGCAGCAACCGGCGAGCTCGCTCTGGAGTCGGCTCGCGATCCCGGTGTTCGCCGTGATCGTCGCGCTCGCCTTCGTGGCACTGGCGACGCTGCGCTTCGACGAATGGGTCGGCAACGCTGTGGTCCAAACCACCAACGACGCCTATGTGCGCGCCGATCTGACGCGGCTTGCAAGCCGCGTCTCCGGCGAAGTGCTGACCGTCGGGGTCTCTGACTTCCAGCGCGTCAAGGCCGGCGATCTCCTGATCCAGATCGATCCCGCCGACTACCAGGCCCAGGTCGCGCAGTCCGAGGCCGCTGTCGCCGCCGCGCAGGCCGTGCTCGACAATCTGAGCAATCAGGTCGAGCTGCAATATGCGACCATCGCGCAGGCGCAGGCCGCGCAGCTGTCCGCGGAAGCGTTGGAAGTCGAGGCTCGGCAGGAGCAGGATCGCCAGAAATCGCTGACGCAGACGGAAGCCGGCACGCGGCAGCGGCTGGAACAGGCCGTCGCGGGCTACGCGAAGGCGCAGGCCGACGTGCGTGCCAGTCGCGCCGTCATCGCCGCGCAGCAGCATCAACTCGAAGTTCTGCAGGGCACCAAGAAGCAGCGCGCCGCCGATGTCGCGGCGGCCAAGGCGACGCTGGCGAGCGCGAAGCTGAAGCTCGGCTATACCAGGATCACCGCGCCGTTCGACGGCGTCGTCGGCGAGCGCCAGGTGCAGCCCGGCGACTACGTCAACATCGGCACCAACCTCATCAACGTGGTGCCACTGCCGAAGGTCTATGTGATCGCGAACTACAAGGAGACCCAGCTCACTCATGTCGCGCCGGGCCAGCCGGTCGAGATCACCGTCGATAGCTTCCCGCGCGAGAAGCTGCGCGGCAAGGTGGAGCGCATTGCGCCCGCGACCGGCGCGCAGGTGGCCCTGCTGCCGCCGGACAACGCGACCGGCAATTTCACCAAGGTCGTGCAGCGCATTCCTGTGCGCATCCAGTTCGACGACAACCAGCCGCTGCTGTCGCGGCTGGTGCCGGGCATGTCGGTCGTCACCAGCATCGACACGAAGGCCGGCAATGGCGGAAAATGACGATGCCGGCCACGGACCTCTCTCGCGCGGCGGCATCGCGCCACAGCCCTTGTTTGCCGTGGCGGCGGTGCTGCTCGGCTCGTTCCTCGCCAATTTCGACAGCCGGCTGACCACGGTCGGCCTGCCGGACCTGCGTGGTGCGTTCTCGCTCTCGTTCGACGAGGGCGCCTGGCTTTCGACCGCCGGCATCGGCTCGCAAATCCTGATTGCGCCGGCGGTGGCGTGGCTCGCGACGGTGTTCGGCCTGCGCCGCGTGCTCGGCATCCCGAGCCTCGTCTACGCCGCGGTGTCGCTGATCATTCCCTTCGTGCACGATTATCCGACGCTGCTCGCCCTCAGCGTCGTGCACGGCCTGCTGCTCGGCACCTTCGTGCCTGCGACGCTCATGATCGTGTTACGAAACCTGCCGATCCGATGGTGGGTGCCGGCGATCTCGCTCTATTCGATCCGGGTCGGCTTTGCGCTTGATACGTCGAGCTCGCTGGTCGGCTTCTATGTCGACCATCTCGGCTGGCAATGGCTGTACTGGCAGAGCGTCGTGATCGCGCCCTTGATGGGCCTGATGGTTTATCTGGGCACGCCGAGCGAGCCGGTGAACCGCACGCTGCTGCGCGAGGCCGATTGGGGCGGCATGCTGTTGCTCGGCGCCGCGGTCTCGATGATCTATGCCGGCCTCGACCAGGGCAATCGCCTGGACTGGCTGGGCTCCGGCACGGTGATGGCGCTGCTCGTCAGCGGTGTGGTGCTGTTCGCAGGCTTCCTCGTCAACGAGTCGCTGGTGCGACAGCCCTGGGCGCATGTGAACGTGCTGTTCTCGCGCAATGTCGGGTTGGGGCTGGTCTTGATCCTGCTCTACACGCTGACCAGCCTCTCCAACTCGTCGCTGGTGCCGAATTTCCTCGGCAATGTCGTTCTGCTCAGGCCGGAGCAGAGCGGGATGGTGCTGCTCACCTATGGCGCGCTGCCGATGTTCGTGCTGGTGCCGATCTCGATCTGGCTGCTGCGGCATTTCGATACGCGGTTCGTCGTGGTGCTGGGCTTTGCCTGCTTTGCCGCGGCCAATCTCTGGGGCACGCAGCTCAGCCATGTCTGGGCGCGCGAGGATTTTGTCGGCATCGTGCTGCTCCAGGCGATCGGGCAGTCGCTGATCCTGCTGCCGCTCATCGTCACGCTGCTGTCGAACGCCGATCCGAGCCGCGCCACCTCCTTTGCCGCCTACATCCAGATCATGCGGCTCGGCGGCGCAGAGATCGGCATCGCGCTGATGGGAACGTGGCTGCGCGTGCGTGAGCAGGTCCATTCCTTCTATCTCGGCCAGAACCTTTTGGTCGGCGATGCCGATGTGGTGGGTAGGCTCAAGCAGCTCGCCGATTACTTCGCGGCCCATGGCACCGGCATGGCGCAGGCGCGCGCGGTCGGCACGCTCGCGGGCCTGGTGCAGCGCGAGGCCAATGTGCTCGCCTATATCGACGGCTTCTGGCTGTGCTTCTGGCTCGCGATGGTCGCGCTCGGCGTCGTCGCGCTGATCACCCGGGCGCCACCGGGCCCGTTCACGCCGGCGCCGTTCGGTTTCGCCAAGATGCTGCTGCGCAAATGCGGGGCGCAAGTAAACTGAGAAGTAAACTGAGAAGTGAACTGAGAGGTGGGCTGACAGGTGAGCCGAGAGGTCTCACCGCATCTGCCGCGCCGGCTCTATCAGCTCGGGCCGCGGTCCCGACAGGCGCTTGTGCATGTGGACCATGAACGCCATGCCGAAGATCGGCGTCGCCAGATTGACGATCGGGATCGAGACGAAGGCTGCAATGAAAAGGCCGGCGGTGAAGATGGTCGCCGCGTTGTCGCGCCGCAACGCCTTGGCGTCCTCCGGCGAGCGGAAGCGCATCGCGGCGAGCTCGAAATATTCGCGACCGAGCAGCCAAGCGGCGGCGACGAAGAAGATCAGGAATCCGGCACCGGCGAACAGGACCAGTGGCAAGGCCACCAGATAGACCACGAGCGTCAGCAGCGCGGTCTTGACGCCCTCGTAGATCGCCTGGCTGAACGGCAGCGCGGCGCCCGGCCGCTCGGCGGGATAGTGCTCCCGCTCGACGATGTCGGCGACGTCGTCGACGAACAGGCTCGCCACCAGCGAGGTGATCGCAGGCATCAGGAACACGCCGCCGAACACGACGCCGAGGCCCGCCGCGATCGAGACGATCCAGGCGAGGACCTCGAGCGAGGAATGCCAGCTCGGCCCGAGCAGGCCTTCCAGCCAGACCTCGCCATAGGTCGCAAACCAGCTCAGCAGCCGCTGCAAGCCGATCGCCAGCACGATGATCAGCACAAGTGCAAGCCCGATCGATCGCCACAGGATCGAGCGCATCGGCGGCGAGATCAATTGCGACAGCGCCTTTACGGCGGCATCCAGCATGCGAGTACCTCTCAGCAAAACCACCCGCGAGAGGTAGACACCTGAAGTCGCTTCGGCAAGGGTTCCCGACCCGCTCTGGCCTGCGGCTTTATCGCTTGAGCATGATCTCCGCGCAAACGCGTTCTGCGTGTGTCGCGAGGGAAAACCGCCTCACACTTTTCCGGATCATGCTCTAACGTTCCGCCGCGATGCTGGCCCAGCAGGTGATGGCGCTACAGACCGTGCTCCAGCGACCGAAACCCTTGTAGATCTGGGCGGCGATCTGCTCCTGCTGTTGCAGGGTGCCTTCGGCCTTGATCTGCGGATCGGAGACGTTGCGGATCGCGAGCCAGCGCGGTGCCTTGTCGCCCATCTCCTGCGCGACCAGGCCAAGGATGGCATCGCCCATTTCGGAGACGTCACCGAGTCCCTGGAGATGGAAGTGGTCGTCCGAGGTGTCGAAGCCGAAGAAGTCGGTGGTGACCACGGAGGAGGACAGGCCGCTCGGCTTCACGACGAAGATCTTCGGCGCCCTTGTGTTGTCCTTCGGCAATTGCCCGGCATTGGCCTTGAACAGCGTCTTGGCCTGCGCGAACTTCTTGGTCACGGCGGATCTGCTGGAAAAATGCTCCTGCGCGAACGGCTGCTTCTTGAACTTCGACAGGCAGTCGAAGCGAACGATCGGGCTGACGACGACGTCGCCGACCTCGAATTCCTTGCCGATGCCGCCGGCCGTGCCCGTGGTGATGACGAGCGTCGGCTGCACCTCGGTGATGATCTGGCGCCAGACGTCGATGTTCGGCAGTTGCGGGCCGTCCTGCGACATGTGCGAATCGGATTTGAAGATCACGACCTTCTTCTTGCCGATGGCGGTGGTCCAGTAGGTGCCGAGCCGTTTCAGCTCCTTGGCCGGACAGCCGTTGCGCATCTTCTTGGAGATGGCCGCGTAATTATGCGTATAGGGTACGTAATCGTTGCGGGAGTCCTTGCCCGGCGTCAGCACGCGGCTGAGGGCGTGGCCTTCGTCGACGGTCCAGGTCACGACCAGCACGTCGGCGCGCGGCAGCGGTCCCTTGCCGTTGCCCTTCGGCTTCGGCCCGGTTTGCGGCGCCAACCCCTTCGGCCAGGCAATGTCGGTGAAGCGCGACAGCCCGGTCGAGGTCGAGAAGGCCATGAACTCGCGGCCTTCGCTCGATTCGGAATCGAAATCGATGATCTCGCGCCGAAAGTCTTCGGTCGTGACCTTCGCGGATCTCTTCACCGCGCCCTTGGCCACGCGTTTCACCACGAAGGTGTCGGGCGGGGGCGGCGTCGTGATCGGATCGAAACCGAGATTTCTCTCAACCCATTTGCGGTCAGCACGCATCGCATTGTCTCCGCCAAATTGATTTTCAGACGTCTGATTCTGGCAAACGTCTTCCGTTGGTCGGCCAGACAAGCCAACGGTTGCAATTTTAAATCGAAATCCTTGTCGCCGAATGGTCGTGAATATTGACCGATTCCGTGTCGATCTGAGCCAGTTGGATGTTGCCTCTGCCAAACAAGAGGTTTGCTGAAAAAATATCGCTCAAAGCCTGAACCAATTTTGGCTTGAGATTACACCTATAGTTGAGGTGCGACAATCTGCCTTCCAATCACAAACGGAGGAAGTCATGGCAAGCTCGACCACGCGCGTGACGCTGGCGAACAGCGCACGGAAATTGCCGAAGGGAGCCAAGCTCGTCGGGGCGGCCGATCCCAAGCAGGAAATCGAGATCAGCGTCCGCCTGCGCGCGAAGCGTGCCGACGATGAGCAGGTGATGGCGCTCGGCGCGCAACCGCCGCGCGAGCGCCAGTATCTCTCGCGTGCCGAGTTCGGCGCAACGATGGGCGCTGATACCGCCGACGTCGCCAAGATCGACGATTTCGCGCATCACCACGATCTCAACGTCAAGAGCGTGCATCTGGCGTCCCGCACCGTGAAGCTGACCGGGACGGTGAAGGCAATGAGCGCAGCCTTCGGGGTCAAGCTCAACAAGGTCAGATACGAAGGCGCGATCCATCGCATGCGCAAAGGCAGCGTGCAGATCCCGGCCGAGCTCGCAGGTATCGTGGTCGGCGTGCACGGCCTCGACAACCGGCCGGTGGCGCAACCCCACTTCCGCCGCAAGCTGCCGCAGAAGGGCGCAGCCGCACGCGCCGCGCAGGGCGGCAGCTTCTCGGTCGATCAGATCGCCCAGCTCTACAATTTCCCGGGCGGCGAGACCGGCGCCGGCCAGTGCATCGCCATCATCGAGCTCAACGACATCGACCAGAAGGGCCATCCCACGGGCGCCGGCTACAAAACGTCAGATTTGCGCACCTTCTTCAAGAAGGCGGGCATCCCGATGCCGAAGATCGCACCCGCGAGCGTCGACGGCGGCGCCAACAAGCCCGGCCATTCCGACGCCGACGGCGAGGTCGTGCTCGACATCGAGGTGGCCGGTGCGATCGCGCCCGGCGCCAGGATCGTGGTTTATTTCGCGCCCAACACCACCAACGGCTTCATCGATGCGGTCAAGGCCGCCGTCCATGACACCGCGCGAAAACCTTCGGTGATCTCGATCAGCTGGGGCGGGCCGGAAGACCAGGAAGGCTCGCAGCAATTCGTCGACGGCCTGAACGAGGCGGTCCGCGACGCCGCCGCGATGGGCGTCACCGTCTGCGTTGCCTCCGGCGACAATGGTTCGGCCGACATGGGCGCGGACTGGGACGGCAAGCCACACGCGGATTTCCCGGCCTCGAGCCCGTTTGCACTCGCCTGCGGCGGCACCAATCTGAAGGCGCCGAACGGCGATATCAACGAGGTGGTCTGGAACGGCGGGCCGCGGGGCGGCGCAGGCGGCGGCGGTGTCAGCGTCGTGTTCCCGCGGCCGCAATACCAGGCTCAAGCCCATGTTCCGAAATCACCGACGCATCACAATGGCCGCGGGGTACCCGATGTTGCCGGCGATGCCGATCCCGCGACCGGCTACCAGATCTTCCTCAACGGCGTCGGCACCACCATCGGCGGCACAAGTGCGGTGGCGCCGCTGATGGCGGGGTTGATCGCGCGCATCAACGAGGCGACGACGAAGAAATTCGGCAAGACCGTCGGCTTCATCAACCCGCTGATCTACGCGTCGCACACGCAAGGCGTGTTCCGCGACATCACGATCGGCAACAATGACATCACCGGCGATCTGCACGGCATGTACAAGGCCGGCCCCGGCTGGGACGCCTGCTCCGGCCTCGGCGTCCCCAACGGCGAAGCGCTGCAGAATTTGCTCTCGGCGTGAGCTCCGGGTGACGGGGAGTCTCTGCGAGTCCAGCTGTTACCGCCCTTGCGGAGGCTCCCCCCTCACCCCGACCCTCTCCCCGCAAGCGGGGCAAGGGAGAACTACTCGTGCCGGTGTCCGTGCTTGCGCGCCCTCGCCTGCTTCCCTTCACCGGTCGGGATCATCACCACGCGGCCGTAGCGGACGCCGCGTTCGGCGATGATGTGGTCGGCGAAATGCCTGACCTCGCCGGCGTCGCCGCGCAGCGCCGTCATCTCCATGCAATTGTTGTCGTCGAGATGGACGTGCAGGGTGGCCAGCGCGAGGTCGTGGTGGCCGTGGAATTCCTGCACCAGGCGCTTCGAGAGATCACGCGCGGCATGGTCGTAGACGTAGACGAGGCCGGCCACGCAAGGGCCGGTCTGTGCGGTGTCCTCCGTGCTCTGTTGCAGGCCGGCGCGCGCGAGGTCGCGGATGATCTCGGAGCGGTTCTGGTAGCCGCGCGCTTCCGCCGCCGCGTCGATCTCCGCCAGAAGATCGTCCTCGATCGTGATCGTAATCCGCTGCATCAGGTCCTCTCCGCGTCTCGCCTGTGTCCCGTGAACCGTAGCCCGGATGGAGCGAAGCGCAATCCGGGACGGTGCCAATATGTGGGCAGGATCCCGGATTTCGCTTCGCTCCATCCGGGCTACGCAGTTCCTTCATAATTTCGTCGAGCGCAGCCGTAGCGCATTCCCGACCACGCTCACCGAGGACAGCGCCATCGCCGCCGCGGCGATGATCGGGGACAGCAGGATCCCGAACGCCGGATAGAGAATGCCGGCCGCGATCGGAATGCCGGCGGCGTTGTAGATGAAGGCGAAGAACAGGTTTTGCCGGATGTTGCTCATGGTCGCCTGCGACAGTCGTCGCGCACGCACGATGCCGGTGAGATCACCGCCCAGCAGGGTGACGCCGGCGCTCTCCATCGCCACATCCGTGCCGGTGCCCATGGCGATGCCGACCTCGGCGGCCGCCAGTGCGGGCGCGTCGTTGACGCCGTCGCCCGCCATCGCGACGCTGCGCCCGGCCTTTTGCAGCTTCGTCACCACCGCGCTCTTCTGGTCGGGCAGAACCTCGGCCTCGACCTCGGCGATACCGAGCCGGCGCGCCACCGCTTCCGCCGTCGTGCGATTGTCGCCGGTCAGCATGATGACCTTGATGCCCTCACCGGCCAGCGCTTTCAGCGCTTCCGGGGTCGAGGCCTTGACCGGATCGGCGATCGCGAACAGCCCGGCCAGCTTGCCGTCGACGGCCATGTTGATCACGGTGGCGCCGTCCTGGCGCATCCGTTCGGCCTCGGCATCGAGCGCTCCGGTGTCGATGCCGATCGACCCCAGGTATCTTGCGTTGCCGAGCACGATGCTCCTGCCGTCGATTATTCCGGTCGCGCCCTTGCCCGTCGGCGAGTCGAACTGTTCGACCTGAGCGAGGGTGAGTTGCTTCTCTTTCGCGGCGCGCACGATGGCGTCGGCGAGGGGATGCTCGCTGGCGCGCTCGACGCTGGCGGCAATGCTGAGGATGTCATCCTCCGCAAAGCCGGCAGCCGGAACGATCGCGACCACTTTCGGCTTGCCCTCGGTCAGCGTGCCGGTCTTGTCGACCACCAGCGTGTCGATCTTCTCCATCCGCTCCAGCGCCTCGGCGCTCTTGATCAGGACGCCTGCCTGCGCGCCGCGGCCGACGCCGACCATGATCGACATCGGGGTCGCCAGGCCGAGCGCGCAGGGGCAGGCGATGATCAGCACGCTGACGGCGGCAACGAGGCCGAACGCCAGCCGCGGCTCAGGTCCGAACCAGGCCCAGGCGGCGAAGGCGGCGATGGCGACGGCGATCACGGTCGGCACGAACCAGCCAGCCACCTGGTCGGCCAGCCGCTGGATCGGCGCGCGCGAGCGCTGCGCGTCCGCGACCATCTGCACGATCTGCGACAGCAGCGTCTCGCGACCGACCTTGTCGGCGCGCATGATGAAGCCGCCCGACTGGTTGAGCGTGCCGGCGATGACTTTCGCACCCGGCTCCTTGGTGACCGGCATGGATTCACCGGTGACGAGGGATTCGTCGAGCGCGGAGCGTCCCTCGAGGATAATTCCGTCGACCGGCACCTTCTCGCCGGGACGGACGCGCAAATGGTCGCCGGCGTGGAGCTGTTCGATTTCGACCTCATGCTCGCCGCCATCGGCATCGACGCGGCGCGCGGTTTTTGGCGCAAGCTGCAACAGCGCCTTGATCGCGCCCGACGTCGCGTCGCGGGCGCGCAGCTCCAGCACCTGGCCGAGCAGCACCAGCACGGTGATCACAGCGGCGGGCTCGAAATAGACGGCAACGGCACCGTCATGACCGCGGAAGGTCGCCGGGAAAATCTGCGGCACGACAGTCGCGACGACGCTGTAGACATAGGCGACGCCCGTGCCCATCGCGATCAGCGTGAACATGTTGAGGTTGCGGGTGACCAGAGACTGCCAGCCGCGGACGAAGAACGGCCAGCCGGCCCACAGCACGACGGGCGTGGCGAATGCGAGCTGGAGCCAGTTCGACAGCGCCGGATCGATCCAGTCGTGAGGGCCGGCGAGATGGCCGCCCATCTCCAGCACCACCGCCGGCAGCGCCAGCGCGCCGCCGATCCAGAACCGCCGCGTCATGTCGGCCAGTTCCGGATTGGGTCCGGTCTCCAGGCTCCCGACCTCCGGCTCCAGCGCCATGCCGCAGATCGGGCAGCTGCCGGGGCCGACCTGGCGGATCTCCGGATGCATCGGACAGGTGTAGATCGTGCCCGCGGGCATCTCGGGTTCGGGCGCCTTCTCTCTGGCGAGATACTTTGCGGGATCGGCGGCGAATTTGGTGCGGCAGCCGGCCGAGCAGAAATGGAAGGTCTCGCCGTGATGTGTGTGGTGATGCTTCGAGGTCGCGGGATCGACCGTCATGCCGCAGACGGGATCGAGGACTTTTGTCGCGGCGGCGCCGTGGTCATGGGCGTGATGCTGGGCATGGTCGCCGTGCCCGCCGCAGCAGGAGGACGCCGCGGGCTTGTCGGCTGGCGGAGCCGCCATGGGGGCGGCCTCGGGAGCAGCCTTGGGGGTGGCATTGGCGGAACAGCCGCATCCGGACGGTGTTTCCGACGTGTGATGGTGCCCGTGTTCGGCGTCGTTCATTGCCATGCTCCGGCCTTGCAACATATACCCTAGGGGGGTATATAGAGCGCATGCGCAAGGACATCAAGGCATCCGTCGGAAAACGTCTCGGCCGGATCGAGGGTCAGGTTCGCGGCCTCTCGAAAATGGTCGAGGAGGACCGCTACTGCATCGACATCGTGACGCAGATCTCGGCCGTGCGTGCCGCGCTGCGCCGGGTCGAGGAAGAGGTTCTGAAAGATCACGTCGCCCATTGCGTCGAGCACGCGATCGCGAGCGGCGACAAGGCCGATCAGCGCGAGAAGATCGCGGAGCTGATGGCGGTGATCGGGCGGGCGGAACGGTAGGCTCTCTCACCATCGTCATTGCGAGGAGCGCAGCGACGAAGCAATCCAGACTGCCTCCGCCGAGGGACTCTGGATTGCTTCGCTGCGCTCGCAATGACGGCGGAAAGAGCGGTGCAATGTCTCTCCCCGCGTTCGCGGGGACGACAGCGGGGCTACGCCGCCATCTCCTGCGCGCGTCCCCGTGCGCGGTACATCGCCAGTTCGTTCAGCAGCACAAAATGCTCGGAGCAGGTGGCGCCCATCTCCGCGGGTTGCGCGCTTATTTGCTCAGCCGGAATTTCACCCGGCGCCTCTTGGTCAATCGCTTCAGGAACGAGCGGCGGCGCACGGAGCGTTTCTGGAAACACACTGAATGTGCCCGCTACCTCCTCGAGCGGCTTCTGCTTGTCGGCCCAGTGGAGCGCTGTGTAGTCGAAGCCGTGCACGATGGTGGGTTTGACGACTTCGAAATAGGGCGAGATGTCGAAGTCGCGGGGCATGTAGAGCGAGGAATCGCGGATGTGCAGGATCTCGCGGCGGGCCGCGCGGCTGCCGGCCTTGGTGATCTTCGGCAGGATCGGATAGCGCACGGCATCGAAGGCCTGCGCGATCAGCGCCGAGCAGATGATTTTTGTCGGATCGCCCGATCCGATCGCGATCATGCGCCGCCGCCAGCGTTGCGGGATCGGCAGTGGGAACAGGAAGCGCATCAGGTCGATGATGTTCTTGGTGTCGTAGCCGAAGCCGATGCGGTTGATCGCATAGCGGCAGACCGTGGTGCGGTCCTCATAGGACAGCCCGACCGGGCGGCAGACGCGGGTGTGATACGGGAAGTATTTCGACAACGGCGCCGAGGTGACGCCCTCGCCGATATTGGCCTCGATCAGCACATGCGGCTCGCCGTTGGGCTCCACGGCGCCCTCGACCGGACCGACATAGAGCGCGGCATGGGACCAGGTCGACTGCGTCAGATATTTGATGATGCCCGAGATGCGGTTGTTGCCCTCGACCAGCAGCACGTCGCCGGGCTCGATGACGCCGCGCAGGTGCTCCGGGTCGCTCGGCGTGAACGGCTCGTAGCCCGGCACCTCCTTCGAGAGGTACGCGGCAATCAGCTTGCCGACTGAGTCCAGAACCGTCCCCATTTCAAACTCCCCCCACGGCCTTTTCCGGCCGTCTTTTTCCCTTCTCTATCATGGTCGAAACCTGTTGCAATTCGGTTCATCACTCTGTGAGATCAAGCACGATTGATTCACCATGATGGTTGCCGTGCAACACCAGATGCAGCAAGGTTCGCGGGCTGTTCCCATTCGCCGCAAGTTCCCGGAAACCATGACATGACAATCACGCGCCGCAGCTTCCTATCGGCGTCGGCGGCCCTTGCCGCGATGCCGGTCCTGCGCGCGACTGCCGCACCCCTGCCGCGCGAGGCCGACATCGTCGTGATCGGTGCTGGGGCGGCCGGAATTGCCGCGGCGCGGCGCATCATGGCGGCCAACCGCAAGGTCGTCGTCGTGGAAGCGGCATCCCAGATCGGCGGCCGCTGCGTCACGGACAGCACGACCTTCGACGTGCCGTTCGATCGCGGCGCGCGCTGGATGCACAATCCCGAGACCAATCCGATGATCCGGCTGGCGCGCAGTGCCGGGCTCGACGTCCTGCCGGCACCGACCGGCCAGAAGATGCGTATCGGCCGCCGCAATGCCCGTGCGGGCGAGACCGAGCAATTCCTGGCGGCGCTGGTTCGCGCCAACCGCGCCATCGACGACGCCGCGCGCGGCAAGCTGGATACCTCTTGCGCGCCCGTGCTGCCGAAGGATCTCGGCGACTGGGCCGGTGCGGCCGAATTCGTGCTTGGTGCGAGCTTTGCGGGCAAAGACCTCAAGGAGCTCTCAGCGATCGACAAGGCGCGTGCGCAGGACCGCAACACCGCGATCGCGTGCCGTCAGGGCCTGGGGACCCTGCTCACCAGGCTCGGCGAACAGGCGCCGGTGGCGCTGGCGACGCCGGTGAGCAGGATTGTCTGGAGCAATCGCGATGTCAGCGTGGAGACGTCATCCGGGAAGATCGCCGCACGTGCCGCCATCGTCACGGTCTCGACCAATGTGCTGACATCGGGCGCGATCAAGTTCGGGCCTGACATTCCCAAGCGCCCGCTCGACGCCGCGTCAAAGCTCACGCTCGGCAGCTACGATCGCATTGTGCTGCAACTGCCGGGTAATCCGCTGGGGCTGTCGCGCGACGACATCCTCATCGAGCAGAGCAATTCGACGCGCACGGCGCTGATGCTCGCCAATATCGGCGGCTCCTCACTGTGTTCGATCGATGTCGGCGGCTCGTTCGGCCGCGATCTCTCCGAGCAGGGCGAGAAGGCGATGGTCGCCTTCGCCAGGGAATGGATCACGAAGCTGTTCGGCAGCGAGGCTGCGGCCGCCGTGCAGAAGACCACCGCAACGCGCTGGAACGCCTCGCCCTTCGTGATGGGCGCGATGTCGGCGGCCTCGCCCGGCGGGCAGCTCTCGCGAAAAATCCTGACCGAGCCGATCGGCAACATGTTCCTCGCCGGCGAAGCCACGCACGAGACGCTGTGGGGCACCGTCGACGGCGCCTGGGAAAGCGGCGAGCGCGCGGCCGATGCGGCCTTGCGCAAGATCGGCGCGCTCAAGGACGAGCCGGCCGACGTGCCGACGCAGTCGACGAAGAAGCGCCGCGCCCCGCGGCAGCAGGCCAACTAGCGCAAAATCCCGTCCAGCACCGGCAGCCCCGCGATCACCGCCAGCGCGATCAGACCGTAGCAGATCGCGCGAAACAATTTTTCGCTGGCGCGGCCGAACAGCGACGCACCGAACGCGACGCCTATCGCATAGACCGGGCCGACGATCAGCGACAGCACCAGCGACTCGCGTGAGATCAGGCCGGTCGCCGCGTAGCTGACCATCGAGAAGAAATCCGACGCGCCGAAGAACAGCAGGATATTGGCGCGCGCGACGATCGGCGCGATGGGGCGGCCGAGCCAGTAGCCGACGATCGGCGGGCCGCCGGTCTGCGCCAGACCGCTGCAGAAGCCCGAGAGGCCGCCGATGCCGACCGAGAGCCAGGCGTGGTCCTTGCCGCGATAGCGCCAGCCCGACAGCAGCAGCAGCAACAGCGCAGCGACGAAGCAGGAGATGATCCAGCGCGTGGTGACGGGCTCGAGCACGCTGAGGAAATAGGTGCCAACCGGCACGCCGACCAGCGCGCCGAGCACGATCACCGCGGTGGCCTTGCGGTCCGCCTTCCGCCACGCGTCGGGCAGCAGCGGCAGGGCCGCGACGAAATCGATCACCAGGAGTAGCGCGGCAACGAGACGCGGCGCCGCGATGCTGCTCGCCAGCGGCATGAAGATCAGCGCCGAGCCGAAGCCGGAGAAGCCGCGCGCGGTGCCCGAAAGGAAAGCGACGGCGCAGAGCGCCATCGCAATGGTGAGGCTGACGTCCTTCGGAAGAAAATCCGCAAGGGTCATCCGCGCAAGACGCCGCCGGTCTTCTTCGTGACCTCCGCCACGATCTTCGCGGCGACGGCCTCGATCTCCTGGTCGGTCAGCGTCTTCTCGCGCGGCTGGATCGTCACGGCGATCGCGATCGACTTCTTGCCGTCATCGATGCCCTTGCCCTCGTAGACGTCGAAGACATTCACGCCGGTGATCAGCTTCTTGTCGACGCCTTGCGCGGCGCGAACGATGTCGCCGGCCTTTACGGTGCGGTCGACAATGAAGGCGAAGTCGCGCGTAACAGGCTGGAAGGCCGACAGCTCGATCACGGGCTTGGCGCGGGTCGGCTTCTTCTTCGCCTCGGGGATGCGGTCGAGAATTACCTCGAACACCATTAGCGGGCCGTCGGCGCCAAGCGCCTCGAGCGCGCGCGGATGCATCTCGCCGAAATAGCCGAGCACGTTCTGCGGGCCGATCTGGATCGTGCCCGAGCGACCCGGATGCAGCCAGGCTGGTCCGCCCGCGACGATCTGCAGCGCCTGCATTGGCGCACCGGCCGCGGCGAGCACCGCGAGCGCGTCGGCCTTGGCGTCGAACAATTCGGCCTGCGCCGAACCCGACCAGTGCCGTCCCAGACCTTCGGACGAGGCAAAGCCGCGGCGCACGCCGCTGGCCGCCATGAACTGATCCTGCGGGCGGTCGCCTTTGAACACCTGGCCGACCTCGAACAGCGCGACATCGCCAAAGCCGCGATCGGCATTGGCCTGCGCCGCTGCGATCAGACCCGCCAACAGCGTCGGCCGCATGTCGGAGAGATCCGAGGCGATCGGGTTGGCCACTTCGAGCTCGCGCTGGCCGCCGCCGAACAGGGTTGCCGCTGACTTCGTGATGAAGGACCAGGTCACCGCTTCGATGATGCCGCGGCTCGCGAGTGCGCGCCTGGCGCGACGGGTGCGGAGCTGGAGCGGCGTCAGCACCGGCTTGCGGGCGTCCTCGCCGCGCTCGAACGGCGTCATCGGCACCTTGTCGACGCCGTAGATGCGCACGATCTCCTCGACGATGTCGGCCTTGCCATGCACATCGGTGCGCCACGAGGGCACCGCGACCTTCACCACCGGACCCGGGCCGGCCATCATGAAGCCGAGATGGGTCAGGATGCGCTTCATCTCCGGCTGCGGCACCTCGATGCCGGAGAGCCGCTTGACCTCGGTGACCGGAAAATCGATCACGCGGTCGTCGCCGAAGGCCTTGCCGACCACGATGTTCTCCGACGGCGCGCCGCCGCACATCTCCATCACCAGCTTGGTCGCGAGCTCGAGCCCCGGCACCATGAAGGCCGGATCGACGCCGCGCTCGAAGCGGTAGCGCGCGTCCGAATTGATGCCGAGCTTGCGGCCGGTCTGGGCGATGTTGATCTCGTTCCACAGCGCCGATTCGATCAGCACGTCGGTGGTGTTCTCGTCGCAGCCCGAGGCTTCGCCGCCCATGATGCCGGCGAGCGATTCGACGCCGTGCTCGTCCGCGATCACGCAGATGGCGGGATCGAGATTGTAGGTGCGGCCGTCGAGCGCGAGCAGCGTCTCGCCATCGCGGGCGCGGCGCACGACGAGATTGCCCTTCACCTTCTTGGCGTCGAACACGTGCAGCGGGCGCGCGCGGTCGTAGGTCATGAAGTTGGTGATGTCGACCAGCGCATTGATCGGACGCAAGCCTATCGCGGTCAGCCGCTTCTGCAGCCATTCCGGCGACGGCCCGTTCTTCACCCCGCGCACGAGGCGCAGCGCGAAGCCGGGACACAGCGTGGCGTCCTCGACCGCGACCTTCACGGGACAGGGGAATTCGCCCTTGATCGGCTTGATGGTGGGGTCCTTGAACTTGCCCATGTCGGCGGCGGCGAGATCGCGTGCGATGCCGTGCACGCCGGTGCAGTCCTGCCGGTTCGGCGTCAGATTGATCTCGACCACGGGATCGCCAAGACCCGCCCATGCGGCGTAAGCAGCGCCGATCGGCGCATCCGCCGGCAGCTCCATGATGCCGTCATGGTCGCTGGAGATCTGGAGTTCGGCCGCCGAGCACAGCATGCCGCGGCTCTCGACGCCGCGGATGGTGCCCACACCGAGCGTGATGTCCTTGCCGGGAATGTAGGTCCCCGGCGGCGAGAACACGCTGACCAGGCCCGTGCGCGCATTCGGCGCGCCGCACACGACCTGCACCGGTGCGCCACCATCGCCGGTGTCGACCATGCAGACGCGCAGGCGATCCGCGTTCGGATGCTGCTCGGCCGAGATCACCTTCGCGATGGTGAACGGCTTCAGCGCCTTCACCTTGTCCTCGATGTTCTCGACCTCGAGCCCGATCATGGTGAGCTTGTCGGCGAGCTTTTCCAGCGGCTCGTCGGTGTCGAGATGATCCTTCAGCCAGGAGAGGGTGAATTTCACGAGCTCAGTCCTCCCGCAAGCGTCGGCACTTCGAGCGGCTTGAAGCCGTAATGGGACAGCCAGCGGACGTCGCTGTCGAACAGCTGGCGCAAATCGGCGATGCCGTATTTCAGCATGGCGATGCGGTCGATGCCCATGCCCCAGGCAAAGCCCTGGTACTCGTCGGGATCGATGCCGCAGGCGCGCAGCACGTTCGGATGCACCATGCCGCAGCCGAGAATCTCGAGCCAGTCCTCGCCCTCGCCGAAGCGGATCTCGTCCTTGCCGCGGCGGCACTGGATGTCGACTTCCAGCGACGGCTCGGTGAACGGGAAGAACGACGGCCGGAAGCGCATGTTGATGTGGTCGACCTCGAAGAACGCCTTGCAGAACTCGTGCAGGATCCATTTGAGGTGGCCGAGATGCGAGTGCTTGTCGATGACGAGGCCTTCGACCTGGTGGAATTGCGGTGTGTGGGTCGCGTCCGAATCGATGCGGTAGGTGCGGCCCGGGCAGATCACGCGGATCGGCGGCTTCTGGGTGAGCATGGTGCGCACCTGCACCGGCGAGGTGTGGGTTCGAAGCAGCATGCGCGAGCCGTCCTCCTTCGGATGGAAGAAGAAGGTGTCGTGCATCTCGCGGGCGGGATGGCCTTCCGGAAAATTCAGCTTGGTGAAGTTGTAGTCGTCGGTCTCGATGTCGGGGCCTTCCGCGACCGAGAATCCCATGTCGGCGAAGATCGTCGTCAACTCGTCCCAGACCTGGCTCAGCGGATGGATGCGGCCGGCTTCAGTCGGCGCATCGCGCAGCGGCAGGGTGACGTCGATGGTCTCGGATGCGAGCCGCGCATCGAGCGCCGCCGACTTCAGCACGTCGCGCCGCGCGGCGAGGGCCTGGGTGACCTCGTCCTTGGCCTGGTTGATCGCCGCGCCTTGCGTCTTGCGCTCGTCCGGCGACATCTTGCCGAGCGTTGCAAGCAAGGCCGAGATCGAGCCCTTTTTGCCGAGGGAGGCAACGCGAACGGCTTCGAGGGCGGCTTCGTCCCCGGCAGCACTGATCTGCGCGAGGATGGATTGGACGAGACTGGCGAGGTCGGACACGGTCGGATCCTTTCAAAACGCTGCCGGTTGTGGCCGCAGCCGGGCCGGAACGTCAAGCCGTATAGCCGTCGTAAATGCAGGGCATTTGAACCCTATAGGCATGGCTGGCACCAACCTGAAGTCGAGGGAGAGGACGATGCGTTTACGATCCTGGGTGGTCGGCTTGAGCTTGGTTCTTTTGGGAAGCGCGGCTCACGCCGCGGAGGAATGCCCGGCCAAATCGACGTCGATGGATGACATCATCGCGGTCCTGAACGCGGCGCCGAGCTGCGACCGTGCCATGACGCTGTTCGATGCTTGCGCATACGGCGCCAGCGGCGACGTGCAATTCGGCGAAGCGGTCGAGAAGAAGTGCGAGGCCGATTTTGTCGGCCGGCTGAGAACGCCGCAGAAGCTCAGCTATCAGCGCGAGTTGCGGGTCTGCGACCGGAAGTACCGGAACAAGTCCGGCACCATGTATATCTCGGCCACGGCCTTCTGCCGGGCAGAGGTCGCCCAGCGTTACTCGCGACGTGCGCTGAAAGCCGGCGGAGCCGGCCGTTAGTGCTGGGCTTGCTCTGAAGCAGCCTCTTAGGCCGCCAGCGCGGCCTTGGCCTTCTCGGCGATCGCCTGGAACGACGCGGGCTCGTGGATCGCGAGATCCGACAGCACCTTGCGGTCCACGGTGATCCCCGACTTGGCGAGACCGTCGATAAATCGGCTGTAGGTCAGGCCGAACGGACGCACAGCGGCGTTGAGACGCTGGATCCAGAGCGCGCGGAATGTCCGCTTCTTGCGCTTGCGATCACGGAACGCGTACTGCTGGGCCTTTTCCACGGCCGGCTTGGCGGCGCGGATGGTGTTCTTGCGGCGGCCATAGAAACCCTTGGCGGCCTTGTAGACTTTCTTGTGCTTGGCGTGGGCGGTCACACCGCGTTTGACGCGAGACATGACAAAATCCTTCAGAGATGACTTGGTTTTCGGATCGCCGCGCTAGCGCGGCGGAGGTGGCAATGATCTTCGACGATCTTGGACGCGATCAGGCGTTCGGCAAGAAGTACTTCTTGACGTTGTCGCCGTCGGTCTTGAACAGCACGCGAGTGCCGCGCAGCTGACGGATCTGCTTCTTCGTCCGCTTGATCATGCCGTGACGCTTGCCGCGCTGGGCGTGCATCACTTTGCCGGTGGCAGTCACCTTGAAGCGCTTTTTAGCGCCCGATTTGGTCTTCAGCTTGGGCATTTGGCTCTCCTAATGGCCACAGAAATCCGCCCGCGAAGGCGGCTGGCCGTCAAAAATGCTCGTTAGAGCGTTGATTGTGCTCAGGTTTTACGAACAAGCGCGAAACCCGCACGGACACCGCCACGGCAGCCCTTAATCAGCCGGGCGATGAAGGCTGGGCTTATGACAGAGGACAAGCCAAATGGCAACGCTGAACCGCCGAAACCTGCCCGGCGACTATTCGGAGTTACCACCCATATGTCCAAGCCGTGTCGCCTGGAGCAGGACCAAAATGGCCCATTTTTCCCGATCGCTTTCGTCTTTGACGGACCTCGCCCGCCCGCGCCGCCTGGCGCTGCTTGCCGTGCTTGCCACGGCCGCGCTGCCCTCGACCGCGGACGCCCGCATGGGCAGCTATGACGGCATCTGGAACGTCACTTTCGCCACCACGCGGGGCAATTGCAGCTCCGGTTACAGCGTCCCGTTCACCGTCACCGGCGGCCGGGTGTCATCTGCCGGCGGCGGCCGGGTCTCCGGCACGGTTCATCGCGGCGGCGCCGTCGCGGTCCAGGTCTCGGTCGGCGCGTCCCACGCCAGCGGAGGCGGCCGGCTCGGCGGGATGGCCGGTGCAGGCTACTGGAACGGCATCATTTCCGGCGACCGCTGCAGCGGCACCTGGCAGGCGACGCGGTCCTGATACAGAAACGGCCCGCCGGAAATCCGGACGGGCCGTTGAACTCTCAGTCCT
The DNA here is from genome assembly GCF_059512345.1 of Bradyrhizobium sp. Unk1. Classification (NCBI taxonomy): domain Bacteria; kingdom Pseudomonadati; phylum Pseudomonadota; class Alphaproteobacteria; order Hyphomicrobiales; family Nitrobacteraceae; genus Bradyrhizobium; species Bradyrhizobium sp. Unk1. The sequence continues at coordinate 213,539 of NZ_JCAMOP010000003.1, forward strand.
GAAAAGCGGACGTCAGCGCGGCGCCAGCACCATGACGACCTGACGGCCCTCGAACCTGGCGTCCTGCTCGACCTTGGCGAGCTCGGCGACGTCGTTCTTGATCTTGTCCAGAAGCTTGGTGCCGATCTCCTGGTGCGCCATTTCGCGGCCGCGATAGCGCAGCGTGATCTTGACCTTGTCGCCCTCTTCGAAGAACCGCTGCATCGCGCGCATCTTCACGTCGTAATCGTGGTCGTCGATCATCGGGCGGAGCTTGATCTCCTTGATCTCGACGATCTTCTGCCGCTTGCGGGCTTCGGCGGCCTTTTTCTGGGCGGAATACTTGTACTTCCCGTAGTCCATGATCTTGCAGACGGGAGGGCTGACATTCGGCGAAATCTCGACCAGATCCATGCCAGCTTCCTGGGCCATGCGGATGGCCATGACGGTTTCGACCGTGCCCTTGTTGTCACCGGTCTGATCGATCAGCTGGATTTGCGCATTGCGAATATCATCATTGATGCGCGGCCCGTCTTTGCTGGCAACGGGCGGGGCTTTATTGGGACGGCGAATGGGTGGTTCTCCAAAGTTGTGAAAGAGGCGGCTAGTCTGAAGGAAGATGCGTTTGCGGGCAAGCAAGTCGCGCGTGCGGGAGGCGAAAAAGCCTCAAATGCGAGGCATTTTGGTCACGCCCGTGGGCACGCTGCAGGACATAGACACCTTGCTTCTGTTCCGCAAGCGTCCCAAAGGGCCAATACCAATGCTGGGCTGCGCCGCGGAACACATCCAGACAGCTCAAACCGAACAACCAGAGTAAACGTTCCATGACCAATGCAATTCCCGAAGCCGTGCTCGGCTTCATCGATGTGGGCGAGGGCCCGTCCGCACGCAGGATCGCGGTGCGCAGCCGCGCCGGTCGAGGACCTGGACTGGTCTGGCTCGGCGGGTTCAAGTCGGACATGCAGGGCGGCAAGGCCGTGGCGCTGGATGCCTGGGCTGCGGACCATGGCCGCGCCGCAGTCCGGTTCGACTATTCCGGCCATGGCGAATCCGGCGGCGCGTTCGCCGATGGAACCATCGGAAGCTGGCTCGAGGACAGCGTGGCGGTGTTCGAGCGGTTCTGCGACGGCCCGCAGGTTCTGATCGGTTCCTCCATGGGCGGCTGGATGGCGCTGCTGCTCGCGCGCGAGATCAGGAAGCGGGCCAGTAAGGCCTCGCTGGCGGGCCTGGTGCTGATCGCGCCCGCGCCCGATTTCACCGAGGAGCTGATGTGGAAGAATTTTTCCGCCGCGGTGAAGAAAGAAATCGAGACCAAGGGCTTCTGGCTGCGGCCGTCGGACTATGGTGACGGCTCGCCCTATCCGATCACGCGGAATTTGATCGAGGAGGGCCGCAATCATCTGGTGCTCGGCAGCGCCATCGATCTCGGCTGTCCCGTCCGCATCCTCCAGGGCGCGCAGGATCCGGATGTGCCCTGGCAGCACGCCTTCGCGCTGACGCATCGCCTGCCGGCCGATGACGTGGTGCTGACCATGATCCAGGACGGCGATCACCGCCTCTCCCGTCCGCAGGACATCGCCCGCATTCTTGCCGCGGTGGCTGAGATCGGGTGAAGTGTCTCTGATCAGTCGGTGTCATCGTCCGCCTTGTGCGCAATTGCGCACTGGGGCGGACGATCCAGTATTCCACCAGCGGTCGTGATTGAGCCGATGGGCCGCGGCGTACTGGATGCCCCGCCTTCGCGCGGCATGACGAATAAGGGAAGCAACGCCAATGACCACCACCACCATGCTGCGCGCCTTCTGCGACGCCGTCGAGCAGCGCAACGGCAAAGCGTTCGCCGAACTGTTCACCGAGGACGGCGTCTATCACGACGTCTTCTACGGCGCCTTCGAAGGCCGCTCCAAAATCGCAGCGATGGTCGACGACTGGTTCTATCGCACGGCGACCGATTTCCGCTGGGACATGCATGATCCCGTAACCGACGGCACCACGCTCTATGCGCGCTACACCTTCAGCTATCGCTCGACCTTGGCCGAAGCGAACGGCGCGCGGGCGATGTTCGAGGGCGTCGCGATCATGACGCTGCGCGACGGCAAGATCGTGAGCTATCACGAGGTCGCCAACACCGCGCCGGCGTTCGTCGATCTGAAGTTTGCGCCGGAACGGATTGCGAAGATCGTCGGCAAGCAGGGCGCCGAGCTGAAAGCGCGGCCGGAGATGAAGCGGCATCTGGCGTAATGCACCACTCTCTCATTCCCTCCCCCCTTGCGGGGGAGGGGCAGGGAGCGCAGCTGCGCAAGCCGCTGATGTCTGTGATGCCCAGTTACGGTGACGGTTGCTTCGCCATCGGCTTGCGCTGCGCCAGTGCTGCGACCGTCGCGGTACCGATCGGGCCCTGCTCGTCGTAGAGCCAGCATTCGCCGATCGCGACACCATCGGTCGCCTGGTGATTGACCACGTCGAAGCCGATCCAGTTCGTCACCGGCAGGCGGTGCAGATAGATCGTCACGTCGCTGTTGATGTAGCCGAGCCCCTTGTCGCCGGCGTTCGCAAAGGGGCTCGCGTAGTCGGCACCAACAGCGACATGAACGAACGGCGTCATCGGCGCACCGGCCACCAGCTCGCGCACCTCGCTCATCCAGAGCCGGCGCGGACCGAGCGAGCCCATATGGCCGACGATCGGCCGCGTCGTCCATTTGCCGTTCATGCCGAGCCTGGGATCGGTGGGTTTGGGAATGTCGTCCGGCTTCGGCGCGTCCCAGTTCGGCGGCGACCAGACGTTGCCGTCCGGATTCTGCGTTTTGCGCAGCAGCTGGCACGAGGCACGCGCCATGCTGACGCCGCCGGAGACAAATTCGGCCTCGACCACGCGAATGCGTAGTCCGTCGCGCACCAGCCGCGTCGTTACCTCGATCGGCTTGTCGATGGTCGGCAGCCGAAACATGTCGACCGTGAGCCGCGCCGGCACGAATTCTGGGCCGGAATGGCGCTCCTCGATGGCGAAGCCGAGCAGGCCGACGATGACGCGTCCGTGCAGCGATTTCGGATCCCAGGGACCGTTGGCCACTTCCGTCGGATGGAATGTATCGCCGTCGCGGGTGAAGAAAGGCATGTTTGTCATGACGCGCGACTTTGAGGAAAGCTGCGGGGAAATCAAGTGTGGTGGCAGCGGGCGCGGCAGCCACAACAACCGCTGTCATCGCCCGGCTTGACCGGGCGATCCAGTACTCCGAGACGGTTGTGGTTCAATCGATGAGCCGCGGCGTACTGGATGCCCCGCTTTCGCGGGGCATGACACCGAGAATTAGGAAACGGTTTGCCACTCCTCACGCACGCTGTCGTCCTGCTCGCCGGCAATCGCGTTCGTCTTGATCGCCGCGAACTCTTCATCGGGCACCAACTGCCCCAGCGCCCACACCGCAGCGCCACGCACCAACGCGCTCTCATCGCCGAGCAATCGTCGCACCTCCCCCACCAACTCCGCATCCCCGGAGTTGCCAATCGCGATCAGCACATTCCGCAAAAAGCGGTCACGGCCGATGCGCTTGACCGGCGACTTCGTGAACAGCGCGCGAAACGATGCATCGTCGAGCCGTGCGAGTTCGGCAAGCGACGGCGCGCGCAATTCGTCGCGCGCGGCGAGCTTTGCCTCGCGCCCCTCCTGCGCGAACTTGTTCCAGGGGCAGGCCGCAAGGCAATCGTCGCAGCCATAGATGCGGTTGCCGATGGCGTTGCGAAACTCGTGCGGGATCGGTCCCTTGTTCTCGATGGTCAGATACGAGATGCAGCGCCGCGCATCGAGCTTGTAGGGCGCCGGAAACGCCGACGTCGGGCAGATGTCGAGGCACGCCTGGCATGAGCCGCAATGATCGATCTCGGCGTCGTCGCGCGGCAGCTCGAGCGTCGTGTAGATCGCGCCGAGGAATAGCCAGGAGCCGAACTCGCGTGAGACGAGATTGGTGTGCTTGCCCTGCCAGCCGAGATGCGCGGCTTGCGCCAAGGGCTTTTCCATCACCGCCGCGGTGTCGACGAACACCTTGACGTCCGATGGCGCCGTCGCGACCAGCCAGCGCGCCAATGCCTTCAGGCGCTTCTTGATGAGGTCGTGATAGTCGTCGCCCTGGGCATAGACCGAGATCGCCGCGCGCGTGCGCTGCTGCAGGATCGCGAGCGGATCCTGGTCGGGCCCGTAATTGACGCCGAGCATGATGACGCTGCGCACGTCCTGCCACAGCCCGCGCGGATCGACGCGGCGCTCCGGCTGTGCTGCAAGCCAATCCATGTCGCCATGGCCGCCCGAAGCGATGAATTCAAGAAAACGCTTTCCGGCGCTTTCGATCGTGCCGGATGCGGTGATGCCGATGCAGTCAAAGCCGAGCGCGCGTGCCTCGTTTGCAAGCGCCGCCTTCAGTTCGGTCGGATCCGAGTTCAGAAATCCAGGTCCACGTAGGTCCGCGACGCCGGCACGCCCGCCAGCCATTCGCTCAGCAGCGGGCGGAACGACGGGCGGGATTTCACCCGCGCGTACCACGCCTTTGCTGCGTCGTCCTCGCTCCATGGCACGTCGCCCAGATAGTCGATCGCCGAGAGATGCGCCGCGGCGGCGAGATCCGCGTAGGTGAGCCGGTCGCCGGCGAGGAAGTTCCGCGTCTGCGCCAGCCAGCCGATATAGGCCAGATGATAGCGCACGTTGGCCTTGGCGGCTCGCATCACGTCGGCCGAGGGTGCGCCGCCGCCGTTCTCCTCGCTCATGAAGCGCTTGTAGATGCGCTCGGTGACCAGGGGATGCGAGACCTCCTCGAAGAATTTCTCGTTGAACCAGGCCATCAGCCGGCGCACCTCGACGCGCTCGGCGACCGTTTCCGGCATCAGGCGCTTCGGTCCCATGTCGGCGCCATAGGCCTCGTCGACATATTCGGCGATGATCGCCGCGCCGGGTATGGGCGATTGTTCCTTGTCCACCAGGACGGGCGTGGTACCGGCCGCATTGAGCAGCAGAAATGCCTCGCGCCGCTCCCAGCTGCGCTCTTCGACCAGCCGCAATTCGAGCCCGTATTCTCCCGCGATCAGGCGGATGAAACGCGAATGCGGGCAGAACGGGTGATGAAACAGCGTAAACATGAAGCCTTTGACTATTTGATGGTGATTAAGAATCCATCAATGTTTGTGCGGCGCCACACTAGTCCTTCAAAACCGCGAGGCAAGGGCGCGATGCCGCATTTTGCGATTGCGAGAGAAGGACGAATAGGCGAGAAGAGCCCCGCTTTTCCAGCGGAAATGGACCGTAAATATGTCAGACGCAATACGGGCGGTGATCCTCGGCATCATCGAGGGTGTGACCGAGTTCCTTCCCGTGTCCTCGACCGGCCACCTTCTGCTCGCGGAGCGCTTCTTCCATCTCGGCGAAGGCGCGTTCTGGGATTCGTTTACCGTTCTGATCCAGCTCGGCGCGATCCTTGCGATCGTCGTGCTGTACTTCAAGAAATTGTGGGACGTCGCGATCGGCATGTTCACCGGCGACGCCTATGCGCGCCGTTTCGTGATCGGTGTGCTGGTGGCGTTCCTGCCCGCGGTCATCGTCGGTCTCGTTGCCGGCAAATACATCAAGACCCTGCTGTTCAATCCGTGGGTGGTGTGCTTCTCGCTGATCGTCGGCGGCGCCATCCTGCTGTGGGTCGATCGGCTCGATCTCAAGGCGCGCGAGCATGACGCCACCCGCTTTCCGCTGCTGATGTATCTCTATATCGGCATCGCGCAGTGCATCGCGATGATCCCGGGCGTGTCGCGCTCCGGCGCCAGCATCGTCGCCGCGATGTTTCTGGGTGCCGACAAGCGCGCGGCGGCGGAGTTCTCGTTCTTCCTCGCCATCCCCACCATGATCGGCGCGTTCGCCTACGATTTCTACAAGAACCGCTCCGAGATGACGATGGACCACATGGGGATCGTCGCGATCGGCTTCGTGGTGTCGTTCATCACCGCGATCATCGTGGTGAAGACGTTCTTGGGATACGTCACCCGCCACGGGTTTGCGGTGTTCGCCTGGTGGCGCGTGATCGTCGGCACGCTCGGCCTGATCGCGCTGGCGCTCGGCCGTTAACCTTAGAAACGCTTTGAGCCCGTAGCCCGGATGGAGCGCAGCGTAATCCGGGGCCGGCAGCGCTTGTGGCACCATCCCGGATTGCGCGGAGCCTGTCATCGGGCGGCGCTTTGCGCCGACCCAGTGGCTCCATCCGGGCGACGCTTCTACCGCGCCTTCAACGTAAAATAAGCTTTTGATCGGTAGGCAGTTTCCAGAGCAGGGCGGCGCGCGCCCGGCACAGGAGCTGAGCCATGACCCTCGTCAGCGGCTGGGGGCGTTTCCCGGTCGTCGATAGCGAGCTGCTGCGGCCGCGGTCGTTCGAGGCCGTGGGCGAAGCCGTGGTGACAGGCTCGGTGGCTCGGGGCAACGGCCGCGCCTATGGCGATGCCGCGATCGGCGCCGCAAGGACCATCGCAATGACGGGGTTCGACCGGGTCCGGTCGTTCGATCCCGTGACCGGACGCATCCGCCTCGAAGCCGGCGTGCTGCTGTCGGACCTGATCGACACCTTTGGTCCGCGCGGTTTCCTGCCCTTCGTCGTGCCGGGTACGCGCTTCGTCTCGGTTGGCGGCGCCATTGCCGCCGATGTCCACGGCAAGAACCATCATTGCGAGGGCGGTTTCGGCCGCTATGTCGACAGCATTTTGCTGCGCACCGGGCAGGGCGAGACCATCGAAGCCTCGCGCGAACAGAATTCCGACGCCTTCTTTGCGACCGTCGGCGGCATGGGCCTCACCGGGGTGATCCTGGAGGCGACGATGCGGCTACGGCCGGTCGAAACGGGGTGGATCCGCGAGCGGGTGATCTCCGCATCCGATCTCGACGCCGCGATGCGCGCGCTCGATGCGGGCGATTCCGCCACCTATTCGGTGGCCTGGATCGATTGTGCCGCACGCGGCAGTGATCTCGGCCGCTCGCTGATCTATCTCGGCGAGCACGCAAGGACAGACGAGCTTGCCGACGGCGCCGGTGCATTTCCCGCCGGCAAAAATCCCGGCCTCGCGGTGCCCGTCGACCTGCCGTCGATGACGCTGAACCGCTACAGCATCCGCGCCTTCAACGAGCTCTACTACCGCATGGGCGCGCGGCGCGCCGGCGGCGACCATGTGGTCTCGCTCTATCCGTATTTCTTTCCGCTCGACAGCATCGCCGACTGGAACCGCATCTACGGCCGGCGCGGCTTTCTTCAGCATCAATGCGTGATTCCGGAGCTGGGCGCCCGCGCCGTGCTCGGCGAGATCCTCGATCGCGTCGCCCGGCGCGGCGATGCCTCCTTCCTCGCGGTGCTCAAGAAACTCGGCCAGGGCGACGGCATCCTATCGTTCCCGCTGCCCGGCTACACGCTGGCGCTGGATTTCCCGGTGAAGGGCGACATCCTGAATTTCCTCGACGAGATCGACCGCCTGGTCGTCGCCGCCGGCGGCCGGCTTTATCTCGCCAAGGACGCCCGCCAGTCGCGCGCCACGTTCGAAGCCGGCTATCCGGCCTTGCGGCGCTTCAACGCAATCCGCAAATCGCTCGATCCCGCCGGGACCATCCGCTCAAAACTTTCGCAACGCCTGTTCGATGAGGTTTAAGCCGTGACGTCACGCAAGTCCGCAATTGTGCTCGGTGGCTCCTCCGATATCGGCCGCGCCGCCGCGCGCGCCTTTGCCAAGGCCGGATACGATGTCGCCCTCGCGGGCCGTGACGTCGCCGCACTCGAGCCTGATGCGGCCGATCTGCGCGCGCGCTACAATGTCGAGGTTCGCCTCCACAAATTCGATGTGCTCGATACCGCTTCGTTCGATGGCTTTGTGAGCGGCCTTCCTGCGTTGCCTGATGTCGTCATCTCGATCGTCGGCCTACTGGGCGTGCAGCAGAATGCCGAGAGCGATCTCGCGCATGCCACGACGATCATGCGCTCCAACTACGAGGGCCCGTCGCTGATCCTCGGCCTGTTCGCGGAGAAATTTTTGGCACGCGGCAGTGGTACGCTCGTCGGCGTCTCATCCGTCGCCGGCGATCGCGGCCGTGCTTCCAACTATGTCTACGGATCGGCGAAGGCGGGCTTCTCCGCCTTCCTGTCGGGCCTGCGCGCCCGGGCCAGTCGCGGCGGCGTTCACGTCGTCACGGTGAAGCCGGGCTTCGTCCGTACGAAAATGACGGAAGGCATGAAGCTGATCGGCCCGCTCACCGTCGAGGCGCCGGTCGTCGGCGATGCGATCCTCAACGCCGTCGAGAAGAAGACCGACGTCGTCTATGTCAGCGGCAAATGGCGTCTCGTGATGCTCATCATCAAGACGCTGCCGGAAGCGGTGTTCAAGAAGCTGAAGTTTTGAGGCAGTTGCGACCCGCACTACAGTCTCGTCATGCCCGGCCTTGTGCCGGGCATCCACGTTCTTGGTGGCCGCGGTGAGAAAAACGTGGATGGCCGGGTCATAGGCGAGCGAAGCGACGCCGTCCTTCGGACGGCTATGCCCGGCCATAACGACGGAGAGAGATGCCCTACGCGCTCTTGCGCTGGAACTGACCCGCAGCGCGGAAACGCCAGAGATATTGCGGGGCGATCGCTTCCAGCGAATCGGCTGATATGCCGAGCCCTTCCAGCGTCAGCCCTGCCGCCTTCGCCGCATCCGACACCACATTGTCGCGTGCGAGCAGCGTGACCTGGTCCGGGGTCAGCTTCAGCGCGCCCGGGGCGAATTGCAGGAAATTGGCCTGGAAACGGGCGAGCCCGAATGACAGCGGCACCAGCATCGGCTTGCGGTCGGCGATCGCGATGATGGCCTCGATGATCTCGCGCATGGTCAGCACTTCCGGCCCGCCGAGCTCGTAGGTCGCGCCCGCCTTGGCCTTGCCGTCGACGACATCCGCGATCGCGGTGGCGACGTCGCCGACATAGACCGGCTGCATCCTGGTGTCGGCGCCGATCAGCGGCAGCACGGGCGACATCCGGGCGAGCGCCGCGAAGCGGTTGGTGAACTGGTCCTCGGGGCCGAACATCACGGAGGGACGGAAGATGGTGGCCGAGGGCACCGTGGCCAGCACGGCCGCTTCGCCGGCCGCCTTGGCCTTGGCATAGCGCGAGGGCGATTCCGCATCGGCGCCGATCGCGGAGACATGCACCAAACGCGCACCGGCGGCGGCCGCCGCCTTTGCGACGGTCTCGGCGCCCCTGGCCTGGACGGCGTCAAAGCTCTGCGCGCCGCCCTCGGTGAGGATGCCGACCAGATTGATCACGACATGCGAATCACGCAGCGCCGCCTCGACCGAGGCCGGATAGCGCAGATTCGCCTGCACGGTGTGGACCTGCCCGACCTTGCCGGAGGGCTGGAGGTACCCGGCCAGTTCCGGCCGCCGCACCGCGACCCGGACCCGGTAGTCCCGGCGGCACAGCGCGCGGACGACATTCCGGCCCAAAAACCCCGATCCGCCGAAAACCGTGACGAGAGTTTCCAGATTCGATGCCATGGGATCCATTCCTGGGGTCCATTCCTGCGGAAAGAGTGCGTGTTATCAGGCTTGTATCGGGCCGGTTTGCGATGCGCAATCCGCATCCCCGCGCAGGTGCCAAGCAGCATTTGACAACCGCGTCACCGAACCGTAGTAACCGCCTCCGTGCCCCAAACGGCATGCCCAGGTGGTGGAATTGGTAGACGCGCTGGCTTCAGGTGCCAGTGGCTTAACGGCCGTGAAGGTTCGAGTCCTTTCCTGGGCACCATACGATTCTGGAAAATGAGCAATTCCAGCTAGTTGAGCCCCATCCGCGTGCTTGGACGGCTGCCTTGGCCACGGGTGGTTTTGTCTCCCCGGCGAGCGCGCTCAGCCCATCCGCTCCCTCCTGGCGAGGATGGCGGCCGCGGGTTCTTGGCTTGCAAGAATACGCTCGCCGTGTCGGCACCGGCGCCTCCTATTTCGCAGAGCGTTTGCGCTGGATGCGACCGCCCGGTTTGCTGGCCCACAAATACAAACCGCTCACCAGCACCGTGATCGTCACGATGTCGAAAAACGCCCAGACGAGCTTGGGCGCCAGACCGGGAAACGTCGTCGGAAAATGCAACGGCTCGGCGATAAGCAGCGCCTTCGTGACACCCGTCGGCTCGAATACGTCCGACACGCCACCGGTATGGGCGTCGATGAGCACCGCGTAGAAGAGCTCCTGTGTCATCATTTGTCCGTCCTTCATCAGAACCACGTAGTGGTTGGACGGACTGATCTCAGCGTTCGGGAACACCAACGACATCACTCGCGCTGCCGGCACCTTGCCGCGGGCAGCAGCAACCGCAGCTTCGATTGACCCGGGCCGATCGACCTCTTCCATTCGCCCTGCTTGTGTCACGACGACCCGCCGCCGAATCTCGTCGGACATGGCTGTCCTTACCGAAGTGGAAACGGGGCCATGCAGGGTGTTGATTGCTCCGGTCGTGGCAACGAGGAGCAGCCATGCCATCGTAATGATGCCCGTCAGATTGTGCAGGTCGAGCCAGAATATTTTTCGGCTCTTGTTCGTGCGAACCGTGCCAAATCCAAATCGGCGGACGAATGGCGGATAGAGTATCAAGCCCGAGACGACAGAGGCGATGACAACGAGTGCCATGCTGGCAAGGAACAAGCCGCCGGGCAGCCCCAGATACAAATCCGCGTGCAGCGTGTGCAGGAATTGCATCACGGGACTACGCCGTTCCGGCATCGTTGTGAGCTCACCGGTGCGAAGGTCGATCGCCTCGCGGTGTATCCGGGTGGGTCCGGCATCCGGGGTCGGCGCCGAGCGCGTCTCCACGATTGGCCACCGCTTTGCAAATTCGAGTGAGATCATCGTATCGCCGGGGTGTCTCGCCAGCGCTGCCGAGACGATGGAATCAAGCGTTGGCGCGCCCTTGCTTTCCGGGACTTCGGCCAACATTCCCGATGAACCAAACGCCTCGTCGATCTCCTTTTGAAATATCAGCGGCAGGCCCGTCAGGGAGAGGATCAGCAGGAACAGCGTCGAGATGATGCTCGTCCAGCGGTGGATGCCGGCCCACGTCCGCAGCGATCGCATGTTGGGTCGCTTCCGCGCGGCGGTACGCGACGCATTTACCAGTAGCGATGTCATGTCGGGTCTTGAGTCCCCAGCAATTGCGCGTCTGTGACAATTGACCGCGGTGGTTTCGCGCGGTCTGCCTCATGGCTCGTCGCGATCACATCCGGCGCGTTGCGGTCTTACGAAGTTTTTCGCATCGTGCGTTCGGGCGGCAGCAAAAGGCTTTCGCGCTTACCAACAATCGATGCGATGTGAAATCGAAACGTAGAGCGGCGCGCCAGGATCAGCTGGAAGCTTAGACGCCTTCTAGTTGGCATGGATTTTCCCGAATGCTTATTCGCTCTCGTCCCAAGCGATTCGTGTCTGGGACGGGGCATCAAGAAGAAAACTCCGGGGACTGCATGCTTAACGACGTGACCTTCTCGCGCGCATTTGGGCTTGCGTGCGTGTCAGTATTTTTGACCACGACCTCATCCGTCGCACAGCAGTCGGGCCGCCAACAATCGGCGACGTCCGGACAGTCACTCCCTCCCGTGACCGTCGTTGCGCCCGAGCAGCGAGCCTCTCCCGCGCGGCAACAGCGGTCATCGAATACATCGCGCTCTGCAACGACGCGGCGGGCAGAGCGACGTGAGAACGCGCCGGTGATGAGCGCGCCGGCCACGCTTGGAGCAAAACAGGCAGCGTTGCCGGTGCCGTATGTTGGAGGGCAAGTCGCGCGGGGCGGACAGGTCGGCCTGCTCGGCAACAGGGATTATATGGATACGCCATATAGCCTCACGAGCTACACGGAAAAGACCATCCGCGATCAGCAGGCGACGAGCGTCGCCGAGGTCCTGACCAATTCCGATCCGTCAGTACGGGCGGCGATCGGTAGCAGCAATCGCTATGACGCGCTGACCATTCGCGGCTTCCGGGTCGAGAACGGCGAGATCGCGCTGAATGGGCTGTACGGCCTCGTGCCGGCTTACCGGATCAACCCTGCGCCGATCGAGCGCATCGAGCTGCTCAAGGGGCCCGGGGCGTTCCTCAATGGCATGGCTCCGTCTGGCAGCATCGGCGGCAGCGTCAATGTCGTGACCAAACGGGCAAACGAGGACCTGACGCGTCTGACTGCCGGCTACATCTCGAATGCGCGGTTTGGCACGGAAATCGACGTGGCGCGCCGTTACGGCGAACAGCGGGAATGGGGCGTTCGTTTCAACGGCGGGATCGATGGCGGCAATACGACGATCGACCGTCAGTCGGTACGCGACGGAGTCGGTTCGCTTGGCGTTGACTATCGGGGCGAGCGCTTCAGGTGGTCCGCCGATGTCATCTATCAGGACGACTGGATGAAAGCGGCAGCTCGTGGCTACACGCCCGTCACTGGCATCGCGGTGCCGAACGCTCCGGACCCTCGCATCAACCTTGCCCAGCCGTTCGACTATGCCCGCGCGAAGAGTCTCACCGGGCTTACGCGCGCCGAATATGATGTGTCGAATAATGTCACCGTGTTCGGCGCAATCGGCGGCAACCAATTCACCTTCGACAAGCAGGAAGCCCCCGGCGCCACCATTCTAAACACAGCAGGCGATGCCCTCTCGACCTCTCGCTTCCAGACCGGCAAAAACGACGGCGTATCGGGCGAAGCCGGCGTGCGGGCGCGTTTCGACACAGGTCCGGTTGGTCATGAGGTCGTTGTCAGCGGCAGCGCCATGAACCGCACTGACCGGCTCGGTCAGACCAATTACGGAAACTATCTTACCAACATCTACACGCCGACCCTGCTGGCGAGTCCGGGCGCCCCGGTTTCTTCATTCCCTGAGGGGAAGTCGGCTTTCCTTGGTCTGAGAAGTGTCGGCGTCGCCGATACGCTCTCGATGATGAACGGGATGCTTCAGGTGATCGTCGGAGCGCGACAGCAGCAGGTCATCGCGAACAGCTATGCCCCCGTGAGCGGCCTGGAAACGACCCACTACGATCAGAGCGCCACGTCGCCTTCCGTGGCCCTGGTGGTTCGGCCGATCAAGGAGCTGTCCTTCTACGCCAACTACATCGAAGGCCTCACGCCTGGACCAACGCCGCCGTCCGGCGCCGCCAACACCAATGCGGTGTTCGCGCCCTTCAAGACAAAGCAGTATGAAGTCGGAACCAAGCTTGATCTCGGAGGCTTCGGCGCGAGCCTCGCGGCATTCCAGATCAGCTTGCCGAACGGCGTGACCGATCCGGTTACCAGGATCTTCAGCCTCGATGGCGAGCAAAGGAACCGTGGCATCGAGTTCAATACGTTCGGTGAAGTCGGGCCCGGGATCCGCGTCCTGGGAGGGGTGACTTACCTCGACGCGCGGCTGACAAAGACTGAAGGGCACCTCCATGATGGCAACCGTGCCATCGGTGCTCCGGAATGGCAGAGCAATCTCGGTGTCGAGTGGGACACTCCGTTCCTGCCCGGGCTGACCACGACGGCGCGTACCATCTACACCAGCCAAGCCTATGTCAGCGCTGACAACATCCAAAGTGTCCCGGCCTGGATGACGTTCGACATTGGTGCACGTTACGCAACCCAACTGGTGGGACGACCCACCACGTTCCGTGCTTCTCTCACCAACCTCTTCGACAAACGCTATTGGATCGGCAATCCGACTGGTTATGTGATCAGCGGCATGCCGCGTACGTTGTGGTTGTCAATGACGGTTGACTTCTGACGCTGCCAGAAAGGGCCATCGTCCTGCGCCAAGCGCGTCACCGAACCGTAGTAACCGCCTCCGTGCCCCAAACGGCATGCCCAGGTTGGTGGAATTGGTAGACGCGCTGGCTTCAGGTGCCAGTGGCTTAACGGCCGTGAAGTCGCGAGCCCTTTTCTGGGCACCACCCCCAACCCAAGTGGTTGAAATCGCTCATTTGCAGGGAATTTGAGCCGCTAACCGGTACACAAGACCGGGACACAGCGCGTATGAACTATCGAATGGCCTACCTCTCGAAAGATACCGACTCTTCATTCTACAGCTTCAGGACGCGCACACCTCTCGACGTCCTCCGCGCGAGATCGGAAGCGCGCCCTTGGCGTAAAGGTTGAAGGCCGCAAGAGCTATCGCGAAATTGACGACGAGAAACACGGCGAGGAAATGATCGCCCTGGCCAAGCGGTTGCGCCGAAAGACCCCAAAGGGCGGTCGCCGTTCACTCCGAGCTATCGCCGATGAGCTGGCGCGATCCGGCCATAGTAGCGAAAGCGGAAGGCCCCACGCAGCAACTGCAATCGGACGCATGTTGGGGGAAATTAATTAGGGCTTCCGACTAGGACTGCTTCGGTGTGCTTTGTGACCAAGCGACAATTCGATTTAGTGTCCGCTTAGTGCCACGACCTGCGCTCAGTGTAGCTCCGCGCGCTTTGCATCACTGTGGGTTGTACTCGCCCTGGTGGCGACTGGCGGGTAATGCGCGCTATACCAGCTTCGAATTTGCGACCGATTCGTTGCCACCGGAGCGCCAATGTCTGACCCGAACGCCGATCTGGATGACCTCGTTAACGAGCCGCGAGAAACCCTAGACGTAGAAGTGAAGGAATGGCTCGACCTGACCGACAATGACCACCGCGCCCTCTTAGCTAAAGAGATCATTGCCCTTGCAAATCATGGCGGGGGCGTCGTGGTGGTCGGCTTTGAAGAGCAGACGGACGGGACTTTCAACGTGGCAGCTGGTCGGCCCGCAAACCTGGATGCTTGGTCGCAGGACAGCATCCAATCGGTTGTGGCTAAGTACATCGATCCTGGAGTTCAGTGTCGCGTGCTTCATCGGTCTCGAACCGGCGGAACTGACAAGTATCCCGTCATTGTCGTGCCCGGCGGCCACAGGGTGCCAATCCGTGCCAAGGCGGGCTCACCAGACGGCAAGAAACTTGTACCCCATCGTGTGTATATTCGTCGGCCTGGCCCTGCTGGCGAGGAGCCCAAGAGCGCGGAAGAATGGGACCGCTTCTTTGAGCGGTGTCTCCAGAATCGACAAGCGGAGCTGCTTGACGCGATGCGTTCAATCATGGCCGGTGTGATTCCAAGCGCCCGGCCTACAACACCCAGTCTGCTTGATCAGCTGCAGGATTTCCAAGCAAAGGCGATCGTGCGTTGGGAAGGCCGCGTTGCTGCTCTGCCGCCGGGCGTGCCGCCGACACTACCGAATGGTCACTATGATCTATCGATTGCCATAGACGGCGATTTTGATCGTCAATCCCTTTCCGACCTCAATGACACTATCCGCCTCGCGGTCCGGAACCATTCGGGCTGGCCACCCTTCGTGAATCTCAGTCGAAATCCCTACAGACCTATTGCAGTAGATGGAGCCATCGAGTGCTGGGTCGGGCCTGACACGGACGGGTCCTACGACAAGCCGGCCCACCATGACTTCTGGCGCATTTCGCCCGCGGGCTTGCTGTTCTTGCGGCGAGGATATCCAGAAGATGGAGGATGGAAGGACGTCAAACCTGGAACATCCCTCGACATTACCACGCCGACTTGGCGCTTAGGCGAAGCGGTCCTTCAGGCGCTCTACATCGCCCGTGCGCTCAATGGAGCGAATGCAAATCTCATCCTGGCGGCTAAGTGGACCAAGCTCGCTGGCCGGGTTCTCGTCTCCCATGGCAATACTCGTAGGATAATGTTCGGTGGGCGCAGCACCAGCCAAGATCAGCATGAAGCCACTGCTACGGTCGCGGTGTCTTCGCTTCCAGATGCTCTTCCCGAAGTGATCTTCTCAATGCTCGCACCTTTGTACGAGCTGTTCGACTTCTTTAAGTTGCCTAAGCGGCTGGTGGAGGAGGAGCTGAAGGAGATGTCGCGAAATACGTTTGCGATGTAGTTCAGCTAAAATCTTCGCTGCCGCTCCTTGACCGGATTCAGGCTCGCTCTTATGTTTCCGGTCGCCGGTAGCTTTCGGACGCAACGTCCCAAGGTGTCAAGCGGCGTCACATGATCCGGATCACGCAAGGTGCTCCGGTGAGAAAGGAACTGAAAATGAGCACGATTCGCTCAACGGCTGCTGCTGTGTCCAAAATCAGCCAGGACGCATCTGTCATCCAGACAGACCCCTCCGCTGGTCGCATCGCCCACGCGATCGCAGCATTCCCCTACGATCCCCTGACCGCGACGATGGATATCGTCGACAACTCCGTCGAAAACGGAGCTTCTGGCGTTTCTGTGTCCTTCGCTAAGAAGGGCAAGACCATCGAGCAGATTGTCATCGCCGACAACGGAAGCGGTATTGCGGATGCGATTATCGACGAGGTGCTTCGCGCAGGCAGTCGCACCGAACATCTCTATCGGTCGACCTCGCTATCGCGGTTCGGTGTGGGACTGAAGGGTGCCGGGTTCGCGCTCGCCACTAATATTGAGATCCTGACCCGGAGCGAGACTGGTGTGATCCAGCGCCGCTCTATCGACCAGGGGCGGATCGAGCGCACGGATCGCTGGGAGCAGGAAGCTCGTGCGCCGACAGCCGAGGAGCGCAAGTTCTTTGAGGTGGCGCTTGCCGCCCTTCCTGGTCCGACGACCAAATCGGGTGGAAAGGGGACGGTCGTTGTTCTGCGCGCTGTGAAGCTTCAGACCCGCGATCTGACGAAGCTGCGCTCGAACCTGGTACGCAAAGCAGGGGAGACCTACGGCAAGATCCTCTCTGCGACCGCAGACAGCATTCGCCGCTTGTCCATCAACATCGACGACATTCCGGTGGAGCCGTTCGATCCGCTCCATCGCGAGAATCCTGACACCCAGTCGATTTACCGCCGGGAGAAGATCGACTTCGACGACGGCACCTCGGCGTTTTTCACGGCCATCGCGCTGCCGCATCCGAACTCCCAGCCGGAAGAACTCGTGCGGCGGTATCGCTACAACCAGAAGCACCAGGGTGCGTATGTCTACCGGAACGGCCGTTTGGTACGCAGCGGCGAGACCTTCGGCCTGTTCAGCCGTGATTTCCATCTCAACGCCTTCCGGGCGGAGATCGAGTTCGATAGCTCGGCAGATACACACTTCAAGGTCGACGTTGCGAAATCCACCATCGTTCTCGACGACGAGGCGGAAGCCAAGTTCAAGGACTTGTTCCGCGACTCGGCCCGTACAGCGGACGCGCTCTGGCGTCAGAAGGATGTCCCGACGAAGGTTGAGATCGACGACCTGTTCAATGAGTCAAATCGGCTCATCGGGTCTCGTGCCAACCTGCTGATCGAAGCTGTTAACCAGAAGAAGGGCGAGCTTCGTGTTCCCCGGCGTGGGCCGGTCGTCGCTCCTCCGAAGCCCACGCAGCCGATCGTCGTGGACGATCCCGCCCTCGAGGCAGATGTCCCCGCCTCCGACCAACCTTCGGAACAGACGCCGCCGCCGGCCGTGAAGCGGGGCTTTGCGCCTTACCTGCGGGCCGTTGATAGCCTGCCCGACGGGGTGCTGTACCGCCCGCTGATGGACGGAGAGGTTGGCGGTCTGGTTGTTGAGGTCAACATCTCTCACCCGTTCGCTAAGACTGTCTTCGAGGCGGCTGGGATTGAATCTGGAGCAGGGAACGGCAAGCGCGCGGTCCCGCGGCGCGCGACCACTGCCATCCAGCAGCTGCTCTATGTCCTCGGGTATTGCGAGTACACGATGTCCGGAGACGATGATGATGAGACCGGGCGGCTGTTCGAGCAGTACCGCCGGTACTTGTCGATGAACGTCACGGCTCTCCTCGACTAACAGCACCCGCCGCTCGCCACTTTTCACGGTGGCGGGCGGCGACTTCCCTGACTCATGTGATCTTATCGACGAATCTAGTGTCATTTCAGCCCAAGGAACGGCCAAAGAGATTTTGCTCGAGGTGCCAGACAATTACGTCCTGGAATAGCCACAACAGATGCTTGGTCTGCCAGCGCAAGCGGAGTCGGGAATACTACGAGCGGAAGAAGGCCTCGGGGGGGGCGACTTCTCAGAAGAAATTAAGGCCCGACTTCGATCAGAACATCCGGCACATAGAGCCGCAGCGGAGTTATCCTATGTCTGAAAAAAAGCCGACCCGAGAAGTCCCTGAACATCGTATCAAGCCTCTGCGTAGCCATGGAAAGCTGATGAAACTTGGCGGCTACACTGACGAGGATGCCACTGAAATGATCACGGCGCGGATCGCTCAGGAACTCGCGTCCAAACTTTTGGAATTCAATAAAATCAGAATCGAGCGGGACGAATATGGGAATGTCGTTTTCGACGTGAAGCTGGAAGTCATCGTACCTGAAACACCAGCTGGGAACGCCAAGGAGGAAGGGCCATAGACAGTGGGGATGAGATGATTGGACTGAGACTGGCTGGCCTTGGCGATGCCGACGACTCGGGTCTTGAAGCCGGTACACAACACCGGTACACAAGGCCCAGCCGGTCGGCTCGAAACGCCCGCAAATGCCGCTGTTCGCGATGGTGGCGACCCAGTCCTTTTCTGGGCACCAGCCTTTTCTGGATATCCAGCATTTCCAGATAGATAAATCGCATCCTTGTGTTGCGTGCCCCTTGGCCGTGCAACGAAGGGCTGTGGCCCCGCCGATGCGCCGGATGGGTCTCTCTCGGTCATTCCTGCAGCGCATTCCGGCCGGATTGTCGGCGCCTGCCATCACGGACCTGACGCGTACTTCGGATACCTCCTTGTCGGTCGCGTCGAGATGCGCCCCCACGCGGCACGCGCAATTGTATCGGGGGCGCCGTGGCTCGTGCCCCGATGCCGATGATTCTCAAATCACGCCCGGTGACAGGCGGTCACTTTGAGTGCCAACCGGGGAGGGGAGCGCCCCTTCGCATGGCACGGCGTCTCGCCCAAAATGGCCCCGCCGACCCGACGCGGATTTCGGCGATCGCTCACGATGTCGACGTATCATTCGTATCGATCGCGAGTTCGTCACTCGCGCCGCGTGTGACGTCACCCATCCGGCAATCATCTGCTCGATGTTTCGCCGTTTCCAATTCGCACGACAATCTGCTGAGCCGAACGGCTGATAACAATGATGTTGACGACGATTGGCCGCTTGTTGCGGTAACACGAGCGCAAAGCTGCGTGCACGGCCGCTCCTGCAGATTATGCAACGCAGGTCTGTGATTGATGTCCGGCGCAAAACTCGGATAGCTTTCGGAAAGGCCTGACCCCGACAGGGAGTGTGCTTCGTTGAAGAATGATCAAGCGCCAAAGCTTCTTCGACGTGACTTGCTTCGGCTGACCATTGTCGGTGCCGGTGCGTTGGGTGCCGGCCAATTGTTGCCGGCGGCGGCTTCCGCAAAGCCTGTTGATCTCGATCAGAAGCGGAAGGCTCGCTATCGACCTGACTCCCAGGAAGTCAGGAATTTCTATCGCGTCAACAGCTATCCCGCTCGATAGGAGACTTCCGTGCTGATCAGGAAGTCCGAGCGTCGTCCGGAGCGTGCCAGGCTTTTCGATGCGGCGGCCGACGAAGCATCGGCGAAACTGGACCGGCGGACGTTCCTGAAGCGCTCTGGAGTCACGGCCGGCGCATTGGCCGCGGTGGGTGAACTCGCGCTGCACAGCGTGCGCAAGGCCGAAGCCGGTCCGCCGCCGCCTGTCGGCGCAACGGTCACGACCCGCAAGAACGTCTGCACGCATTGCTCGGTCGGCTGCTCGGTGATCGCCAAGGTCGCCAACGGCGTATGGATCGGGCAGGAGCCCGACTACGACAGTCCGATCAATCGCGGCTCGCATTGCTGCAAGGGTGCGGCAGTTCGCGACGACGTGTTGAACGAACGACGCCTGCGTTACCCCGTCAAGCTCGTCAACGGACAGTGGACGCGCATCTCCTGGGAGAAGGCGATCGACGAGATCGGCGACAAGCTGCTGGATATCCGCCAGAAGGCGGGGCCCGACTCGGTCTATTGGCTTGGCTCCGCCAAGTTCACCAACGAGGCCGCTTATCTCAATCGCAAGCTTGCTGCGTTCTGGGGCACCAATAATTCCGATCATCAGGCGCGGATCTGCCACTCCACGACGGTCACCGGCGTAGCCAATACCTGGGGCTACGGCGCGATGACCAACAGCTACAACGACATCCGCAACGCCAAGACCATCCTGTTGATGGGTGGCAATCCCGCCGAGGCCCATCCGGTTTCCCTGCAGCACATTCTTGAAGGCAAGGAGCTCAATCGCGCCAACATGATCGTGGTCGATCCCCGGATGACGCGGACCGCTGCGCACGCGACCGAATATGTCCGGGTTCGCCCCGGCACGCATATCGCCACGATCTACGGCATGCTGTGGCACATTTTCG
This sequence comes from Bradyrhizobium sp. Unk1, assembly GCF_059512345.1. Lineage (NCBI taxonomy): Bacteria > Pseudomonadati > Pseudomonadota > Alphaproteobacteria > Hyphomicrobiales > Nitrobacteraceae > Bradyrhizobium > Bradyrhizobium sp. Unk1. The sequence continues at coordinate 233,860 of NZ_JCAMOP010000003.1, forward strand.
AGAATGGCTGGGAGGACAAGGAATTCCTCGCTCAGCGCGTCTATGGCCTGGATGAGGTCCGGAAGCAGGTTGCGAAGTGGCCGCCCAAGGAGGTCGAGCGCGTGACCGGCCTACCCGAGGCGCAGGTCAAGCACGTCGCCGAACTGTTCGCCAAACAAAGGCCGTCCACCCTGATTTGGGCGATGGGGCAAACTCAATTCACCACCGGCACCTCCAATGTCCGTGCCAGCTGCCTGTTGCTGCTCGCCACCGGCAACATGGGGCTGCCCGGCGCAGGCGCCAACATTTTCCGCGGCCACACCAACGTGCAAGGTGCAACCGATCTCGGTCTCGATGTCACCTCGCTCCCGCTGTATTACGGTCTTGCCGAGGAGGCCTGGCGGCATTGGTGCCGGGTATGGGAGGTCGATTACGACTGGATGAAGTCGCGCTTCCCCGACAAGAAGCTGATGGAAACCCCTGGTATTCCCAGCACGCGCTGGTTCGATGCAACCTTGTTGCCGAAGAATCAGATCAGTCAGCCCAATCCGGTGCAGGCCATGTTCATCATGGGGCATGGCGTCAATACCATCACCCGGATGCCGGAGGCCGTGAAGGGCATCGAGAAGCTGGAGTTGCTGGTGGTCTGCGATCCCTATCCGACCGCGTGGTCGGTGCTGTCGGAGCGCAAGAACGGCACCTACCTCCTGCCGGCCTGCACGAGCTTCGAGATGGAAGGTTCGCGCACCAACTCGAACCGCTCCCTGCAATGGGGCGAAAAGATCGTCGAGCCGGTCTTCGAATCGAAGAACGACTACGACACCATGTACCTGTTCGCCCGCAAGTTCGGATTTGCCGACCTGATGTTCAAGAACATCAAGGTCGAGAACGGCGCAGTCTCGGCGGACGACATCCTGCGCGAGATCAACCGCGGCGGCTGGTCGACCGGCTATTGCGGCCAGTCGCCGGAGCGGCTCAAGGCCCACATGAGAAACCAGCACAAGTTCGATCTGGTGACGCTGCGGGCGCCGAAGGACGATCCGGAGGTCGGTGGAGATTATTACGGCCTGCCCTGGCCGTGCTGGGGTACGCCCGAGTACAGGCATCCGGGCACGCCGATCCTCTACAACACGAATCTTCCGGTGAAAGAGGGCGGCGGCACCTTCCGCGCGCGGTTCGGAGTCGAGCGCGTCGTGAAGCGCAAGGTGATGGAGAACGGGCAGGAGGTGGAGCGGGAAGATCACGATAATCTTCTTGCCGAGGGCTCGTACTCCGTCGGTTCGGAGATCAAGGACGGTTATCCCGAGTTCACCCTTGGCGTGCTGAAGAAACTCGGCTGGGACAAGGACCTCACTGCGCAAGAACGCGAGACGATCGAGCGCATCAATCCGGCCGATCCCGACAAGGTGTCATGGTCGACCGATCTGTCCGGCGGCATCCAGCGGGTCGCGATCGAACACGGCTGTTCGCCTTACGGAAACGCCAAGGCCCGCATGATCGCGTGGAATCTTCCCGATCCGGTTCCGGTGCATCGCGAGCCGATCTACACGCCGCGTCCCGACCTCGTCGCCGACTATCCGACCTTGCCGGACGCGAAGCAATTCCGCGTGCCCAATATCGGCTTCTCCGTGCAGAAGGCCGCCGTCGATCGCGCGATCTCGAAGCAGTTTCCGCTGATCCTGAGCTCGGGCCGTCTGGTTGAATACGAAGGCGGCGGCGAGGAAACCCGGTCCAACCGATGGCTCGCCGAATTGAAGCAGCACATGTACGTCGAGATCAACCCGGCGGACGCAGCCGAGCGCGGCATCGTCGATGGCGGCTGGGTTTGGGTGACCGGTGCAGAGAACAGCTCGCGGGCCCGGATGAAGGCGCAGGTGACTGAACGCGTCGGCAAGGGCGTTGCCTGGATGCCGTTCCATTTCGCGGGCTGGTACGAAGGCGCCGATCTCCGGGCGAAATATCCGACGGGAGCCGATCCCATCGTGCTCGGTGAGAGCGTCAACACGCTGACGACCTATGGCTATGATCCTGCCACCGGCATGCAGGAGCCGAAAGCCACGCTGTGTCAGATCAGGGCCGCATGAGAGGTTAGACCGATGGCACGCATGAAATTCCTGTGTGATGCGGACCGTTGCATCGACTGCAATGCCTGTGTGACCGCCTGCAAGAACGAGAACGAGGTGCCTTGGGGCATCAATCGGCGTCGCGTCGTCACCATCAATGACGGCAAGCCGGGCGAGCGGTCGGTGTCGATGGCCTGCATGCACTGTACCGATGCGCCTTGCGCGTCGGTGTGTCCGGTCAAGTGCATCTATCCGACCGAAGACGGCATCGTCCTGCACGACAAGGATCTGTGCATCGGCTGCGGCTATTGCTTCTACGCCTGTCCGTTTGGAGCGCCGCAATATCCCCAGGTCGGGAATTTCGGCTCGCGAGGCAAGATGGACAAGTGCACCTATTGCGCGGGCGGCGGCGGGCCGGAGGCGCCGGGCAGCGCCGAGGAATATGCGAAATACGGCTCGAACCGCTTTGGCGAAGGCAAGCTGCCGATGTGCGCCGAGATGTGCTCGACCAAGTCGCTGCTCGCAGGCGATGGCGACATCATCGCCCAGATCTACGAGGAGCGCGTCGAGAAGCGCGGCTATGGCTCCGGAGCCTGGGGCTGGACAACCGCCTATCACGAGGACGTCAAGTCGTAGGGGACCTGCGCTTACCGCGACGATCAGGGACGAAGATTGGGTATCCGTCATGACGGCTTTCGCACGCATTCGCTTCGCAGCGCTGTTGTTGATGCTGTTCGGTCTCGCGACAGCCCCGGTGCTCGCCCAGAAGCTTGGTCCCGACGGGGCGCCCAATCCGACCGCCAGTGTGACCAATCAGAAGACGCTTCTCGAGCAGGCGCCGCGTACCCAGGGCCGGATCGACATCCCAGATGTCAAAGCCAGCGTGCTGATGCAGCCGGCGGGACGGACCTGGGATTATTTCCACGAAGTCCTGCTGCACTGGGGTGGGGCGGTGGTGATCGTCGGCATGCTTGCAGTGCTCGCGCTCGCCTATCTGATCATGGGGCGGCTTCGCATCGAAGCGGGGCGCTCCGGCCAGACGATCGTCCGCTTCAAGGCTTTCGAGCGGTTCGCGCATTGGCTGACAGCGGTCTCCTTCGTGCTGCTCGGATTGACCGGCCTGAACATCACCTTCGGCAAGGTCCTGCTGCGGCCCCTGGTCGGCCCGGATCTATTCTCGGACATCTCCCAGATCGCGAAGTACGTGCACAATTTCACGAGCTTCGCCTTCGTGGCGGGCCTCGTTCTGATCACGGTGCTTTTCTTCAGGGACAATCTGTTCAAGCAAGTCGATATTGACTGGGTCAAGCAGGGCGGCGGCTTCATCAAGTCGAAACATGCGCCTGCAGGCCGCTTCAATCTCGGTGAGAAAATGGTCTATTGGCTGTCGGTCGCAGCCGGCCTTCTGGTATCGGCATCAGGATTCGTGCTGCTGTTTCCCTTCTACGGGACCAACATTGCCGACATGCAGATCGCCCAGGTCGCCCACGCCGTCATCGCGATCCTTTTCATCGCGCTGATCCTGGGACACATCTATATCGGCACGCTCGGCATGGAAGGCGCGTTCGAAGCCATGGGTACGGGCGAGGTCGATATCAATTGGGCGAGAGAGCATCACGACCGCTGGCTTGCCGAAAAGCTCGAAGCGGAAGGCCGGCAAGCCTCGGCCACGCCGGCTGAATAGCGCGATGGCGCTCGCACCAACCTGAACCGGGCATTTCAGCCGGAGCGGCCGTCCGGGTCTTTCTTCGCGTTCCGGTCACGCAGGTAATCGTCGGTGGTGCGGACGGTTGGGCCCGGTGCGCCATAAGATTCGAAGCCCTGTTCGGCCACGAAACCGACGCGGCAGTCGCCGCACATCTTGATGGCGTCGAGCCGCTGCGCCGAGCCCGAATACATCCAGTGCTGGCCTTCGAGCTTCGCCACCACACGTTCGATGCTGCTCTTGACGCCGAATGGCTTGCCGCAGCGGATGCAGCAAAACGGCTCCTCTTCCTTGAGAACCCGGGTCGGCGCCCGGCTGGCACGGAAGTCGATCTGCGGAACCAGTGTGATGACTTTTTCCGGGCACGTCGTCCGGCACAGGCCGCACTGGACGCAGGAGTCTTCGACAAAACGCAATGCCGGGCGCTCGGGGTCGTCGCGCAGCGCGCTCGTCGGGCACACCGACACGCAAGACAGGCAAAGCGTGCAGCCCGCAGTATCGATCTCGACCGCCCCGAACGGCGCGCCCTCGGGCAACGGAATGACATCGACGGGTGCAGGCGCCGCGCGATGCAGTTCGGCCAGCGCAAAGCGCAGCACGTCGCGCTTGCCGCCCACGGCGCGGAAGCTCGCAGGGCGCGGAGTGGGCGCGTCGGCCGGCGCGGTGCGGAGCGCTTCGATCAGGCCGTCCGGATCGTCGGTCGCGATGACAGAAAGCCGGGCCTGGCCGAAGCCGAGTCCGGCAAGGATCGGATCGGCGAGCGCGACCGTCCGCGTCAATCCGGAGACGTCATGGCGCGGCTTGGCCCGTAGCAGGAAACGCACCGCCGACACGCCATAGCCAAAAGCCGCGATGATGCTCTCCAACCCGATTTGCGTGACCTCGTTGACCGCAAACGGCAGCACGTTCGCGGGCAAGCCGTCGCCGAACCGCGACAGCGCGTCGATCAGCGGCGCGCCGTGGCTTTCGTCATGGACGAGGACAATTGCCCGCTCGCCGCCCGCCTGACGGTATGCGAGCAGCATGGCACGCAGCTTTCTGACCAGCGCGTCTTCCGCCGGCAGCGCATAGGACGCGGCGCCGGTGGGACAGGCCGTCGCGCATTGGCCGCAGCCCGCGCAGATGTTGGCGTCGATCGCCACATGATTGCCGGCAGGTGTGATCGCGCCGGCCGGACAGGAATCGAGACAGCGGGTGCAACCGGTCCGCTTCGAGCGCGAATGCGCGCAAAGCCCGGCGTCGAAGGTGATGTAGCGTGGCTTCTCGAAGGTCCCGACGAGGTCGCGCGCTTTCAGCACGGCCTGGAGGATTGCTGCGGGACTGCCGGGATCAGCGCGCAGGTAACCGTCGCGCAAGTCGGCAGGAACCAGCGCAGGCCCGCCGGTCAAGTCGAGGACGATGTCGCAGCTCGAACGGGCGTTGTTGCGTGACTTGCCAAACGTCAGGGCGCGACGCGAGGACGGTGCGGCTTCGGCGAAATCGTCGACCACCACATCGAACGCGCCCAGATGTCCCTTGACACTCGTTATCCGGCCCTTGGCGATCGGAAAATCAACGCTACGCGGCGGTGCGATCGCGGCTGGCGGCGCAATCAGCACGGTGACGTCGAGATGTTCCTTGAGCAAGTCGCCGGCCTCGATCGCGGCCTCGTCGCGGCCGTAGATCAGGATGACTCCGCTGCTTTCCAGCTGGACCATCGGCGCGGGTGCGGTGACTTCGGCCGCGGCGGCCAGCAGCGCGGCCATCTTCGGTCCGGCGCGGTCGGCATCGCCAGACCATCCGGCGGTCTCGCGGATGTTGGCAAACTGTATCGAATTCGCACGATTATTTTCGGAAGCAACCTGCGAAAACAGTGCTGCCTGCTGCGTGCAGGCCACCGTGAGCGGACCATCTTCGGCGGCGACAGCCTTGAATCGGCCGAGTTCGGCGCCGCAGAGCTGCGTCGCCGCCGTCACTTCACCACGGCAACCGCGGCGAATTGCGTCTGCATCGAGCGGCATCGTCCCTTCGCATGAGCAGATCAGGAGGCGCCTGCCGGTGTCGGATATGACGGTCACAATATCTCGCGCTCCCAAAATAGAGCGGCCACCTACTGGCCCGTTCACCCCCGAAGTATATACTCCGGATATCGGAAAAGACGACGCCCGTATCATGAGCGCACGATTACCGCTCTCGGCGGGGCGCGAGCGCGAGGCGTCGCTGGATTGGCTTCGGAAGCAGGAACCACGTCTCGATCACGAGAGGGTACATTGATATCGACAAGTCTTGCACGCATTGCTGTCGGTGTCGCAATCGAACGGCGCAAGGCGAAAAGTGCGTGGGCCGATTTTCTGTGGCGGCCCGTCTCGGTATTCGCGGGAGAGCCGACCGCGGAGCCTTGGACTCCGATTGGAGGCGAAGGCGAGGTCACGTTGTTCTACGCAGGTGATGCCGTGATCGAGCTGCACCGGACCGAAACCACCAACTATCGCGAAAATCTCACGTCAGGCTCGCCGACGCTGTGGGTCAATTTGCGTCCGACCGGTTCCGAGCCGCCCTACGAGCTGCTCGCGGTTACGGCCGATCCGGCGGAGGGCGAGGCGTTTACCGATGCAGGCAGCAATCTGGTCGAAGCCGTGCCGATGCCACCAGGCATCTCCGAGATCGTCGGCCGGTTCGTCGCCGAGCATCATGTCGAACGACCATTCGTCAAACGGCAGCGCAATCGTTAGCAGCGGCATGAGAGAGATCGATGTCAGAGACTAACGTCTTCGTTCGCTGGGCGCGGCTCAAGCAAGCCTCGAAAAGCCAAAACGCTGAACTTGCTCCGACCGACAGTGAGCAGGCTGCTCAGCCGTCCGTGGCGAATGACGGGACCGACCGGCCTTTCGATCCCGCCAGTTTGCCGTCGATCGAATCTATTGCCGCTCACACCGACATTGCGGCGTTCCTGCAGACGGGCGTTCCGGCCGAACTGACGCGCCTGGCATTGCGCCGTGCCTGGGCAACGGACCCCGCGATCCGCGACTTCGTCGGGATTGCGGAGAACCAGTGGGATTTCAACGATCCCAACGCAATTCCCGGATTTGGCCCGCTCGATCCCGCAGACAACGTCGCCGATCTCGTCGCGCGGATGTCGAAGGGGCTGGAGCAGGTGGGAGACGCGTTTGCGGACGCGCCGCCGCCAAGCGAGCTCATTCCGCAAAGGCGTTCCGATGCCGAACAGCCCGGTCTCGAGCCGACGACATTGGCATCTCAATCGCTGCCCGATGATGCCGCGGCGCGACCGGACCAGGACCGGAATGAGAGAATGCAGTGCGTCAGCCCTGCCGTCGGAGAGCCGCCCTCCCAGCGAACACGACGTCATGGCAGCGCATTACCACGCTAGCAACCGGCAGGATTAGATGTCTTGCGCGATCGAACAATGATGGATCTAGCCTCGAGGACCGCTTCAGTGCGTATCGTCGATGAGTACGACCTCGCCCGGGCGCAGGAATATGCGCTATTGGCCACGTTGCTGACGCGCAGCCCGGACACGCAGCTGCTGCACCGGATCTCTGCATTGCGCGGCGATGCAAGTGCGATGGGCAAGGCGCACATGGCGCTGGCGGATGCGGCGCGCCGGACAAATGAGCAGACCACATCGCGCGAGTTCTTCGCCCTCTTTGCAGGGTTGGGCAAGGGAACACTGCTGCCTTATGCGTCACACTACCTGTCCGATACCCTGTATGGCCGTCCACTTGCGCGGTTGCGGGAAACTCTCGAGGGGCTCGGCCTCGAACAGGCCCCGGAGCGTACGGAGCCCGAGGATCACGCCGGATTTCTCTGTGAGATCATGGCAGGCCTCGCCGGCGGGAGCCTTGCAGCGCCAGCGGGCGCCGAGCGCCTCTTCTTCGATCAGCATGTCTCACGCTGGATGAGGCACTTTTTCGCCGATCTCGAGCGGGCCAGTTCGGCAGACTTCTATGACGCCGTTGGCGCGCTCGGACGAACGTTTATCGATATCGAGACGGAGGCCTTCGCGCTTCCGGGTTGAACACGGTGTTTTGTACGGGCGCTGCACCAATCCGTTTGGGAGCGTGCTAGGTTATAGGGGTAGGGATCAACAGGATGCGCGTTTTCATTATTGCCTGCCTGTTCGCCGCTGTTGTCGCACTCGGTGCCGCCGGCATCCTTGATCGTTTCGTGCAGGAGTCCGCGACGACGGCGTTCGCCGAGTCGAGTGCCCGCGTTTAGCGGTCATTATTGTTTGTTAAGCTTTCTGTTCTCCACATAGACGTGGGAGACGCCATATGCGCCGGTCGCTGATCGCTTGTTTCGTCGTTGCAGCTCTGATCGCCGGTTCTGCCCTGATCTTCAGGACGCAATCTCGCTCGATAGAGCTGTCCGCCGCGGCCATGCCGTCCTTGGTCGAGCTGCACGCCATGGCCGGCGTCCATCAGCTTCCGGATCAGGAGATCGACGATCAGTCGCTCATTTTCCCGGCCACGGTAAAGCACTAACCGGCCCTCAGACCACCCGTCTCCCGGTCCGTTCCGCCACCGCCTTCTGCACAAAGTACATCGCGACCAGCGAGACGATCGCCGACGCGACCACGACGTAGCCGATACGGTCGAAATGGAGCAGCGAACCATCCGGTTGTTGCGCGATGATGGCGGCGGCGAGGACCGAACCGAGCCCGCCGGAGAGCTGCTGAAGCGACGCGCTGACCGCGCTGAACGAGCCGCGCTGGCTGGGGTCGGGGATCGCCGACATCAGCGCCTGCGACGGGATCATGCGCGAGAAGATGCCGACGAACATCAGCACGTTGACGAGGATCGCGGTCGCGAGCGAGACGTGGCCGAGATGGGTGTAGATCAGCACCATGATGACAGACACCACGCTGCCGAAGACGAAGGTCGGGTACTTGCCGAACGCGTCGCTGGCCCTGCCGACCAGCGGCCCCGTGACGATGCTGAACAGGCCGGAGACGAGATAGATCGTCGGCAGATGCAGGATGTCGATGCCGAGATTATGCACGGTGAAGGCGCTGGAGAACGGCATCAGCATGTATCCGCCCGTCGCCAGCAATGTCGTGACGGCGAAGGCCAGCGTATAGCGCGGTTGTCCGATGGTCGCGATCAGGTGGCGGAACGGGTTTCTGTCCTGCTTCAGTTTCAGATGCGCGTCGACCGGCTCCATCGCGAAGGCGATGATGGCGATCGCGACGATCGACAGGCCGACGATCGCAATGAAGCAGACATGCCAGTTCCAGTGATTGGCGAGAAACAGGCCCGCGGGAATGCCGAGCACCTGGCTCGCGGCGAACGCCGTCTGGACGAAGCCCATCACGCGGCCGCGCAGGTGCAGCGCGAACAAATCGGTGATGATGGCCAGCACGACCGAGCCGATCACGCCGCCGAACAATCCGGTCACGATCCTGCCGAGCAGCAGCACATGGTAGGTCTGCGCGGCGGCGCAGAGCAGGGTCCCGAGCGTGAAGCCGACATAGAAGAACAGCAGCAGGCGCTTGCGGTCGAAGCGATCGGCAAAGCCGGCGGCCAAAATGCCCGAAAGTCCCGCGCTGAACGCGTAGGCCGACACCGCGACGCCGAATTGCCCGGCCGTGATGTCGAGCGCGGGCATCAGGATGGCGCCGAGCGGCGACATGATGATGAAATCGAGAATGATCGTGAACTGCGTAAACGCGAGCAGCGCGATCAGGAGCGCCTGGTAGCGCGTAAAGCCGCGCTGGCGTTCCTGTTGGTCGTCGATAGGCGCAGCGAGCGTCTGTTCGGTCATGACACCTGATTTCATTGTGAGCGGGGCGAGCGAGCGCGCGAAACTGGCAGATGGGGTCGGCCGGGAGGATTTTCACGGGGCGCGCGGCAAAAGCCCTGCCGGACCATGAAGCTGGCGCCGGGTTGTGGGATCCATGCAACAGCAGGGTGCATGGATTGGCCCCGGCATCCCCCAGGGGCCGCCCGCCCTTCTCCGCCGGTTAAGTCGCCCTTAGCGAATGCCGCCTAGGCTCTCGGCCGTCCATTTCCCTGCTCCCCGGCCTCAAGGCCGGTCATGTTGCGGCCAATAGAGCGTTTTCGGATGGAGCAGCCTGCCTGGCACTACGATTCTGGCGTCCCCACACCGTCGGCGACCCCCGCCGCGGCGCGGACGCTTGTCATCGATCTCGAGGGTGCCCTGCTCCGTTCCGAATTGCTGCTGGAAGCGCTGTTCTCCAGCCCCGGCCGCATGCTGGCCCGCTTCGGCGCGGGTGGACGCCCGGGCATGGCGGCGCTCACGGGTATCCTGGCGCAAGCCGAGCTCGACTACGCCCATCTGCCCTATGATGCCGACGTGCTGAACCAGGCGCTGGCGGCGCGGGCGCGGGGCGAGACGATCTATCTGGTGGCCGGCCGCTTTGCGCACCATGCGGCGGGCATTGCCGCGCATCTCGGGTTCGATGGCGTCGTTGCGCCGGCCGATCTCGCAGCGGCTGACCGGCTGCCGTTCGACCGCGCCTCCATGGAGCGCATCGAGACGCGCGGCAGCAGCCGTGCCAGCCTCAAAACCTGGGCGCAGGCGCTGCGCGTCTATCAATACGCCAAAAACACGCTGGTGTTCGTGCCCGCGATCACGGCGCATCAGATGAACCTTGCGACGCTCGGCTACGCGTTGCTGGCGTTCCTGGCGTTCTCGGCCTGCGCGTCGGGCGCCTACCTGATGAACGATCTGCTCGACCTCGCCGCCGACCGGCAGCATCCGACCAAGCGCCATCGCGCGCTGGCGGCAGGTCGACTGCCGATGTCCTCGGCGCTGCTTGCGATCCCCGCGCTATGGCTGCTCGCGGTTGCTGCCAGCCTCTGCATCTCGCCGCTGTTCCTTGGCGTGCTCGGCGGCTATCTCGCCACCACGATCGCCTATTCGCTCGCGCTCAAGCGCAAGATGCTGGTCGACGTCGTGACGCTCGCGGGCCTCTACACGCTGCGCATCATCGCCGGCGCGGTCGGCGTCGGCGTGGTGCTGTCGGAATGGCTCTTGATCTTCTCGCTGTTCGTGTTCACCTCGCTCGCCCTGATCAAGCGCTTCAGCGAGCTCAGCATGCGCGAGAGCGCCGGCCTCGCCGATCCCTCCAACCGCGATTACAGGATCACCGACCTGCACATCATTGGCGCGATGGCGGCGGCGAGCGCCATGAACGCGGTGACCGTGTTCTCGCTCTACGTCTCCTCCTCCGCGGTGACGCCGCTCTACAGCCGTCCTTGGATGCTGTGGCTGCTCAACCCGCTGCTGCTCTACTGGTTCGGCCGTGCCCTGATGATGGCGCATCGCCGCGAGATGCCCGACGATCCGATTCTCTACACTTTTCGCGATGGCGCCAGCCGCGCGACGGTGGCGGCGATGATCTGCATCATGCTGGCGGCGATCTGACCGCGCCCCGGCGGGAACAGCTGCCGCTTGCGCGGCCCGCCGCCAGTGGCTACATCGCGGGCAATCCGATTAGCTTATGATGCCGACAGACCAATTCGATTGAGGTTTTGAAACGCCATGACCGTACGCCTGCATCGCGGCGACCTGCCCGACCTGTCCCGCTACACCGGAGCGGTGGCGATCGACACCGAGACCATGGGGCTGAACCCGCACCGCGACCGGCTCTGCGTGGTGCAGCTCTCGCCCGGCGACGGCAGCGCCGACGTGGTGCAGATCCCCAAGGGTCACACCGACGCGCCGAACCTGAAGGCCCTGCTGGCCAATCCTGGGATCACGAAGATATTCCATTTCGCGCGGTTCGACGTCGCGGTGCTGTACCAGACCTTCGGCGTCATGACCGGCCCGATTTATTGCACCAAGATTGCCTCCCGCCTGACCCGCACCTACACCGACCGGCACGGCCTCAAGGACCTCGTGCGCGAGGTGCTCAATGTCGACCTCTCCAAGCAGCAGCAATCCAGCGACTGGGGTTCCGACAGCCTGACCGAGCCGCAGCTCGCCTACGCCGCCTCCGACGTGCTGCACCTTCATGCCCTGCGCGAGCGGCTCGACGCCATGCTGGTGCGGGAAGGCCGTACCGCGCTGGCAAAAGCCTGTTTCGACTTCCTGCCGACCCGCGCCCTGCTCGACCTCCAGGGCTGGGCGGAAGAGGACATTTTCGCGCATTCCTGAGGCCTCCGGTCGCTGTTAGCTTAGGGCTGCCGCCGCGTTTCGGACACTTTCGTGCGGCCTGTCGCAGGCTGCATATTCAGGCGGCGCCGGATACAATGGCGTGCGCCCGTCAACCGGACGAGACGAGCGACACCTCGGGAGCTCAGGTGAATTCGGCCCATAATCCCACCTACGACGCCGCGCTTGCGGCGAAGTTTGCCAGCGCGGCGCGCCACAGCCGCCTGGTGCGGATTCTGCGCATTGCGGTGCCGGTGACGGTGGCCGGGTCCATGGCCGCGATCGTCGCCGTCTCGACCTTCCTCAATCCGTTCCAGATCCCCGTGAAGCTCGACTCCGGAAATCTCGTGGTGACAGGCACCAAGATCACGATGGAAACGCCGCATATGTCCGGCTTCACCCCGGACCAGCGGCCCTACGAGCTCTGGGCCAAGACCGCGACGCAGGACATCACCGACCCCGATCATGTCGATCTCAATGATCTGCGCGCAAAGGTGCTGATGGAAGACAAATCGACCCTGCTGCTCGATGCCCGCACCGGCCGCTTCGACAACAAGGCGCAGCAGCTCGACCTGCACAAGGACATCTTCCTGCGCACCTCGACCGGCTACGAGGCGCGGCTGAACTCGGCGTTCGTCGACATGGGCAAGGGAACGGTCTCCTCGGATGAGCATGTCGACGTCAAGTTGACCAACGGAACGCTGACCGCCGATCGGCTGCGGATCACGGAAGGCGGCGACGTCATCCGCTTCGAGGGCAATGTAGTGATGCATCTGGACAAGCTGGATGATCCCGCCGTCGCCCAGCCTGCGCCAGCCGAGCAGCCGGCGCCGCCCGTGAAGACACGCACGCCGCAGAACAAGTCTGCCAATTCAAAGTGATTTTCATGATGAGATTCTTTTCGCGCAACGAAGACAAGCGGCGCGCCATTCTCGGTGCGGCCGCGCTCGTCGCTGTCGCGCTGGTCGCAACCGGTGCGGCCGTCGCACAGAGCACGATGCAAGGCGTGCCCAACGCAATGCAGGGCTTTTCGCAAAACCGCGACCAGCCGATCCAGATCGAAGCCGCCTCGCTCGAGATGCGCGACAAGAAGAAGGAGGCAACCTTCTCCGGCAATGTGAAGGTCATCCAGGGCGACACCACCATGACCTCGAAGACGCTCGTGGTGTTTTACGATTCGGGCGGCGGCGACAAGCCGGCCACGCCGCAGCCTGCACCTGCGAAAGGGGCGAAGGCGGCTCCGATGCAGTCGGCGCAGCCGGGGCCGGGCGGCAGCTCCTCGATCAAGCGGCTGGAGGCGCGCGGCAATGTCGTCGTCACCCAGAAGGACCAGGTTGTGACCGGCGAGACCGCCGTGTTCGACACCAAGACCAATCTCATCACCATGCTCGGCGGCGTCGTCCTGACGCAGTGCAAGAACGTGCTGCGCGGCGACCGTCTGGCGGTCGACATGACCACGGGCGTCTCGCGGGTGGAATCCGACAGCGGCAGGGTGCAGGCATTGCTGCCGCAGGGCGGCAGCAATGATTGCGGATCGGGTAACCCGGGCAAGCCCGCCGCGGCGCCGCCGCTGCAACTGCCCGGTGCCGGCAAAAAGTAAATTCCTGAAGTAACTTCAGAGACTTGGGCCAGATGCCGCCGATCCGAGGTTGAAGCTTGCCCGGCGAGGCTGTATCTAGCGCGAAGGGCTTTCCAAGCGGGGTTCGCCGCTTTTCGGGCGTGTTTCACTGGGCATGAGACATCCCTTCACTCATGCTGTGCCGGCGAATCGCAAGGCCGGTGCGGCAGATCGCGGGATCGCGCGCGGATCATCGCGCAGGATTGTCGTGAAAGGCTAGAAGGCGGGATGGTCGATCTCTTCAGCATGTTCCGTCGGCGCCCCGCCAAACGCGGCCGGCCAGGATTTGCGCGCCAGGACATCACCGCCCTCGGTGACAGCGTCGGCGGTCTCGTGCCCAGCCCGGTGCGCGATGCATCGCCGATCGCCCGTGACCAGTCGATGCGCGCGCCCGACCATTTCCAGGCCGACTACCAAGCCGACTACCAGACCGAGCCGCCGCGTGCCCAGGCGGTGCATCCCGTGAGGGCCGCCAGCAGGCCCAATGGCGCCGGCGGGCCGCAGCTTCTGAAGCGGCCGGGCTACCTGGCTGTGCATAGCGTGGAAAAGAGTTTCGGCAGCCGCCAGGTGGTGCGCGGCGTCAGCATCTATGTGCGCCGCGGCGAAGCGGTCGGCCTGCTCGGCCCGAACGGCGCCGGCAAGACCACCGTGTTCTACATGATCACCGGCCTGATCAAGCCCGATCGCGGCGCGATCGAGCTTGACGGCCACGACGTCACCAAGCTGCCGATGTATCAGCGCGCGCGGCTCGGCATCGGCTATCTGCCGCAGGAAGCCTCGATCTTTCGCGGCCTCACCGTCGAGCAGAACATCCGGGCCGTGCTCGAAGTGGTCGAGCCCTCGCGCAAGAAGCGCGAGCAGCAGCTCGACTCGCTGCTCGACGAATTCAACATCACGCGCCTGAGGAAATCGCCGTCGATCGCGCTGTCGGGCGGCGAGCGCCGCCGCGTCGAGATCGCGCGCGCCCTGGCGACGCGTCCGAACTACATGCTGCTCGACGAGCCTTTCGCGGGCATCGATCCGATCGCGGTCGGCGACATTCAGGACCTCGTCCGCCATCTCACCAACCGCGGCATCGGCGTGCTGATCACCGACCACAATGTCCGCGAGACGCTCGGCCTGACCGATCGCGCCTATATCGTCTATGCCGGTGAAATCTTGACCGAGGGTAGCCCGGATGAGATCGTCGCCGATCCCGACGTGCGCCGGCTTTACCTTGGCGAGGAATTCCGCCTCTAGCCCGTTTTTCGATTTCGTCAAGCCGTGTACATCGAGCCCGGACTAGGATAAGCAAAAATCGGACCAACTTTTGGGATCGGTTCTTGCTTCATGGCGCTCACGCAGAGATTAGAGTTTCGGCAATCGCAGTCGCTGGTTATGACGCCGCAGCTGATGCAGGCGATCAAGCTGCTGCAATTGTCCAATCTCGATCTCACGACCTTCGTGGAAGAGGAGCTCGAGCGAAACCCCCTGCTGGAGCGGGCCAACGACGAGCCGCCCGCGGGTGAAGCCCCGGCCGAGACCGGCCAGTTCAGCGATTCCGACGGTGGCCACAACGACGAGCCGGGCGGCGGTCCGGGCGAGGCGTTCGAGCCGGGCCAGGAAGAATGGATGAGCAAGGATCTCGGCACCCGCGCCGAGATCGAGCAGACCCTGGATACGGGTCTCGACAACGTCTTCTCCGAGGAACCAGCCGAGGCCGCCGCGCGCAACGCCCAGGATGCGGCGCCGACCACCTATACCGAATGGGGCGGCGGTGCCTCGGGTGACGAGGACTACAATCTCGAAGCCTTCGTTGCCGCGGAGATCACGCTCGGCGACCATCTTGCCGAGCAGCTCTCGGTCGCCTTCACCGGCCCGGCTCAGCGCATGATCGGCCAGTACCTGATCGACCTCGTCGACGAGGCCGGCTATCTGCCGCCGGATCTCGGCCAGGCCGCCGAGCGTCTTGGCGCATCGCAAGCCGATGTCGAGGCCGTCCTTGCCGTGCTGCAAAAATTCGATCCGCCCGGCGTTTGCGCGCGCAATTTAAGCGAATGCCTGGCGATCCAGCTCCGCGAGCTCGACCGCTACGATCCGGCGATGCAGGCCCTCGTCGAGCACCTCGATCTGCTGGCGAAGCGCGACATCGCGTCGTTGCGCAAGCTCTGCGGCGTCGACGACGAGGACATCGCCGACATGATCGGCGAGATCCGCCGGCTCAATCCCAAGCCCGGCATGAAGTTCGGCTCGGCGCGGCTCCAGACCATGGTGCCCGACGTCTATGTCCGCCCGGGCCCGGATGGCGGCTGGCATGTCGAGCTCAACAGCGACACCTTGCCGCGCGTGCTGGTCAACCAGACCTATTATTCCGAGCTGTCGAAGAAGATCGGCAAGGACGGCGACAAGTCCTATTTCACCGACGCGCTCCAGAACGCGACCTGGCTGGTGCGCGCGCTTGATCAGCGCGCCCGCACCATCCTGAAAGTTGCGACGGAAATCGTGCGCCAGCAGGACGGCTTCTTCACCCACGGCGTGGCGCACCTGCGGCCGCTGAATCTGAAGGCCGTTGCCGACGCCATCCAGATGCATGAATCCACGGTGTCGCGCGTCACCGCCAACAAGTACATGGCGACAAATCGCGGCACATTCGAATTGAAATATTTCTTCACGGCCTCGATCGCCTCCGCCGACGGCGGCGAGGCGCATTCCGCCGAGGCCGTGCGTCACCACATCAAGCAGCTGATCGATTCGGAAGCGCCGTCGGCGATCCTGTCGGACGACACCATCGTGGAACGGTTACGCGCCTCGGGAATTGATATTGCCCGCCGCACGGTCGCGAAGTACCGCGAAGCCATGCGCATTCCCTCGTCGGTACAACGCCGCCGTGACAAGCAGAGCGCTCTTGGTAACGTCCTCTCCACCGCAATGCCCGATCGCTCCCGCAACACCGAGCCGGCCTGATTGCGCTGGCGCGAAATCGCGCTACTCTCGATCCCCCATCGAGACCGATCCAAGCTGGGCACTTAAAACCAAGCGAGGCATCACATGACCCTCAGAATCTCGGGAAAGAGCGTCAGCGTCGGCGACGCTCTGCGCGGCCGCGTCACCGATCGGACCGACGAGGTCCTGCGCAAATATTTCGACGGCAATTATTCCGGCCACATCACCCTGAGCAAGGATGGCTTCGGCTTCCGCACCGACTGTGCTCTGCATCTTGATACGGGAATTACGCTGGAGGCCGATTCGAACGCGCCGGATGCCTATGCCAGCGCCGACCAGGCGCTCCTGATGATCGAGAAGCGGCTCAAGCGCTACAAGAGCCGGCTCAAGGACCGCTCGGCCCGCAAGGCCCATGTCGCCTCCGCCGCTCTCGCCGCCCTGGATGCCACGAGCTACGTGCTGGAGGCGCCGGGCGAGGGTGAGGATGAGGACGAGGTCACCGGCTACAGTCCCGTCATCATCGCCGAGGCCACCACCTCGCTGAAGCAGCTGTCGGTGAGCGAGGCCGTGATGGAGCTGGACCTCAGCGGAGCGCCCTGCCTGGTATTCCAGCACGGCTCCAGCGGCCGGGTGAACATCATTTACCGCCGGGCCGACGGCAATGTCGGCTGGATCGACCCGCCGGGGGCCAAACCGGACGGTTAAGGGCTGGAACCGGCCCCCGTACCAACCGCAGCCCTTAACAATGAGCGGGGCAAAGCCGCACGCAGCAGTTGGCACCGGGATTGCGTTGGAGTAGAAGCGCCCCACATCAGGATCGGGGCTAAGTCCCCCTCCTGCTTCACCTTCTTGATGCCGGCCAGGCATGGTTTGACCAAGCTGGCCAATTCGGAACCTGACGGTTTAATTCACCTCGGAAACCCTCCATGCCGATTACCGATCTGGTCGCACCCGAGGCGATTCTCCCGGCATTGAAGGTCAACAGCAAGAAGCAGGCGCTGCAGGAGCTCGCGGCCAAGGCCGCCGAGCTGACCGGGCAGAACGAACGCTCCGTGTTCGAGGTGCTGCTGCAGCGTGAGAAGCTCGGCACCACCGCGGTCGGCTACGGCGTCGCCATTCCGCACGGCAAGCTGCCCAAGCTGGAAAAGATCTTCGGCCTGTTCGCGCGGCTCGATCGCCCGATCGATTTCGAGGCGATGGACGGTCAGCCGGTCGATCTCGTCTTCCTGCTGCTCGCCCCCGAAGGCGCCGGCGCCGATCACCTCAAGGCGCTCGCCCGCATCGCCCGCCTCCTGCGCGACCAGGACATCGCCAAGAAGCTCCGCGCCTCGCGCGACGCCCAGGCGATCTATTCGGTGCTGGCGCTGCCGCCGGCGACCGCGGCGTAACTTCGCTTTTCCTCGTCGCCCGCTGAGACGCGGAATCGATCCACGCCATTGCCAATGGTACGCGGCCATCTCCGCAGCATGCGCGCGGGATGTCGTGATCGCGTAACAACCGGCGAGATCACGCGAAAAAATTTCCCCATTTGAGACGTCCGGCACATCGCGCCATGTCGGACTCCGCTAATGACGCCAAGGAACGCAAGCGGTGCTTGGATCGGCGCGCCGTCCTGCGCTTTCGCTGATGTGGTGACCTATCGCCCGAAGGTCGGGCCCATAGGATGAAAGTGGTTGGCGCGGTGCAGTGCAGGGCTATCGTGGTGGGGCTAGCGATAGCAGGTACCGCAGTCCCGGCCGTCGCGCAGGATGCCGGATCGCTGCTCCGCGAGATGCAGCGGCAGCAGGAGTTGCAGCGGCAGGAAAGGCTGCCGGCCCCTGACGAGATTCGACCGCAGCAGGCGCCCGCCGCCATTCCCGACCGGGGCGAGCGCATCATCGTGAAGGGCGTTCGCTTCACCGGCAAGGTGGAGCTGCTGCCACAGCCCGAGCGCGACCAACTCGTTGCCTCGGTGCGCGGCAAGCGCCTCGGCATCAAGGGGCTCTATGCGCTGGCCGATCAGGTGACGGCCGTGCTCCAGGGCCGCGGCCGGTTGCTGGCGCGCGCGCTGCTGCCGCCTCAGGACATCACCAACGGCATCGTCACGATCGAGATCGCCGAGGGCGCGCTCAAGACCATCACGCTCGACCGCGCCAACGGCGTGCGCGTGCGTGAGGACCTGTTGCGCGCGATCATCGAGGGTCGTCTCAAGCCGAACGGCGTGACGCGGCAGGATCTGGAAGATGCGCTGTTGCGGATGAACGATCTGCCGGGCGTGTCGGTGCATGCCAAGCTCGCGCCGGGCGATGCGCCGAACACCAGCAAGCTCGTCGTCGGCGTCGCGCAGGCGCCCATTCTCGGGGGCGGTATTTGGGCCGATAATTACGGCAGCTCCAACGTGGGCAAGGCGCAGGGCAACGGGCTCATCTCGCTCACCGACGTGTCCGGCTACGGCGACCTGACGCGGCTCTCCGGCACGGTGTCGCAAGGGCAGGAGTACGGCTCGCTGACGACGAGCGTGCCGCTCGGCGCCAGCGGCTTCACTGCCAATGCGAGCTACGGCTATCTCGACTACCACAATATCGACGCCATCGGCAGCGCCCTCGGTCTCACCGGTTTTGCCCATTTCGCCAATGGCGGCGTCGACTACAGCCTGATCCGCTCGCGCGATTTCAACCTCCAGCTTGGCGGCACCGTGACCTGGAAGGCGCTGGTCGACGACAGCATCGTCGGCAAGCTTCAGGACAAGCGCTCGACCTCCGGCACGCTCGGCCTCAACGGCGACCGGCGCGATGCGCTGCTCGGCGGCGGCATCACCAACTGGTCGGTGAGCTGGACTTTTGGCGATCTCGATCTTTCGCGCGTGGCGAGCGCGCTCGCGGCGGACCAGGCCGGGCTCCGGACGCAAGGGCAGTTCAATCGGATCAATGCCTCGGTTGCCCGGCTTCAGGCCTTGCCCGGCGACTTCGCACTGTTCGGTCGCCTCTACGGGCAATGGGCCGACAAGAATCTCGATTCCTCGGAAGATTTTGCGCTGGGCGGCCCGTTCGGCGTGCGCGGCTATCCCGTGGGCGAGGCGCGCGGCGATATGGGCGTGCTCGGCACGCTGGAGCTTCGCTACAACGCGCCGCTGCCTGTGCGCTTCGGCAGCCTGCAACTCGCGAGCTTCCTGGACGGCGGCTACGTCAAGATCAACGTGTCGCCGAACGGCATCGCGCCGGTCACTGTCTGCGGCTGCAATGATTACGGGCTCGCCAGCGCCGGCCTCGCCGCGCGCTGGACGCGCGAGTGGCTCAACGTCTCGGCGAGCTGGGCCCATACGCTGGGCGACAATCCCGGCCGTTCCGTCATCACCGGCGCCAATGCCGATGGCGTCAAGGCCAACGACCAGTTCTGGCTGCAAGCCGGCATTCGCTTCTGATGTTTCGAGGGGGCACGCGATGACATCGACCCTGCCGCGGATGCGACTCGCAATCGCGCTGTCCGCGACCACGATGCTGACGCCGCCGGCGCTGGCGCAGACGCTGCCGACCGGCGGCCAGGTCGTGTCGGGACAGGCCACGATCAGTCAGTCCGGCAACGCCATGATGATCAACCAGTCGAGCGACCGGATGATCGCCAACTGGCAGAGTTTTTCGATCGGCGCCGGCAGCTCCGTGACCTTCAACCAGCCCGGCGCATCCTCGGTCGCGCTGAACCGCGTCGTCGGCCAGGACCCGTCAAAAATCCTCGGCAGCCTCAGCGCCAATGGGCAAGTGTTCCTGATCAATCCGAACGGCATCGCCATCGGCAAGACCGGCAGCGTCCAGACCGGTGGCTTCGTCGCTTCCACGCTCGGCATCAGCAACGCGGATTTTCTCGCCGGTCGCTACAACTTCACCGGCAGCGGCGGCGCGATCAGCAACGAGGGCAGCATCTCCGGCAAGGTGGTGGCGCTGATCTCGCCGAGCGTCAGCAATTCCGGCACCATCACCGGCAGCACGGCGCTCGCCGCCGGCACCGACGTGCTGCTGGACTTCAATGGCGACGGCCTGCTCTCGGTCGAGGTCAAGGCCTCCACCGTCAAGACCCTGGTCGAGAACAAGGGATTGATCCGCGCCGATGGCGGGCTCGCCATCCTCACCGCCAAGGGCGCGAGCGACGCCATGAAGGGCGTCGTCAACAACACCGGCGTGGTGCAGGCCGCGAGCATCGGCAGCAGGAACGGCCGCATCCTGCTGCTCGGCGATGCCAAGCATGGCGAGGTCAATGCCGGCGGCACGCTGCGGGCCCGCTCGGTCGAAACCTCCGCCGCCAAGGTCAATCTCGCCGCCGATCTGAAGGTCGATACGCTGGGCGGACATTGGCTGATCGATCCCGTCAACATCACCATCGACGCCAACTACGCTGGCGTCTTGCAGACGGCGCTTGCGAGCGGCGACGTGACGGTGACGACCTCGGGCAGCGGCACCGACGCGGGCAACGTCACGGTCAACTCCGCCGTCACCTGGGGCTCGCATATCCTGACGCTGCGGGCCGACAACGCCATCGTCATCAATGCGCCGCTGACCTCGACCGGCACGACGAGCAGTGACGGCCTGGTCCTGCAATACGCACAGACCACGGCCACCGGTGGCTACACCATCAACGCGCCGGTCAACCTGGCGGCGGGCAGCCTGTTCCAGACCCGGAAAGGATCCGACGCCGCCATCACCTATGCGGTGATCACCGATGTCAATGCCCTGCAGAACATCAACACCAACCGGTCCGGCAACTATGTGCTGGGCGCGAACATCGATGCCAGCGCCACGGCGGGCTGGAATGCTGGCGCCGGCTTCACGCCGATCGGCGGCATCGGCGATATCAGCAAATATTTTTTCGGCATTTTCGACGGGCTCGGTCACCGCATCAGCAACCTGATCATCAACCGGCCGTCCAGCGATAACATCGGCCTGTTCGGCTACATCGATGGCGGGACCATCCGCAATGTCGGATTGGAAGGCGGCAGCGTGACGGGCAACAATGCCGTCGGCGGGCTGGTGGGGTCGAGCGGCCTCTGGGTCTACGGCGGCACGAGCAGCGTCGCTTACAACACCATCAGCAACGTTTACAACACCGGCAATGTGACCGGCAGCGGCGCCATGGTCGGCGGGCTGGTCGGCGACGCCTATATCACGACGATCAGCAACTCATATGCCACCGGCACGGTTGCGGGCTATGGCGCCGCCGGCGGGCTGGGAGGGCGCGTCGTCGCCTCTTTCGTCTCCAACTCGTATGCGACCGGCAACGTGTCCGCTAGCTGGGACGGTGCTGGCGGGCTGATCGCGTACAATATCGGTACGTGGATGGGACCGGGCCCCGGGGATTATGCCATCGGTACGGTGAGCCACTCTTATGCCACGGGTACCGTATCTGGCGGCATCAACGTCGGTGGCTTGTTGGGATACAGCAACATCGGTCTCGTCACCGATAGTCACGCCACCGGCAATGTTTCGGGCACCGGCGCAATTGGCGGTACAGGCACAGCTGCCGGCGGACTGGTGGGATTCCAACAGTACAGCCGGGTGGAGCGGTCTTACGCCACCGGCAACGTGTCCGGTGTCGTGGCAGTCGGCGGACTGGTGGGAGGCAGCTGGTACGGCGCCGTGGTAAGCCAGTCTTACGCGACCGGCAATGTGTCCGGAACGAGGTCGGTCGGCGGGCTGGTCGGGCACAGCAATGAAGCCGTTTCGGTGCTCGATTCCTACGCCACGGGAGCGGTTTCAGGAAATTCCGAGGTCGGCGGGCTGGTGGGGGTGAATCAGGAAAGCCATGTGAGCCGAAGCTACTTCGCGGGCACCGTGTCGGGAACCAGCAATGTCGGCGCGATCGTGGGGATGAATTGGGATGGCGGCGACGTCACCCAAAGCTATGCGAACAGGGAGACATCGGGGCAGAGCGCCGCCTGTGGCGCATCTTTCGGCGGCGGCATCTGCGATGGCGGCATGCTCACCACGGCACAGCTGCGCGATCCCTTCACCTTCATCAACAACGGCTATGACTTCGCCGCCGTCTGGGGCAAGTCCGTCAGCGGCGCCAATAACGGCATGCCGGTGCTGCGCGCGTTCGGCGACACCGTCTACGATGCCTATGTCAACGTCGCGGGCTCGGCCAGCACCACCTATGGCAAGCTGGCCTCGCTCGGCGGATTGACGATGACCGGCGTGAACGCCAATCGCGTCACGCTCGGCTGGGGCAGCGCAGTCACCACCGCACTGGGCGCGGGCAGCTACAATCTCAGCGGCCCCGACGTTATCAACGCGACCGGCTCGGGCGGCGCGGTCTATGTCGGCTCGGTCGCGGTCGGCCTCACCATCGACAGGGCGGCGCTCACCATCACCGCCAACGCGTCCAAGACCTATGACGGCCTCGCCTTCTCCGGCGGCAGCGTCGCTTATTCCGGCTTCATGAATGGCGAGACTGCATCCGTGCTGTCGGGCGCGCTTCTTTATGGCGGCACGGCGCAGGGCGCGGTGAATGCCGGCCGCTACAGCCTGACGGCGTCGGGCCTCTCCTCGGCCAATTATGCTATCACCTATGTCGACGGTTCGCTGACCGTCAACAAGGCGCCGCTCACCATTGCAGTCAACGGCGTCACGAAGAATTACGACGGCGTGCCGTTCTCCGGCGGCAGCGCGATCTATTCCGGATTCGTGAACGGGGAGGGGCTGTCCGCGCTATCAGGCACGCTCGTCTACGGCGGCTCGGCCCAGGGCACGCGAAATCCCGGGGTCTACGGCATCGCCGCCTCGGGGCTGACATCCGCGAACTACGACATCACCTATGTCGACGGCCGGCTCGCGATCATTCCGCGCGACGCAGGCGCCTGTTCGCTTGGGGCCGGCGGCAACCCGGTCTGCGGCGCCACTCCGCCCAATCCCGCCGCGCCGCTCGGGCTGAACGACCAGGCGCCGATCGAGATCGTGCTGCCTTAGAGCACTCGGCAGCGCCGCGCTGTAACCCCGCACTCCATCATTGCGAGGAGCTCGCAACAAAAT
Organism: Bradyrhizobium sp. Unk1; assembly: GCF_059512345.1. Taxonomy (NCBI): domain Bacteria; kingdom Pseudomonadati; phylum Pseudomonadota; class Alphaproteobacteria; order Hyphomicrobiales; family Nitrobacteraceae; genus Bradyrhizobium; species Bradyrhizobium sp. Unk1. The sequence continues at coordinate 257,257 of NZ_JCAMOP010000003.1, forward strand.
TGCGAAGCAATTTTGCGCTGAAGCGACGAAGCAATCCAGAATCTCTCCGCGGAAAGATTCTGGATTGCTTCGCTGCGCTCGCAATGACGAGGAGAGCGCAGGCGATCTAACACCCATGAAAGCGGGCACGCCTTCGTGCGAAGGCGTGCCCGCTTAAAACTCACTTCGTGCGAAGCGCGTGCTCAGTACACGCTCACCGCTTGCAGCTCGTTGCTCCAGGCGTTGGCGACCGCGGCCTAACGCCTTGCATTCGCCGCGGCCATTCCCGGACAGAAATTTCTGGCCACGCCTTCGCCGGCGCCGCGCGTGCGCTTCAGCAGACCGTCGGCAGCAGGCGCCGGACTTCGTCGAGCAGTTCGGGAATCGCCGTCTTGTCACCCGCGAGGTGCTTGAGCAGCGCACTTTGAAACAGACCGTCGAACAGCGCATAGAGCGCGGCGGGCGACGACGCCGGCCGCTTGCTGCCGAGCTCGGCATAGCGGGAGGCGATGCGCCAGATCATCGCTTCCAGGCTCTTGTCGATCTCGAGTACATCCTTGCGAAACGCCGCCTCGAACATCGCCTGCGAGCGCAAATCGTACCAAAGGCGGTGCATCCGGGCTTCGTTCTGCAGCGTTGCTGCGAGCTTGGCGAGGAAACCCTCCGTCAATTCGTCGCGGCTCGTTGCTGTCGCGACGACATCGTCATATCGCGTCACGCACTTCGCCTTGTAGTGGCGGACGCAGCAGCAGATCAGGTCGAGCTTGTCGCTGAAATAATAGTGGAACACGCCGTGCGTGAACGCCGAGTTCTGCGCGATTTCGCGCAGGCTGGTGCGTGCGAAGCCGAGCTCTCCAAGCGTTTCGAGCGCGGCCTCGGCAAGCTCGACGCGCCGCGCGTTGAACTTCTCGTCGCGCAGCACCTCGGCCGCATCAGCCACACGCCGGGCCGCTCCCGTCACCTGCCGCGCCATCTCGTCCCTTCCTCAGTCCCGTTCTTTCAAGGACTTATACCGCGTCGACCGCGGAATGCTCCATCCCCTCACAACCACTTCCTTTGACAACTGTCAAATTCGTTCTTGACAAGTGTCAAGATATTGGCGGAGGTTCGCACCGAGAATTTGGACAGTCGTCAAGACGTCCGACCATGGAGGAACGCTTCGCTGGGTGCCACCGAAAGGCCTGCGCCCATCGACCTGGTGCGCGCCGATTGGCGCGGCACGAATCGATCACCAGCAACGGAGGAGTGCGTCATGAGTGGGAAGAGCCTTGCAGGCAGGAAAGCCCTGGTCACCGGCGGTGCTAGAGGAATCGGCGCGGCCATCGCGCAAGCTCTGGCGCGAGCCGGCGCCTCGATCATGATCGCCGACATCCTGGAAGAGACCGGCCGCGCCAGCGCAGCCGCTATCGCGAAGGAAGACGTCGCCACGGGCTTCGTCCAGCTCGACGTCACCGACGACGCTCAATGGGAGCGGGCGGTTGCCGAGACCGTCGCAACCCTCGGCGGCTACGACATTCTGATCAACAATGCCGGCATCGAGATCACGTCGCTGATCTCCGAGGTCAAGGCCGAGGACGCACGGCGGATGTGCGACGTCAATATCGTCGGCACCGTGCTCGGCATGAAGCACGCCTTCCGTGCCATGCGCCCGGGCGGGCCGGCCGGCAAGGGCGGCGCCGTCGTCAACATCGCCTCGGTTGCGGCAACGATCGCCTTTCCGAGCATCGCGGTCTATTCGGGCACCAAATCCGCGGTTGACCGCATGACGCGGGTCGGAGCGATGGAAGCCGGCAAGCTCGGTCTCGGCGTGCGCGTAAACTGCATCTATCCGGGCCTGATCCCGACCGACATGGGCATGCAGCTCGCCAACGACATCGTCAAGGTCGGGCTCGCGGCTGACGTCAACGCCGCAGTCGGCTCGGTGGTGGAGCAAACCCCGCTCGGCCGTCTCGCCGAGGTCACGGACATCGGCGATGCCGCGGTGTTCCTGTGCTCGAACGAGGCGCGCTTCATCACCGGCATCGGACTGCCGGTCGATGGCGGCATGGGCATGTAACGACAAAGCCGACAACAAGCATTTCGGAGGAACGCAATGAGCGAGAAGAAGCCCGTCATCGTCTATGGCGCTTCCGGCTATACTGGCCGGCTGGTCTGTGAATATCTGCGCGAATACAACATCCCCTTCATCGCCGCCGGCCGCAGCAATGAGAAGCTCAACGCCGCGATGAAGTCGAATGTAGCGGGCATCGAGACCGCCGACTATGAGGTGGTCAAGGTGCCGCACACCGTGGCTGCGCTGACTGAATTGTTCAAGGGCGCCTCGGTGGTGCTCAACACCGTGGGTCCCTTCGCCAAGTTCGGCGGCGAAGTGGTGCAGGCTTGCCTCGCTTCCAAGTGTCATTACACCGACACCACCGGTGAGCAGGACTGGCTGATCACGCTCGAGCAGGAGTGGGGCACGAAGTTCGCCAATGCCGGGCTGCTGTTGGCGCCGGGCATCGCGCAGATGTACACCACCGGCGAGATCGCAGCCCAGCTGTGCCTGGAGACGCCCGGCCTCGACACGCTCGACATTGCCGTGTTCTGGGGTGGCAGCCCGACCATCGCATCGACGCAGACCATCCTGGTCAACGCCGCGATGGCCAAGGCCTACTACCTGGAGCAGAACAAGTACGTCGAGCATCAGCCCGATGCCGGCCTGTACAACCTCGCCATCCCCGGTCAGCACGAGCTGGCGCTGGCGTTGCCCTGGGGAGGCACCTCGCACCCGGTGTGGTTCAAGCGCGATCCGCGCGTGGCCAACGTGAAGGTGCTGGGCGGCGTGTTCAATCGCGCGCTGATGCTGGGCGTGCCGCAGATCGTCGCGGCCGCGCTGGAGGCGACCAAGGATATGAATCCCGACGACCGCTACGCCGCATTGGCGCAGACCGCCGCCGGTGTGATGAACACCATGCCGCCGCGCGAGAACCCGCGCGTCAACAAGTCCTTGGATTCGGTACATGCCTCCGGCCCGTTGGGGCGCGCGCACTGCGTCATCTACGGCAACAGCAACTACAAGCAGACCGGCTTGCTGCAGGCCTATGCCGCGGCACACCTGCTGCAGCAGCCGCCGAAGCGCGTGGGGTTCGCCTCCGGCTGCCAGGCGTTCGGCCATCACGAGCTGCTCGGGCAGTTGCGCAGCTTCGGGCTCGTCAGCAAGCCGGTTCTGACCGTGCACGATTAAGTCAATCGCGGGTGGCGCGGACCTCCGCGTCACCCGCTACCGCTTCGGGTGTTGATCATGCGCTTCATCGATTACCTGGACAAAGGTGCCTCGCTCGGCGCCGACGCGCCGTGCCTCACCATGGATGGACGCGACCTCAGCTATCGCGACGTGCAGTTGCTGAGCTACCGCGTCGCGCGCGGGCTCGCGCGATCGGGGATTGCTGCCGGCGAGAAGGTCGCAATCCTTTCCGGCAACGATCCGGTCGCGTTTGCCTGCGTGTTCGGCATTTCCCGCGGCGGTGCGGTCTGGTGCCCGATCAATCCGCGTAACGAGGCGGCCGAAAACCGGCTCATCCTCGAGCAATTCGACTGCAGCCTGCTGTTGTTTCATTCAAGCTTCGCGCCGATGGTCGAGACGGTGCGTGCAGAGCTGCCGAAGCTTCGTGCCGTCGTCTGCCTCGATGCTGAGTTGTCCTTCGCGCCCTCGTTCGACAGCTGGCTCGCCGGCCTTGCAGACGACCACTATCAACGCGAGACGATCGACGATCTCGCGATGATCCCGGGCACCGGCGGCACCACCGGCAAGCCGAAGGGGGTCATGCTGTCGGGCCGCAACATCGAGGCGATGACGGCACTGACGCTGATGGGCTATCCTTTCAAGGGCCGCCCGATCTACCTCGCGCTTGCGCCGCTGACCCACGCGGCCGGCGTGCTGTGTTTCCCGATCTTGGCGCTCGGCGGCCGCATCGTGATCATGCATCACCCCGACATCGCGGAATTTCTCGATCTGATCGAGCGCTATCGCGTCACGCACACCTTCCTGCCGCCGACCGTGATCTACATGCTGCTCGATCATCCGAAGCTCGACTCCGCGAGGCTCGGCTCTCTGCAATGCTTCTGGTACGGCGCGGCGCCGATCTCGGCCGCGCGGCTTGCGGAGGCGCTCCAGCGTATCGGGCCGATGGCGCAGTTGTTCGGTCAGACCGAAGCGCCGATGATGATCTCGATGATGGCGCCTCGCGAGCATTACAATGCCGACGGCACGATCGCGATGGAGCGTCTCGCCTCGGCCGGGCGGATCAGCCCGCTGGTGCAGGCCGGCATCATGGATGGCGACGGCAATTTGCTGCCGACCGGCGCCCGCGGCGAGATCGTGGTCCGCGGTTCGCTGGTGATGGAGGGCTATTACAAGAATCCCGAGGCTACGGCGGAAGCCTCCGCGCATGGCTGGCACCATACCGGCGACATCGGCTACATCGACGACGACGGCTACCTCTATATCGTCGATCGCGCCAAGGACATGATCATCACCGGCGGGTTCAACGTCTACTCGATCGAGGTCGAGAACGCGCTGCGGGCGCATGAGGCGGTGCAGGATTGCGCCGTGATTGGCCTTCCGGACGAGAAATGGGGTGAGCGGATCGTCGCCGTGGTGCAGCCCCGCGCCGGCCAAAGCGTCGATGCGACGGCGCTGGCCGCCTTCGTCAAGCAGCGGATCGGCAGCGTCAAGACACCGAAGCAGATCGAAGTCTGGGACGATCTGCCCCGCTCCAAGGTAGGCAAGGTGCTGAAGCCGGACATCCGCGCACGGCTGTCGGATCGCTCGGGCGGCTGAGCCTTGTACTCATAGGCATAACGTCCGCTTTCGAAGTGCCGGCTCAACCCCGTCGACTTAACGCAGGCGTTAAATCTCGCTGCTGGGTTTCAAGTCCTGGCCGGGGGACGCCATGCCCGCTACGAGGGGCGAACCGGACGTGGGTCGCTAGTTCGGGAATGTTTGCAAATGACCCCAAAGCGGAAATCACTAGCTCGGTACCCCGCTTAGGTGAAATGTCGTAGCAAGGATGCGCCAGCCGTCGGGGGAGCGAACAAGGTTGTACGACTGCCGCCATTGCCTTGTAACGCTTCCATCCGGTCGGAGGTTTTTCCACGTTACAGTTCCGAGAGCACTGCGTTCGCCTATAGGAACGGCCACTACATCGTGCAGAGTTCCACTTTCGGCCCCTTCGCGTCGGTAGGTGTCGGCCACTCCTTGGAAAAACCGCGCAATCTCGTCACGTGACTGAAAACAATGTATCGACCCGTCACCCCGCATGGTGATGCAGGGAGCGCAGTAGAGTTTGGCGATTTGATCACCATCCCAGGTGGTGAATGTCTCCATGTATTTGTTGAAGAAGGCAGATATCTCGACTTCAAGCGCTTCCGGCATGATTTGTCTCCAGAGCTTTCATGTTCTGCGACGAGCAAGCCAACCCGAATTGTCTTGGGTCGCGATACAGCGCACGCGGAATTCGGATGGCGACATGCCGTTCAGCCGATCCGCTGCTGGGTCCAACTCCGCGCAACTGGCCTGCTCTACAGTTACGATCTGATCCGCGGCCAACCAAGCTACGATTGGAACTGAAGGGCCAATGATTACGAGATAGGCCAAGCCGAGAGCGGGAGACCAACGTTCGATACCAAGCCCCGTCCGGTAGACCGCGGCCATTCCTAAGCCGAAGCACGCGATCCAAACGGCAAGCCAACAAGCAGAGATCATTCGTCTCTCCCCGCCCAACAGTGTGCGCAATGCTACCGTTGACGCCCATCTCTCGCCAGAAGACGGTTTGCACCGAAGGGGCAATGCACTTGACCGATTCTCGATGGTTAGGCTCACCTACCCGTCGGGTGTTGATGGAAACGACGAGGTCATTGAATGAAAAAGGCGGATCGGCGATGTCGCCTATTGGCCCATCAGCGAAGTGACGACACCGCTCAAGGAGGTCCGCTTAGCGAGGGGTGCGGACTGGATTTGCTCGCTCTGAGTTCTTCGCATCTTGACCCGAAGTCGACCTTAAACTCGTAACCAGCGAGAGGCTGATCGCAGCTTAGCAGAGTCCCTGGTGGGACTTAGCACAAGCGGCACGCCCCCCAGGATGCGCAGCAACCCGCGCAACCGCCGAACCCCCAGCCACCATAGCCCCAGCCATCGAACCCGATGTCGTCATCGAACCCGATGTCGAACCCGCAGCCGCCGCAACCGCAACCACGGAAGCCACGGCAACCACGGAAGCCACCGCAACCTCGGATGCCAACGAACCCGCCACCACCGCAACCTCGAATGCCAACGAGCCCGCCACCACCGCAACCTCGGATGCCAACAAACCCGCCACCACCGCAACCTCGGCCGCCAACAAACCCGCCGCCGCCGCAACCTCGGCCGCCGCCGCACCCCCCGCAACCATGGCCGCACCCGCAACCACCGCACCCGCGCGCTAGCTGCACGCCGCTGCCAAAGTTTTCTCTATCGAAAAGATGGAACGTGGCCAGACTGACGTCGGCCATTTCCTCTTCGCCAAGAAAGAAGCGCTGATTTGGCGAGGTGTTGGATTGCGGGATACCGGTAGCGGGCATCGTGGATGCGGATGCGCTACTCGCCAGCGAAAGACCCAGTCCGGCCGCACCTAGCACCTTCACGGTGGCGGCTTTGGCTGTGCGTTTCTGCTTCGAAGCTTGCTTGACCCGTGGCATGGTCGCACCCTCCGTAGTTCTTGTGAAAGCGCTCTGCAAGAGTGCGCTCGGCGAAACCGGCGCGCAAGGGTTACCTGTGCCATAAAATGCGAAACATCTCATCGAGCTCCATTCATCTTCAGACCGAGATCGACACATGACTGCTTTTGGTTGAGCAGAATAACGCCAGCTGACCAGCGTAAGAGGCGTCGCGATGTCGGCTGTCTACGGGAAAGCGGACGTCACACGATGGTTGAGCTGACCGCAGCTTTTGACCCAGAACAGACCTTCGCACTTGGAGGTTCAGCCCAAGTTCGCAGTCGCCGATCAATTCTCATGCGGATGTGATTTGCGTGTTATCGCGCTGCGACGCCAATCCTGTATGGTACAGGCGAAGGACCTATCGGCAGGAGCTACCCCATGCTCGGCTCGATCATGTTTAGCTTGGTCGTCATCGGGTTGATGTTTTGGTGCGGGCGCGTAACGGCGAACTTTGCGGCAGAGAGAGGCCGGTCTAAACGCATTTGGTTCCTCTGGGGAGCGCTGTTCTTTCCCCTCTTTCCGGCTCAATGGTTTGTTTTGGGGCTGCTACCAAAAAAGTAAGGCCGCTTCAGTCGGCAGCGTCGTTTTTTAGGCCAAGCCTGCGATGTCGACTTATGGCCCTTAGCGGACGTGCCGCGGCGGGGTTTCTTTGTCTGGTTTCGGGGATGAAGCAGGACTGCATATCAGGAGCTGAGGCGACAGCTTCATGAATACACACCCTAGCAAGTGCCCTCACCGTGAGGGGGCTCGTCATCTGGCGGGCGCAAAAAAATACGCGGGCCGCCTTGCTTGAGGCATGCCCGCGCATTTGAATTCGTCTGTCGCGCGCGAGAGCGCGCGCGTGTCAGTGGACGCTCACCGCCTGCAGCTCGTTGCTCCAGGCATTCGCGACCGCGGCTTCGCGGCTGTCGGTCAGCATGATCGGCGTGCCGTCGGCGGCGTGGAGCGCGAAGAGCTTGAGGCCCGGCGCGATTTTCGGCGCCTCGGGAAACAGGCCCGGTACATCCTCGGAGCGGATCTGCTTCACATAGGCGATATGGCCCTCGCCGAGGGTTGCCAGCGTCTCGGGCGAGACGTTCTTGGCTTCGTATTCGAACGCAACGTGACCTTCACTCATGGTCTCGACTCCTTCACAGAAACTAAGCGGTCGAGTCCGCTACTCGTTCCATTATTCGTGCTCATTGATAGCGATTGTCTTAACGATCCTCTCCGGTTCAGGCCGGGCAAGATCGACCGACAGCAGCCCGTTCTTCAAATCCGCGCCCAGCACGAGCATCCCCTCCGCCAGCACGAAGGTGCGCTGGAAGTGGCGCGCGGCAATGCCGCGATGGATGTATTGCCGGGTCTTGTCGTCCTGCTGACGCCCGCGAATCACGAGCTGGTTTTCCTCAATGGTTACATCGAGTTGGTCGCGGGTGAATCCGGCGACCGCCAACGTGATCCGCAGCCGCTCGGGCTGGCCGTCCGACCGGTCGCACCTCTCGATATTGTAGGGAGGGTAGCCGTCGGCGCCTTTGACGACGCGGTCGAGCACGCGCTCGATCTCGTCGAAGCCCAGAAGGAACGGACTGGAAAGCGTGGGAACACGAGACATAGTTTACAAAGTCCTCTCGAAGCGACTTTGGCATTTCAGGGCCCGGAAGCGGCGCCCCTTGGTCAGCAATATGGTCATAACCCCGTGTCGGTTCAAGGACGTAGCGGGAGCCCTGTGGATTGGCGATTGCCTGCCGTCGCCCAAAATGCCTCCGCATCGTCATGGCCGGGCTTGTCCCGGCCATCCACGGCCTCACTCGCGGCACCAAGAACGTGGATGCCCGGGACAAGCCCGGGCATGACGAATTAGCGGGACGATTTCTCCAATGAAAACAAACCCCCGGCTACTGTGCATGGGGTTGTTTTTCGCGTTTTTGATTGGCCGGCCCCTCGGAGCCGGTCAGGCCTCGATCCGCGTCCGCCCGTCGCCGCTGAAAAGGTGCAGCTTCGCCCGTACCGCCGCGACGCGGATCCTCGCGCCGATGGCGGGGGCCTCGGTTCCGGGAATGCGGACGATGACCTCGCCGGGCGGCAGCTCGCCGGGGGTGGCGGCGACGCGCTGCTCGTCCTGGGCCCGGGTGCCATAGACGAAGGTTTCGGCACCGACGCGCTCGATCGCTTCCACGGTCAGGGGCAGTGCGACACCGCCGGCCGGGGTCTGGTCGGTGATGACGAAATCTTCCGGGCGGATGCCGAGGATGCCGGCCTCGGTCGCACCGCCGCCGAGCTGTGACTTGATCTCATCGGCGCGCGTCGACATCAGGTTCATCGGCGGCGCCCCGATGAAGGAGGCGACGAAGGTCGTCGCCGGCTTCTCGTAGATCGCGAGCGGATTGCCGATCTGCTCGACCTGGCCGCCATTCATGACCACGAGAACGTCGGCGAGCGTCATCGCCTCGAGCTGGTCGTGGGTGACGTAGATCGAGGTCGTGTTGAGCCGGCGCTGCAATTTGCGGATCTCGACGCGCATCGCGATGCGCAGCTTTGCGTCGAGGTTCGACAGCGGCTCGTCGAACAGAAACACTTTTGGCTGGCGCACGATGGCGCGGCCCATGGCGACGCGCTGGCGCTGGCCGCCGGAGAGCTGACGCGGCTTGCGCTCCAGCATCGGCGCGAGCTCGAGCACGCGCGCGGCTTCCTCGACGCGGGTCTTGACCTCGGCCTCCGCCATGCCGCGGTTGCGCAGGCCGTAGGCCATGTTGTTGAAGACGCTCATATGCGGATAGAGCGCGTAGTTCTGGAACACCATCGCGATGTCGCGATCGGCGGGCTCGATCTGGTTGACGACGCGGCCGCCGATGTCGATCTCGCCGCCGGTGACGGTCTCGAGACCTGCGACCATGCGCAGCAGCGTGGACTTGCCGCAGCCGGAAGGGCCGACCAGCACGCAGAACTGTCCGTCGGCGACGTCGACATTGACGCCCTTGATGGCCTCGAAGCCGCCGGTGTAGGTCTTGCGGACGTTGCGCAGGGTGACGTTAGCCATGAGTTTTTCCAGCGAATGGCGAATGGGGAGTGGCGAATTGGGAAGGCATGCACGCGAGAGCCGTCAAAAGGCTTTCCATTCGCCATTCGCTACTCACCACTCGCCCCCTCACTTTTCCGTCTCGACCAGGCCGCGCACGAACAGTTTCTGCATGGCGACGACGACGAACACCGGCGGCAGCATGGCCAGCACGGCGGTCGCCATCACGATCGGCCATTCGGTCAGCGCGTCGGTGGTGGTGATCATCTTGCGGATGCCGACCTGGATGGTCTGCATGTCGTCGCGCGTGGTGATCAGCAGCGGCCAGAGATATTGATTCCAGCCGAGGATGAAGAGGATCACGAACAGCGCCGCCATATTGGTGCGCGACAGCGGCAGCAGCGTATCCCAGAAGAAGCGCAAGGGGCCGGCGCCGTCTATGCGCGAGGCCTCCAGCAGCTCGTCCGGCACGGTCATGAAGAACTGGCGGAACAGCAGCGTCGCGGTGGCCGACGCGATCAGCGGCAGCGCGAGGCCGGCATAGCTGTCGAGCATGTGCAGATCGGCGACGATCTTGTAGGTCGGGTAGATGCGCACCTCGACCGGCAGCATCAACGTGATGAAGATGATCCAGAAGATCGCCATCCGGAACGGAAAGCGGAAATACACGATCGCATAGGCCGAGATGATCGAGATCGCGATCTTGCCGATCGCGATCGCCAGCGCCATCACCAGCGAGTTCAGCATCATGTTGCCGACGGGCTCGCGTGTCGAGCCGCTCGTGCCGACGAAGATGGTCTTGTAGTAGACCTCGAAGAAATGGCCGCCCGGCAGCAGCGACATCTGCCCGTTCGCGATCAGGGCGTTGTCCTGGGTCGAGGCGACGATCGCGATGTAGACCGGGAATGCGACGATCGCGATCCCGATCCAGAGAATCGCGTGGGCGACGTAGCGCCGAAAGCCCTCTTCTTCGACCATCAGTAGGTCACCTTGCGTTCGACGAAGCGGAACTGGATTCCCGTCAGCACGATCACCATGACCATCAGGATCACCGACTGCGCCGCGGAGCTGCCGAGATTGCCGCCGAGCAGGCCGTCGGAATAGACCTTGTAGACCAGCGTGACCGTCGATGTGCCGGGACCGCCGCGGGTCATGGTGTCGATGATGCCGAAGGTGTCGAAGAAGGCGTAGACGATGTTGACGACCAGCAGGAAGAAGATCGTGGGCGACAGCAGCGGGAAGGTCACGGTCCAGAACCGGCGCATCGGACGGGCGCCGTCGATCGCGGCGGCCTCGAACACGCTTCGGGGGATGGCTTGCAGGCCGGCGAGGAAGAACAGGAAATTATAGGAGATCTGCTTCCACGCCGCGGCGAGGATGATCAGCCCAGCCGCCTGGTTGCCGTCGAGCAGCGGATTCCAGTCGACACCCAGGCCGCGCAGATAGCGCGACAGCACGCCGAGCGAGGGATGCAGCATGAAGATCCAGAGCACGCCGACCACGGGCGGCGCCACCGCATAGGGCCAGATCAGCAGCGTGCGGTAGAGCATTGAGCCGCGCAGCGGCTTGTCCGCCATCACGGCGAGCAAGAGCGCGAAGGACAGCGACGAGACGGCGATGGCGAACGAAAAGACGAACGTACGGACGACCGCCTCGAAATAGGCGGGGTCTTTGAACAGCTCGATGTAATTCTCGAACCAGACAAAGGTGCTCGAGAGACCGAAGGCATCCTGGAGCAGGAAGGACTGGATGACCGCCTGCAGCGCAGGCCAGTAGAAGAATATCAGGACGATCGCGAGTTGCGGCGCAACCAGCGCGTAGGGCAATAGCTTTGACTGGAAAATGGCTTGCTTTTGCATGATGTCAGCTGAGCGGCAGGCCGGCTTACCGGCCTGCCGCTCATCGCCTCACTTGACGGCGGTCTTTTCGAACTGACGCAGCATCGTGTTGCCGCGCTCGACGGCGGCGTCGAGCGCCTGCTTGGCGGTCTTCTTGCCGGCCAGCGCCTGCTCGATCTCTTCCGACCAGACGTCACGGAGCTGAACCATATTGCCGAGACGCAAGCCGCGCGAATTCTCGGTCGGCTCCTTGTTGGTCAGTTCGAGCAGCGGGGTCTCGAGATAGGGCTGATCCTTGTAGAAACCTTCTTCCTTCGCCTTGGCGTAGGCCGCCTTGGTGATCGGCAGATAGCCCGAGGCCTTGTGGATGTAGACTTGGCGATCGGTGTCCGAGAGGAAGGTCAGGAATTTCGCAACGCCCTTGTATTCCTCGGCCGACTTGCCGCCCATGACCCAGAGCGAGGCACCGCCGATGATCGAGTTCTGCGGCGCACCCTTGGCGTCCGGATAGTAAGGCATCGGCACGGCGGTGAAGTTGAACTTGGCCTGCGCCTTGACGTTGCCGAAGAACGCCGACGAGGTCAGGTAGATCGGGCATTCGCCGGAGGTGAAGCGGCCTTCGCCGGTGTTGGTGCGGCCGGCATAGTCGTAGGTCTTGGTCTTCTGGAGTTCGACCAGGGTTTCGAGATGCTTGACCTGGAGAGGGCCGTTGAACTCGAGCACGGTGTCGAAACCGTCGAGGCCGTTGGCCTTGCTGGCGAGCGGCACGTTGTGCCAGGCGGAGAGCTGCTCGAGATTGACCCAGGTGACCCAGGAGCCGGAGAAGCCGCAGGTGTCATGACCCGCAGCCTTCAGCTTCTTGGCGGCCTCGAACGTTTCGGGCCAGGTCTTGGGGATATCGACGTTCGCCTTCTTGAGCTCGTCGAGGTTGACCCACATGACGGTCGACGACGAGTTGAACGGGAAGGACAGCATCTCGCCCTTCGAGGTCGAGTAGTAGCCGGTGATGGCGGGCAGGTAGATCTTGGGGTCGAACTTCTCGCCGGCCTCGGCCATCAGCTTGTAGACGGGCTTTACGGCGCCGGTCGCGGCCATCATGGTCGCGGTGCCGACTTCGAACACCTGCATGATGTGCGGGGCGTTGCCGGCGCGGAACGCCGCGATGCCGGCGTTCATCGTATCGGGATAGTTGCCCTTGTAGGTCGGGATCACCTTGTAGTCGGTCTGCGAGGCGTTGAAGTCGGTGGCGAGCTTGACGATGACGTCGTTGTTGGCGCCGGTCATCGCGTGCCACCACTGGATTTCGGTCACGGCCAAGGCCGGCGATGCGCCCATGCCGATCGTGATCGCAACTGCGGCAGCCGCCCCAAAGTGTCGAAGAGCCATCAAGTAAACCTCCCTTGGCCGTCAAAAAGAAGCGCTTGCGCTAGCAGCGCCATATGACGTTCACATGACTGTGTAAGCGGGAGAAACGAAAGCAGCAAGCGCGGCCAAAAGGGAAGCCGTCAAATAGGCGAATGCCGAGCGCGCAGCCTCCTCCGTTCGCGGTGCACATGCGTGCCCGCGCCGCAGTGCGGCATTTGCTCGGGTGAGGCGGCGAGGGCGTTTAGCGCTTGCGCTCGGGGCCGCAGACGGTGCCCTGCTCGACCATCGCGTCGATCTCCGATTTGGAGTAGCCGAACTCGCCGAGCACCTCCGCCGAGTGCTGGCTGAATTTCGGCGGCAGACGGCGCAGGCTCGGCTTGCTGCGATCGAGCCGGATCGGCGAGGCCACCCCCTTGTACCAGTCCTTCTCGATGACATCGCCGCGGGCGATCGTGTGCGCGTTCGTCAACGCCTGGTCGATCTTCTGCACGGGACCTGCGGGCAGGCCGGCGGCGAGCAGACGATTGCACAGCGGCTCGGCCTCGTGCTGGCTGAACACGGCGGCCAACTCGGCCCGCAGCGCCTCGCGATTGGCGATGCGGTCCTTGTTGCGGGCAAAGCGCGGATCGGTGCCGAGCTCGGGCTTGCCGATCTCCTTGGCAAGCTTGCGGAAGGTGCCGTCATTGCCGACACCGATGAAGATGTTGTCGGTCCTGGTCGGGAAGATCGCGTAAGGCACGAGGTTGGGATGCTCGTTGCCGGTGAGCGACGGCGGCTTGCCGTGCATGAAATAATTCGCGGTGTGCGGATGCATGATGGCGAGGCCGGTCTCGTACAGCGTCGTCTCCAGGAACTGGCCTTTCCCAGAGCGCTGTCGCTCCGACAGCGCCATCAGGATGCCGATCGCCGCATAGAGGCCGGTGGTGATGTCGACCAGCGGCACGCCGATCCGCATCGGACCGCTCTCGGGCGAACCGGTCGCCGCGATCATGCCGGTCATGGCCTGGATGATGGCGTCATAGCCGGGATTGCCGCCGCGCGGACCGTCGGCGCCGAAGCCGCAGATCCGGCAATGCACCAGGCGCGGGAATTTCTTGCTGAGCACATCGTTGCCGATGCCCCATTTCTCCAGCGTGCCCGGCTTGAAATTCTCGATCAGGACGTCGGCGGTCTCCAGCATCTTGAGCAGCACGATTCGGCCGCCCTCGGAGGCGAGGTCGAGGCCGATCGAGCGCTTGTTGCGGTTGATGCCGATGAAATAGGCCGCGTCTTCCTCATGGAACGGAGGGCCCCAGTCGCGCACCTCGTCGCCGGCGGGCGGCTCGACCTTGATCACGTCGGCGCCGTGGTCGGCGAGGATCTGGGTGCAGTAGGGACCGCCAAGCACGCGCGTGAGATCGATGACGCGCAGTCCGCTCATTGCGCCCAAAACGGCTTCAGTCATGCCTTCGCTTCCCCTGTGTCGGTCGTTGATCACAGGCGTAGCGAGGTTTTTTTGCGCCAGCAATGGCTTGGCGCGTAGGGGCGTATGCGGTGCCGCCGTGCAATCCCGCGGCGTGGCAACAACAAAACCAAAGGAAAGCGGCCGGCCCGAGGGGGATCTCGGGCCAGCCAATCCGCCGTTTGATCAGACGACCGTCAGGCGAACGTCGACATTGCCGCGCGTGGCATTGGAGTAGGGGCACACCTGGTGGGCCTTCTCGACCAGCGCTTCGGCTTCCGCGCGGGCAAGGCCCGGCAGCGAGACGGCGAGGTCGATGTCGAGACCGAAGCCACCGGCCGAGCGCGGGCCGATGCCGACGGTGGAGGTGACAGAGGCGTCAGCCGGAACCTTCGGGCCGCCCTGCGAGGCCACGAACTTCATCGCGCCGATGAAGCAGGCGGCATAGCCCGCCGCAAACAGCTGCTCGGGATTGTTGCCGGCGCCGCCTCCGCCGCCGAGCTCCTTCGGCGTGGTGAGCTTGACGTCGAGCGCGCCGTCGAGGGTCGCCGCATGGCCGTCGCGGCCGCCGGTGGCTTTGGCGCTGGTCTTGTACAGGACGTTCACGGACATTTTCGTCTCCTCGGGTGTTCGGGTTGGGGTGGAACCTACATCGCAAACAATTAGATTGCGCGCAATTGAAATTTGCATGCCTCACATTTAATTGTTCGCAATTGAATGTACGGCCGCCCGGTCCCAGAATGGAGGAAACCGCGTGAGATTCTCGATGCCCCGGAAATTATCGGCGCTGGACCCGCAGCGCCTCGACAACCAGATCTGCTTCGCGGTCTATTCGGCCGCGCATGCCTTCAACCGCGTCTACAAGCCGCTGCTCGACCGGCTCGGCCTGACTTACCCGCAATATCTGGTGATGCTGGTGCTGTGGGAGCGCGACGACGTGCCGGTCAAGGACATCGGCGAAAAGCTGTTCCTCGATTCGGGCACCCTAACGCCGCTGCTCAAGCGCCTCGAGGCCGCGCACCTCGTCAAGCGCACACGCTCGCGCGAGGACGAACGTCAGGTGCTGATCGCGCTGACCCCGCAGGGCCACGCCTTGAAGGAAAAAGCGCGTGCCGTGCCGCATTCGATCCTGGCGGCGTCGGATTGCTCGGTTTCGGAACTGGTCGCGATGAAGGACGAGATCGTCGCGCTGCGCGACCGGTTGAATGCGGTGATCGGGGAGTAGGGGGCTAGGGGCGCTTTTTGGCGAAGGCGCGGCCGGACGCTGACTTCAGGTACTTCTCGAACGCGACGGCCTGCTTCTCGTTGCTGAACGCAATGTAAGTCTTGAGACGCCAAGGTCCGAATTTCGACGTGTGTGGCACCTCGCCGGCATTGTGCTTTGTCAGTCGGGCGCGCAGGTCGTCAGTGATCCCGACATAGAAATGGAGGGAATCAAGGCTCTCGAGAATGTAGACGTATCTCACGGCAGGCTCCCGAGCTGTCGAGGGAGAGCTTACATCCGCTTTCGATCTGCTAAAGCCCGGCTTCGCCCTTCGGGCTACGCCGCGACAGCCTTCGCTACGATGGGCTTGCCGAGCCGAAGCTGGCGAAGCCAGCGAAGGCTGGTGGAGCCAGGCGGGATCGAACCGCCGACCTCTTGCATGCCATGCAAGCGCTCTCCCAGCTGAGCTATGGCCCCTTAGTCTTCCAATTGGGACGATCCTTTCGGATCACTCCCGACCGGCGAGCCTGGTGACTCGCGCGGTGCACCCTTTTTCACAGATCAGGGCTGATCTCAAGTCTCTTCATCACCTCCGACATCACCAATGATGTCGGTAACGTCCTCATCGCCCTCTTCGTCGTCGGCGATAAAGGTCGAATCATCGTCGTCATCGTCTTCGATGGTCTCGTCGACCTCGATGTCGTCCTCGGATTCGGGCACCGCGGCCTTGACCTTGCCGGTGTTCTCCTCGGCGTCGGCCTCCTCGAGCGAGACCTCTTCGACCTCTGCCGGCTCCGGCGTGGTGTCGGCAGCCGGCGTGTGGCGAGGTTCGGCGCCGCGGGTTGCGCGAGCCGGCGCCACTGGCGCGATCGGTACGACTTCGCCGGTATAGGGCGAGATCACCGGATTCTTGTTGAGGTCATAGAATTTCTTGCCCGTGGTCGGGCAAATACGTTTGGTTCCGAGTTCGGACTTGGCCACGGCAGGAATCCTGGGAATGTCTGAAAAGCGGTGTTTCACTTGGCTAGTTGGCGGCCCGCTGTCAATAGCGCATTACGGGAGAAAGACATGCCCGTGACGGCGGGCAGACCTTGTGGTACCTGCCCCGCGAGCCCCGCAGGGACGTTTCGGGCCTATCCAAGGACACAAACTTGACTGATTCCGACAAGCCGACGCCGCTTCAGTCGCGCGCAAGCGGTCCCCTGACCGGGAAAGTACGGGTCCCCGGGGACAAGTCGATCTCCCACCGCGCCCTCATCCTGGGCGCGCTCGCGGTCGGCGAGACCAAGATTTCTGGCCTGCTCGAGGGCGAGGACGTCCTCAACACCGCAAAATCCATGCAGGCGCTGGGCGCCAGGGTCGAGCGTACCGGCGATTTCGCCTGGAAGGTGAACGGCGTGGGCGTTGCCGGCTTCGCCGAGCCCAGGGCGCCGCTTGATTTCGGCAACTCCGGCACCGGCTGCCGGCTCGTCATGGGCGCCGTCGCCGGCTGCCCGATTTCGGCGGTTTTCGACGGCGATGCCTCGCTGCGCAGCCGCCCCATGCGCCGGATCCTCGATCCGCTCGAGAAAATGGGCGCCAAAGTGGTGTCCGGCGGCGAGGGCGGCCGTCTGCCGCTGACCGTCCAGGGCGCGCGCGATCCGCTGCCGATCACCTACAAGACCCCGGTCGCCTCGGCCCAGATCAAATCGGCCGTGCTGCTGGCGGGCTTGGCCGCGCCCGGCACCACGACGGTGATCGAGACCGAGGCCAGCCGCGACCATACCGAACTGATGCTGAAGCACTTTGGCGCCGACATCACCTCCGCGCAGGAGGGGCAGCACGGCCGCCGCATCACGCTGATTGGCCAGCCCGAGCTGCATGGCGCCACCGTCGTGGTGCCCGCCGATCCCTCTTCGGCGGCCTTCCCGGTCGTCGCGGCGCTGATCGTCGAAGGCTCCGATGTCGTCCTGTCCGACGTGATGACCAATCCGCTGCGCACCGGCCTGTTCACCACGCTGCGTGAAATGGGCGCCTCGATCGAGGAAAGCGAAGTCCGCGGCGATGCCGGCGAGCCGATGGCGCAGCTGCGCGTACGCGCGTCGAAACTGCGTGGCGTCGAGGTGCCGCCGGAGCGCGCGCCGTCGATGATCGACGAATATCTCGTGCTGGCGGTGGCGGCCTCCTTCGCCGAGGGCACGACGATCATGCGCGGCCTGCACGAGCTGCGGGTCAAGGAATCCGACCGCCTGGAGGCCACCGCCGCCATGCTCCGTGTCAAC
This sequence comes from Bradyrhizobium sp. Unk1, assembly GCF_059512345.1. Classification (NCBI taxonomy): domain Bacteria; kingdom Pseudomonadati; phylum Pseudomonadota; class Alphaproteobacteria; order Hyphomicrobiales; family Nitrobacteraceae; genus Bradyrhizobium; species Bradyrhizobium sp. Unk1. Next base: position 275,078 of record NZ_JCAMOP010000003.1, read on the forward strand.
GGCGTGAAAGTCGAGGTCTCCGGTGACGATCTGATCGTCGAGGGGCGCGGCCACGTTCCGGGCGGCGGCACTGTCGCCACGCACATGGATCATCGCATCGCGATGTCCGCGCTGGTGATGGGCTGCGCCTCCGACCAACCCGTGACCGTCGACGACACCGCCTTCATCGCCACCAGTTTCCCGGACTTCATCCCGATGATGCGTTCGCTAGGGGCCGAGTTTTCATGATCATCGCCATCGACGGGCCCGCGGCCTCGGGCAAGGGGACGCTCGGCAAGCGCCTCGCCCATCATTACGGCTATCGTCATCTCGATACCGGCGTCATCTACCGCGCGGTGGCCTATGCCTTGATGGAATCCGGTCACGATCTCCGGGACGAGGTGGCTGCGGTGCAGGCTGCGCTGGAGCTTGATCCCGAAAAGTTCGGCAATCCCGCCCTGAAGACCCAAGAGGCCGGCGAGGGCGCCTCGATCGTCTCGGCGATCCCCAGGGTTCGCGAGGTCCTGCTCAATTTCCAGCGGCAATTCGCCGCCGATCCGCCCGGCGCCGTGCTCGACGGCCGGGACATTGGAACCGTGATCTGCCCCCATGCCGACGTGAAGATCTTCGTGGTCGCCGATCCCAAGGTCCGCGCCCGCCGCCGGACCATGGAGGCCAAGGCGAGGGGCGAGGAGGCGGACGAGGCGGCGGTGCTCGCCGACATCATCCGGCGCGACGAGCGCGACAAGAACCGGCCGATTGCGCCCTTGAAACCGGCCCCGGATGCTTACTTGCTAGATAACTCCCAACTGGATATAGAAGGCGGCGTCCGGGCCGCCATCGACATTATCGAGGCCGTCCGAGCGGGCCGGTCGCGGGGTTAAGCCGCCGCCGTCATTGGAGGAAGCGCCCGCTCCCGCTCTTTGAGGTCGATACCCCGGTCCCCTGTTTGGGCCCGGCGCGATCCAGGCTCCGGACCAAGATTTCCACGTATCGAACGCGCGGGCCTCAGCCGGCCCGCCTCCGCTGCTCCGCCTCCATGCCGGAGCAGCGAGCGGTCGCTCGAAGGTCTTGCGGACCTTCCGACACTGCGTGTGCGATGCGCCCATGAACCCAACGGCCGGCACGACATCCGCAACTGGAGAACAAATGGCTTCGACTTCTGCTGATACCTATAGCCCGTCGCGTGACGATTTCGCCGCGATGCTCGACGAGTCCTTCGCAGGTGGCAACCTGCAGGAAAGCTCCGTCGTCAAGGGCAAGGTGGTTGCAATTGAGAAAGACATGGCCGTCATCGACGTCGGCCTGAAGACCGAGGGCCGCGTTGCCCTGCGCGAATTTTCCGGCCCCGGCCGTGACAGCGAGATCAAGGTCGGCGACGAGGTCGAAGTGTTCCTCGATCGCATCGAGAACGCCCTCGGCGAAGCCGTGCTGTCGCGCGACAAGGCGCGCCGCGAGGAGAGCTGGGGCAAGCTCGAGAAGGCCTTCCAGAACAACGAGAAGGTCAACGGCGTCATCTTCAACCAGGTCAAGGGCGGCTTCACCGTCGACCTCGACGGTGCCGTGGCCTTCCTGCCGCGCTCGCAGGTCGACATCCGTCCGATCCGCGACGTTGCGCCGCTGATGAACAACTCGCAGCCGTTCCAGATCCTCAAGATGGATCGCCGCCGCGGCAACATCGTCGTCTCCCGCCGCACGGTTCTCGAAGAGACCCGCGCCGAGCAGCGTCAGGAGCTGGTGCAGAACCTCGAAGAGGGTCAGGTCATCGACGGCGTGGTCAAGAACATCACCGATTATGGTGCGTTCGTTGATCTCGGCGGTATCGACGGTCTGCTGCACGTCACCGACATCGCGTGGCGCCGCGTCAACCACCCGACCGAGGTGCTCTCGATCGGCCAGACCGTGAAGGTCAAGATCATCAAGATCAACCACGAGACGCACCGCATCTCGCTGGGCATGAAGCAGCTGCTGGACGATCCGTGGCAGGGCATCGAAGCCAAGTACCCGCTGGGTGCCCGCTTCACCGGCCGCGTCACCAACATCACCGACTACGGTGCGTTCGTCGAGCTCGAGCCGGGCATCGAAGGCCTGATCCACGTCTCCGAGATGTCGTGGACCAAGAAGAACATGCACCCCGGCAAGATCGTTTCGACCTCGCAGGAAGTCGAAGTGCAGGTGCTGGAAGTCGATTCCGTCAAGCGCCGCATCTCGCTCGGCCTCAAGCAGACCATGCGCAACCCGTGGGAGGTCTTCGTCGAAGGTCACCCGACCGGTTCGGTGGTCGAGGGCGAGGTCAAGAACAAGACCGAGTTCGGTCTGTTCCTGGGCCTCGAGGGCGACGTCGACGGCATGGTCCATCTCTCCGACCTCGACTGGAAGCTTCCGGGCGAGCAGGTGATCGACAACTACAAGAAGGGCGACGTGGTGAAAGCCGTGGTGCTCGATGTGGACGTCGAGAAGGAGCGCATCTCGCTCGGCATCAAGCAGCTCGAAGGCGACCCCTTCGCCGAGCCGGGCGATGTCAAGAAGGGCGCGGTCGTGACCTGCGAAGTGCTCGAAGTGAAGGAAAGCGGCATCGAGGTGAAGATCACCGGTACCGACTTCTCGACCTTCATCAAGCGTTCGGAGCTCGCCCGTGATCGCAACGACCAGCGCGCCGAGCGCTTCGCCGTCGGCGAGAAGGTCGATGCCCGCGTGATCCAGTTCGACAAGAAGGCCCGCAAGGTCCAGGTGTCGATCAAGGCGCTCGAAGTCGCCGAAGAGAAGGAAGCCATCGCGCAGTACGGCTCCTCCGATTCGGGGGCGACGCTCGGTGACATCCTCGGCACCGCGCTCAAGAACCGCGACAAGTAAGCGAAACGCCTGTTTCGCAACCATCAAAGCCCCGGTTCGCGCCGGGGCTTTTTTGTTTGCGGCTTGTAGCCCGGATGGAGCGCAGCGAAATCCGGGGCCTCGCCACGATCGAAAGCGGTCCCGGATTGCGCTGCGCTCCATCCGGGCTACCCCAGCCTTGTTTTCTTCAAATTACGCCGCAATTGATGTATCCAGATAAGCCAATGGTCACGCTGTGACGGCACAACGCGCCCAGCCTTTCATTTGGAGATATTCCGATGTCGCTCGATTCGGACATCATCGTCGATCGTCGCAGGATTCGTCGCAAGCTGACGTTCTGGCGCGTGCTGGCTGCGCTGATCGCGATCGCGGCGATTGCGGGCTTCGCGCTGATCGCAACACCCGGTGCGCGCGGCACGTTCGCATCCGCCGGCTCGATCGCGCGGGTCCAGATCGATGGCCTGATCCGCAGCGACTCCGAGCGCACCCAGGCGCTGGAGCGACTGGAGAACTCGCAGGCCGCCGCCGTCATCATTCACATCAACTCGCCGGGTGGCACCACCGCCGGCTCCGAGCAGCTTTATGACTCGCTTGTGAGGTTGAAGGCGAAGAAGCCGCTCGTCGTCGTGGTCGAAGGCCTCGCGGCGTCCGGCGGTTACATCACCGCGATTGCGAGCGACCACATCATCGCCCAGCAGAGCTCGCTGGTCGGTTCGATCGGCGTGCTGTTCCAGTTTCCCAACGTCACGGAGCTGCTGAAGACCGTCGGCGTGAAGGTCGAGGAGGTGAAATCCTCGCCGCTGAAGGCCGCGCCGAACGGTTTTGAGCCGACCAGCCCCGAGGCACGCGCCGCGCTCGATGCGCTGGTGAAGGATTCCTATGCCTGGTTCAAGGGATTGGTGAAGGAGCGGCGTGGCATGGATGACACGCAGCTCGAAAAAGTCGCCGATGGCCGCGTCTTCACCGGACGCCAGGCGATCGATCTCAAGCTGATCGATCAGCTCGGCGACGAGAAGACCGCGGTGACCTGGCTGGTCGAGCAGAAGGGCGTCAAGAAGGGCCTCACCGTCCGCGATTACAAGCTCCAGCCCCGCTTTGGCGATCTGCCATTCCTCAAAACGGCTGCTGTCGTCACGCTGGAAGCGCTTGGTTTAGGCTCGATTGCGCATCAGATCGGGCAAACCGGCGTCGCGCAGGCCGTCGATCGACTTGGAATGGATGGAATGCTGGCCCTGTGGCAGCCGGCTGCGTCAAATTGATGGAACCGGGCGAGCTTCAGAGGCTTTTCCCGTCTGGCGGGTGACGGGTCAGCCCGCTTTTTCGGCATTTGTCACGCATTTTCCCGACGCTCAACCTTCATTTGGCGTCTTGACAGATCACGGTATTTTCACGGAAATGGTCATCCGCACGCTTCCGGGTCCTATCTCTCGATGATCAAATCCGAACTTGTTCAGCGTATCGCCGAGCACAACCCGCATCTGTACCAGCGGGATGTCGAGAACATTGTGAATGCGATTCTCGAAGAGATCGTAGCGGCTCTCGCGCGCGGTGATCGCGTCGAGTTGCGCGGCTTCGGTGCCTTCTCGGTCAAGCATCGCCCTGCGCGCGCAGGGCGCAATCCGCGCACCGGCGCCCATGTACCCGTCGATCAGAAGAGCGTTCCGTTCTTCAAGACCGGCAAGGAAATGCGCGAACGGCTGAACCGCGACCATCCGGATCCAGGCGCGCCAGACTGAGGCCGGCGTCAGGGTTTTCCGCGGTCGCGAGAGATGCGGCCGGAAGCTTGATTCAAGGCGAGCGAAGCGAGATGCGAAAGTTCCTGACCGCGCTGATCGTGATTCCGCTGGGCCTGATCCTGGTGACCTTCGCCGTCGCCAACCGGCATTTCGTCACGGTCTCTTTCGACCCCTTCATTACGAACGACCCGTCATTCTCGGTGACGCTGCCGCTGTTCCTGCTCCTCATCCTGGTGGCGGCCCTCGGGGTCGTTGCGGGCGGCTGCGCGGTCTGGCTCGGCCAGCGGCACTGGCGGCGCGCGGCGCGCCGGAATGATGCGGATGCACGGGCTGCCAGGACCGAACTGGCCGATCTGCGGGCCCAGGCGGCCGCAGCGAAGCCCGAGCCCCAGCGCCTCCCCGTTCCCTCCGGGGTGGGCCTTTACGGGCCCATCGGGCGAGACAAGCAGCGCGCGACGTTGTAGAAGCGGCCGCAACCGAAAACCCGGTTTTCCGGCCGCAGACCCGCGGCCTTCACCTGCTTTGAGACCATGTCCCTGCTCGTCAAAATCTGCGGCCTGTCCACGCGCGAGACGCTCGAAACAGCGCTCGACGCCGGCGCCGACATGGTGGGGTTCGTGTTCTTTCCGCCGTCGCCGCGGCACGTCTCTCTGGAGCTTGGCCGCGACCTCGGCCGCCAGGTGAAGCGGCGCGCGATCAAGGTCGCGCTCACGGTCGATGCCGATGACGCCACGCTCGACAACATCATGGACGCGCTGTCGCCGGATATCCTTCAGCTCCACGGCAAGGAGAGCGTCGCGCGCCTGCGCGACATCAAGCAGCGGTTCGGCCGTCCGGTGATGAAAGCGGTGCCGGTCGCAACCGCCGCCGATCTCGCCGTGCTGCCTGGCTACGCAGAGGTTGCCGATCGCATCCTGTTCGACGCGCGTGCGCCAAAGGACGCGACACGTCCGGGCGGCCTCGGCGCGGCCTTCGATTGGCATCTGCTCGAAAACCTGGAACTCAAGCTGCCGTATATGGTCTCGGGCGGACTTGATGCCCACAACGTCGCCGAGGCTCTTCGGGTCACGCGCGCCGGCGGCGTCGACGTCTCCTCCGGTGTCGAGAGCGCCTCCGGCGTCAAGGATCCCGAGATGATCAAGGCCTTCATTCGCGCCGCGCGCGCCACCCAAGATGCAAGTCAAGAGTTGAGCGTTCGATGAACATCGCCAAACCAAATTCCTACCGCAGCGGTCCCGACGAGCGCGGGCATTTCGGCATTTTCGGCGGCCGCTTCGTCGCCGAAACCCTGATGCCGCTGATCCTGGATCTGGAGAAGGCCTACACGGCGGCCAAGGCCGATCCGGCGTTCCAGGCCGAGATGAACGGCTATCTCAAGAATTATGTCGGCCGGCCCTCGCCGCTCTATTTCGCCGAGCGCCTGACCGAGCATCTCGGCGGCGCAAAAATCTATCTGAAGCGCGAAGAGCTCAACCACACCGGCTCGCACAAGGTGAACAACGTGCTCGGCCAGATCATGCTGGCACGGCGCATGGGCAAGAAGCGCATCATCGCCGAGACCGGCGCCGGTCAGCACGGTGTCGCCACCGCGACGCTGTGCGCGCGCTTTGGCCTCGAATGCGTGGTCTATATGGGCGCCGTCGACGTCGAGCGGCAGCAGCCCAACGTCATCCGCATGGAGATGCTGGGCGCAACCGTGGTCCCGGTGCAGTCGGGCACGCGCACGCTGAAGGACGCCATGAACGAGGCGCTGCGCGACTGGGTCACCAACGTGCACAACACGTTCTATTGCATCGGCACGGTGGCGGGCCCGCATCCCTATCCGACGCTGGTGCGCGACTTCCAGTCGATCATCGGCAACGAGACCAAGACGCAGATGCAGGAGGTCGAGGGACGCCTGCCGGATTCGCTGGTCGCCTGCATCGGCGGCGGTTCGAACGCGATGGGCCTGTTTCATCCGTTCCTCGATGATCCCTCCGTCGAAATCTTTGGCGTCGAAGCCGCCGGCCATGGGCTCACGCAACTGCATGCGGCCTCGATCGCGGGCGGCCGTCCCGGCGTGCTGCACGGCAACCGCACTTATCTCTTGATGGATGCGGACGGCCAGATCCAGGACGCGCATTCGATCTCCGCCGGCCTCGACTATCCCGGCATCGGCCCCGAGCATTCCTGGCTGCACGAGATCGGCCGCGTCAACTATCTCTCGGCGACCGATGACGAGGCGCTCGCAGCATTCCAGTTGCTGTCGCGGCTGGAAGGCATCATCCCCGCGCTCGAGCCCGCGCATGCCATCGCCAAGGTGATGGAGCTCGCGCCGAAGCGGCCGAGAGATCACCTGATGGTCGTCAATCTCTCCGGCCGCGGCGACAAGGACGTCCCGCAGGTCGGCGACATCCTGAGGGGCAAGAGCAAGTGACCACGCGTATCGACACCCGTTTTGCCGAACTGAAGAAGCAAGGCCGCTCGGCCTTCGTCACCTATGTGATGGCCGGCGATCCCGATCTCACGACGTCGCTCGATATCGTCAAGGCGCTGCCCAAGGCAGGCGCCGACGTCATCGAACTCGGCATTCCCTTCACCGATCCGATGGCCGATGGTCCTTCGATTCAGGCGGCAGGTCTGCGCGCGCTCAAGAACGGCATGACCTTGAAGAAGACGCTGGAACTGGTGCGCGACTTCCGCAAGGACGACAACGTCACGCCGCTGGTGCTGATGGGCTACTACAATCCGATCTACATTTACGGCGTCGACAAGTTCTTGGCCGATGCCAAGACATCAGGCGTTGACGGCCTGATCATCGTCGATTTGCCGCCGGAGGAAGACGACGAGCTCTGCATTCCCGCGCTGAAGGCGGGCCTGAACTTCATTCGCCTCGCGACCCCGACCACCGACGACAAGCGCCTGCCCGCGGTGCTCGCGAACACATCAGGCTTTGTCTACTACGTCTCTATCGCCGGTATCACCGGTGCCGCGGCGGCGGACGCGAATGCCGTCGGTGAAGCTGTCGCGCGCATCAAGCGGCATACCAAGCTGCCGATCTGCGTTGGTTTTGGCATCCGCACGCCGGAGGCGGCGCGCGCCATTGCCGAGAAGGCCGATGGTTCGGTGGTCGGCACCGCGTTGGTCGACGCGCTCAAGAACAGCCTCGACGCCGAGGGCCGGGCGACCGCCAAAACCGTTAACGCGGTAGCCGAGCTGACCGCGGCCCTGGCCCAGGGCGTCAAGGGCGCGAAACAGGCGGCGGAGTAGGCCATAATTCCGCTTCTGGGGCGGGCGAACACGGCGGCTTGCCGGGCAGGGGCCCGGCCGCCATATATCCCTTCAGGCGGCCCTTCCGCGGGGCTCGCACATCGGAGCAAACCATGAACTGGCTTACCAATGTGGTCCGGCCGAAGATCCGCAACATGCTGCGGCGGGAGACGCCGGAGAATCTGTGGATCAAGTGCCCGGATTCCGGGCAGCTCGTGTTCTACAAGGACGTCGAGGCCAACCAGTTCGTCATCCCCGGCTCGAACTACCACATGCGCATGGGCGCGGTGGCGCGTCTGAAGTCGATCTTCGACAACGAGACCTGGTACGACGTCGCGCTGCCCGACGTCACGCCCGATCCGCTCAAGTTCCGTGACGAGAAGAAATACGTCGACCGCATCAAGGATGCCCGCGCGCGAACTAACCTCAACGACGCGATCAAGGTCGGCTACGGCAAGCTCGAAGGCGCCGCCATCGTCGTCGCCGTGCAGGATTTCGATTTCATGGGCGGCTCGCTCGGCATGGCCGCGGGCGAAGCCATCGTGCGCGGGCTCGAGCTCGCGGTCGAGAAGAAATCGCCGTTCATCGTGTTCGCCGCGAGCGGCGGCGCGCGCATGCAGGAAGGCATCCTGTCGCTGATGCAGATGCCGCGCACCACCGTCGCGGTGCAGATGCTGCGCGAGGCGAAACAGCCCTACATCGTCGTGCTGACCAACCCGACCACCGGCGGCGTCACCGCGTCCTATGCGATGCTGGGTGACGTCCAGATCGCCGAGCCCGGTGCGCTGATCGGTTTTGCCGGCGCGCGCGTGATTGAGCAGACCATCCGCGAGAAATTGCCGGAAGGCTTCCAGCGCGCCGAATATCTGAAGGATCATGGCATGGTCGACATGGTCGTGCATCGTCACGAGCTGCGCCCGACCCTGGCGCGGCTCTGCCGCCTGCTGACCAAGGCGCCGGCGCAGGAAGGCGCATCGAAATCGGTGCAGCCGGTGGTCAGTCCGGCGCAGATCGTCTCGGCCGCCGAGACCGCGCCGGCCGCGCCGCACGCGTGAACGCGTCCTCTGACAGCGCAAAGCCGCCGCTCGGTGAATTGATCGGGCGGCTGTCGGCCCTGCATCAGAAGCGCATCGATCTCGGGCTGGAGCGGATGCACCGCCTGCTCGAGCGGCTTGGCCACCCTGAACGCAAGCTACCGCCGGTGATTCATATCGCCGGCACCAACGGCAAGGGCTCGACGCTCGCTTATCTGCGCGCGACGCTGGAGGCCGCCGGCCTGCGTGTCCATGCCTACACCTCGCCCTATCTCGTCCGCATCAACGAATGCTTCCGTCTCGGCCGCGTCGGCAGCGGGGTGCTCGTCGGCGACGACGAATTGCGCGCGGCGCTGGAAGAGGTCGAGCGGGTCAATGCCGGCGAAGCCGCGACCGTGTTCGAGCTGAAGACCGCGGCTGCCTTCCATCTGTTCGCGCAGAACCCGGCCGATGTCGTGCTGCTCGAAGTCGGCCTCGGCGGCCGGCTCGATTCGACCAATGTGATCGACACGCCGGCGGCGTGCGTGATCACGCCTGTCAGCATGGACCACATGGAGTTTCTCGGCGATACGCTGACCTCCATCGCCGGCGAGAAGGCGGCGATCATCAAGCGCGGCGTGCCCGTGGTTTGCGCCGAGCAGACGGGCGAGGCGATGGCGGTGATCGAGGCGCAGGCTAGGCGCATGCGCGCGCCGCTGTTTGCCGCGGGCGAGAGCTGGCACGTCAATGTCGAGCACGGGCGTCTGGTCTATTCCGACGATCGCGGCCTGATGGATCTGGCGGCGCCGCGCCTGTTCGGCCGCCACCAGTTCGACAATGCCGGCCTTGCGATCGCGACGCTGCGCGCGATCCCGAGTTTCAAGGTCAACCAGGCGGCCTTCGAGGCGGGCATCGTCGGCGCCGAATGGCCGGCGCGGATGCAGCGCATCACCTCGGGCGAGCTGCTCGCGCTCGGACCGCAGGGCTCGGATATCTGGCTCGACGGCGGCCACAATGCCGAAGGCGGGCGCGTCGCGGCGGCCGCGCTCGGCGATCTCGAAGAGCGGGTCTCGCGGCCGCTGGTCGTGATCGCGGGCATGATGGCCAACAAGGACGCGGAAGGTTTTCTCGCCAATTTCGCCGGCCTGACCCGTCACATCATCGCGGTGCCGATCCCCGACACCGAGAATGCGATGCCGGTCGACCGCCTCGCGGATGCCGCGCGCAGCCTCGGCATGCGGGTCGAGACCGCGCCCGGCATCGAAGCCGCACTGCGTGGCTTGGCGAAGCTCGCCTACGAGGTGCCGCCGCGCATCCTGATCACCGGTTCGCTTTATCTCGCCGGCCACGTGCTGGGCATCAACGGCACGCCTCCTGCATAGAGGTTGCGTAGCCCGGATGGAGCGAAGCGCAATCCGGGAATCGCGCCACAAACGATCAAGGCCCCGGATTACGCTTCGCTCCATCCGGCCTACAGGAATCTCAATGCGCTTCGCCGCGATTGCCGACGTCCACGGAAACCATCTCGCGCTGGAGGCGGTGCTCGCCGACATCCGCGCGCAGGGCATCGCCGACATTGTCAATCTCGGCGACATGCTGAGCGGCCCGCTCGATGCGCGCCGGACCATCGAGATCCTGATGCAGCTCGACGCCGTGCAGGTGCTCGGCAATCACGACCGCTATCTGCTCGACCGCCCGCCGGAAAAGATGGGCTCATGGGACCGTCCGGCCCATGCAGCGCTCAATGCCGCGCAACTCGACTGGCTGCGCGCGCAGCCGATGACGCGGGTGTTTCGTGAGCAGGTCTTCCTTTGCCACGCGACGCCCGATGACGATGAAGTCTATTGGCTCGATACCGTGCATCCCGACGGCACGGTGGCGTTATCGCCGCTCGACCGCATCGAGCAGTTCGCGCAAGGCATCACGCAATCGCTGATCCTCTGCGCGCACACGCATCTCGCCCGCGCGGTGCGGTTGCGCGACGGCCGGCTGATCGTCAATCCCGGCAGCGTCGGCAGCCCCGGCTATCGCGACGTGCATCCATTCCCGCATGTCGTCGAAGCCGGCACGCCGCACGCGCGCTACGCGATTCTTGAGCTCGTTGACGGTGTTTGGCAGGTGACGTTCCGCCAGATCGCTTACGATCATGAGCCGATGGCCGCGCTCGCGCGCCGCAACAATCAGCCGGAACTGGCAAATGCGCTGGCGACCGGTTGGATCAAGCAGACGGCTCTGTAGCCCGGATGGAGCGAAGCGCAATCCGGGAATCTTGCCATAAGCGACGGCCGCCCCGGATTACGCTACGCTCCATCCGGGCTACGGTTGGACTTCTTGAGAAGCGCGCTCATTATCGGCGTACATAACAAAGAGGGAGCGCGCCATGGATGACGGAGATGTCTGGCGACACGAATATGCTATCGAGACATCGGCAGCCCCGGAGACGATCTGGAGCATTCTCCGCGACGTGCCGGGTTGGAAAACCTGGAACGCAGGTATCGAGCAGATCGACATTGACGGGCCATTTGCGGCCGGGACCTGGTTCACGATGAAGCCTCCCGGCGAGGAGGCGCTGCGCTCGCAGCTGATCGAGGTCCGCGAGAACGCGTGCTTCATCGACGAAACGCGAGTCGGCGACCTCGTCATCAAGGTCGCCCATCGCATCGAAGCTCTTGTCGATTCTCTTGGACCGAAGCGCACGCGGATCGTTTACGCCGTCGACGCGCGAGGACCGCAAGCGTCCGAGATCGGTCCGGCTGTCGCGTCGGACTTTCCCGATGTTCTCGCCAGTCTCGCCAAACTCGCCGAAACGAGATCGGCATGATTGCCGTCGAGCAAAAATAAAACGGCCGGCGTGTAGCCGGCCGTTGAAGAATTCTCGGTTACACGCGCGGCGGATCAGACCGCGGACGTGATCCACTGCTGCAGCTTCGCCTTCGGCGCCGCGCCGACCTGGCGGGAGGCCATCTCGCCGCCCTTGAAGATCATCAGCGTCGGGATCGACATCACGCCGTATTTCGACGCGGTCTTCGGGCTCTCGTCGACGTTGAGCTTCACGATCTTGACCTTGTCGCCCATCGCGCCGGCGATCTCGTCGAGCGCGGGTGCGATCATGCGGCAAGGGCCGCACCATTCGGCCCAGAAATCGACGACCACGGGGCCGTTCGCCTTGAGCACTTCGGCTTCGAAATCGGCGTCGGAAACCTTGCTAACGGCCATTGGAGTACCTCACTCGGTTGAAAGAATCGGCGCGCATGGGAATCGCGCTTGGGATCATGGCGTCAACCTATGAACGGCCCCTTGCCGGGTCAAGGACGCTCACACTGAGATGAAGGGATGCCAGCGCCGCGTCCAGCGCGGGGGCTGAAATCTCCATATATTCAAGGGCCTCGGTCCAGAGCAAGACGGCCCTGATCGGCTTTTGGGGATAAAGCCGCGCCAGCACCGCCCGGTACAGCGCAAGCTGCCGGACATAGGCGGCGGGCGCCTCCGCGGCGCTTTTGGGCGCCGCCTGGTTGGTCTTGAAATCCACGATCAGAACCTCGTCCGGACGAACGACCAGCCGGTCGATCTGCCCCGACACCAGCGCTGGCGGCCGCCCAGGCCGGTCCAATCGGCCGACGATCGAGACCTCGGCACGGCTGCCGGTGGCAAACACCGGGGCAAAGCGCGGTTCGGCGATCAGGGCGAGCACCTTGTCGGCCAGCGCGGTCCGGTCGGCCGTCGTCCAGTCGGGCGCGTTGCGTGCCATGAAGCCAAGCGCGGCCTCGCGCCGACGCTCAGTGGCGATGTCGGGCAGGGACTGCAGCAGCCGGTGCACCAGCGTGCCGCGTTGCAGCGCCAGCGCGCGCGACTGCACCGATTCGCCTGATCGCACGCTACGGCCTTCCTCGGTCGACTGGCCGGAAGGGCGCACGGGGTCGTCATCGACGGTCTCGCGCGGTACCGGTGTCCGCAGCCAGGCCGGCAATGCGACCCTCTGGTCCACCGACATCGCAGGCGTGCCGAGCGCCGTGACATCCTCCGGCCGGGCGAATCGGGTCACCTTACCGAGCGGCGTCTCGATCGTCTGCTTGTCCAGGCCCGAGCCGGTGAGCCCGGTGTCGATGAGGTCGTACCAGCTCAGCTTGCGCACCGTCTTCATGTTGCCGGGCATGCAGCCGCCGACGATCAGCCGATCGGCCGCGCGCGTCATCGCGACATAGAGCAGGCGGCGATACTCGTCCTCGGTCTCCTCGATCAAGGCCTTGCGTGCGTCGGCGACGGGCTTGGGATCATCGGCCTTGCGCCCGGCCCAGACCACGACCTCGCTGCCATTGCCGCGCGGCACGTGGATCAGCCGGACCCGCTGCGAGTCCGCGGGCGATGATGTCGTGTCGACCATGAACACGACGGAGGCTTCCAGGCCCTTGGCGCCGTGCACCGTCATGACCCGCACCTCGTCGCGCGAGATCTCCATGTCGCGCTTCACCTCGGTATCGGCCGAGCGCAGCCAGGCCATGAAGCCTTGCAGCGAGGCCGGTGCCTTGCGCTCGTAATTCAGCGCCAGCTCCAGAAACTCGTCGAGCGCGTCGTTGGCCTCATGGCCGAGCCGACGCAGGATGCGCGCGCGTCCGCCGTCGCCGCCGAGCAGCCAGGCGTAGAAGGCGAACGGAGTCTCGTCGCGCGACCGCGCCTCGCAGGCTTCAAGCCGCCGCAGTGCCGTGGCGAACGTCTCGCTTGTGGCTGCATGTTCGGCAAGCGCGCGGCGCAGCGATCCCTTACGGCCGTGGGCCAACTGAAACAGGTCGTCGTCATCGAGCCCGAACAGCGGGCTCTTCAGCGCAACCGCGAGCGCAAGATCGTCCTGCGGCAGCAGCAGCGCGTCCGCAAGGTTCATCAGGTCGATGATCGCGATGTGCTCGGTGAGCTTCAGCCGGTCGGCGCCGGCGACCGGAACATTGGCGTGCTTCAGCGCCTGGATCACGGCGTCGAACGCATTGCCGCGCCGGCGCACCAGGATCAGCATGTCGCCATAACGCAGCGGCCGGCGCTCACCTTCGTGCCCGGTCAGCGTGCCGCTCTCGACCAGCCGTTTGATCTCGGTCTGGATGCGGCGCGCGAGCTTGACTTCGGGGCTGGTGGCAGCGACGCCGTCGAATGGCGCGCGCCAACCCTCGATCTCCTGCCTGTCGTCGGCGACGGCCAGATCCCAGAGCTCGACGACGCTCGGACCGGCATCACTGAGCGCATTGTGCAGCGGGTGGCCGATGTCGATCGAGTGAATGCTTTTGTAGATCGCCGGTTCGCGAAACACATGGTCGACGGAATGCAGGATTTCCGCGCCGGACCGGAACGAATAGGTAAAGGCGACTGGATCGAATTTCAGTCCAGCCGAGGTGAATTTACGGTCCAACTCTCGCTTGCGCGCGTCGAATTCGCGCGGGTCGGCGCCCTGGAACGAGAAGATCGACTGCTTCTCGTCGCCGACGGCGAAGACCGTGCGGTTCAGTCCTTCGCGTGCGCCTTCGCCCGCCGTGAACTCGGAAATGATGTGCGCGACGATATCCCATTGCCGCGGGCTTGTGTCCTGGGCTTCGTCGATCAGGACGTGATCGACGCCACGGTCGAGCTTGTAATGCACCCAGCCTGAAGCGACGCGGTTCAGCATCGCCAGCGTCTTGTCGATGAGGTCGTCGTAGTCGAGCAGCCCGCGCTCCTGCTTCTCGCGGCGGTAGTTCGCCGCGGCCGCGGTCGCGATGTGCAGCAGCGCCGCGGTGCGGTCGCGCATGGTCACCGCGCGGCGCTTCTCGATCAATCCGCTGAGGCGCTGCACCTCGTTCTCGAACAGCCGGGCGACAGATGGGTTGTGATCGCCAAACTTCTTGGTCAGCACCGCCTTGCGCGGCAGTTTTTCGTCGGTGAGGAAGACGCCGAGATAGGCATCGACCTGCGCGGCGCCGGAAAACACCTTGGCCTCGCGGAGCCGGCTGGCCTGGTCGTTGTCGGACTTGCTGCCGTCCTCCAGCGCGAAGGCGATGTCGTCCCAGCGCGACCGCGGCAGGAATGGACCGTCGAGAATTTCCGTCTCGACGTCCTCGATCCGATCGCTCGCCTCCACGCCCAGCACCGCCGCCATCTGCTCAGCAGCTGCCCCGGCGTTGCCGGCCTCGTCGGTCCAGGCCATGAAATGATCGCGGCTGAGACAGGCCTCGCGCACGACCTCCTTGAAAGTGACGTCGGCCGCGCTCGCCATCGCGGTCAGCAGCGCGCGGCCAGTGACGGTCTCCGGATCGCGCGCGGCTTCCAGCAGCACCTTCAGATTGGCGCGCTCCATCATGTCGGTCTGGTCGCGCTCGTCGATCACGGCAAAGCGCGCGGGAACATTGGCCTCGAACGGAAATTGCTGGAGCAGCCGGGTGCAGAGCGCGTGGATGGTCTGCACCTTCAATCCGCCCGGCGTCTCCAGCGCGCAGGCGAAAAGCTTTCGTGCTTCGCGGCGTAGTTTTCGATCGGGATGTGGGATGCCGACCGCCTTAATCGCCGCGTCGAGCGCGTTGTCGTCCAGCGTCACCCAATGACCGAGCGTCGTGAACACGCGCTCGGCCATGTTCGCGGCGGCGGCCTTGGTGAAGGTGATGCAGAGAATCTTTTCCGGCGGCACGGCCGACAGCAGCAGGCGGATCACCCGCTGCACCAGCACATGGGTCTTGCCAGAGCCGGCATTGGCCGACACGAACGCCGACGCGGTCGGATCGGACGCGCGCGCCTGCCGCGCACGCACCTCGTCGGGAATGGGACGCGGCAGCTTCACCATTCCTCGATCCCCAGGCCGCCGGCCGCGGACCATTCCTTGATCCGGGCGAGGTCGTCATAGGTGCCGTAGCGGTTGGTCCACATCGGCAGGTTCAGCGAGGTATACGCCTGATTCTCGTCCTCGAAGGCGCGGATCAGCGCCTCGAGCTTGGCCCGTGCTTCGGCGGCGGCCGTGTCAGGCGGCTGCGGCTCGTCGCCTTGCCTATACTTGAGCTCGAGGATGCGCTCCTCGCCCGGCGGATTGTTGCCGCTCAGGCGCACATAGACGAGCTGGCTGACGGACGAACCCGCGTCGATGTCTGGAAATCCGCCCTCGCGCAGGATCGCCGCTTCGAGGGTGAGCTGCGGCGACAGGCCCATGCGGACCTGCTTGCCGGTCGGCGGCTGCCCGGTCTTGTAGTCGAGGATGGCATAGCTGCCGCCCTGGCGCCGCTCGATGCGGTCGGCGCGGGCGGAGAGCTGGAAGCTGCGGTCGTGGTCGAGCCTGATCGAGATCTCGCCCCGCGTCTCCGCCGTGATGACCTCGATCACGTCGCGGCGTACCGTCTCCCATTCACCGAACCAGCGCGCGATGCGCTGGAAGCGCGGCCACCATAGCGCCCGCGCTTCGGGGCGCTCCATCAGCGGCGCAAAATACTTTTCGCCGATCGCGCGCAGCACGCGCGCGGGATCGTCGGGCAGGCGCGTGGCATAGCTTTCCGTGAACTCGCCGAGCGCATCGTGGATCGCCGAGCCACGGTCGGCGGCCGACAGCGGCATGTCGACGGGGTCGAGCGCGTCGAGCCGCAAAATGTGCTTTGCGTAGATCGTGTAGGGATCGCGCAGCCAGTCCTCGATCGCGGTGACCGACATCTTCAGCGGCCGCGTCGCGCGCGGCGGCCGCGGCTCGGGCTGCTTGACCGGCTTGACCTCGTCGGGCTGGTCCAGCGCGCCCGCAAACTGCACGTATTTTTCGCCCGTGCGGATGGCCGTCTTCCAGAGCTCGTCGCCTGCGACCGCCTCTAACCGGTGCAGGAAGCGCGAGGCGACCGCCGGTGCGCCGCCGGCCTTCGCGGAATGGGTCAGGATGACCTCGTCGCCGCCGAGCAGTTGCGCAAAATCGTGTGCGGAGAGGCCGATGCGGCGCTCCGGCAAATCTAAGCCAAGCTCGTGCCGCATCGGCCGGCTGAGCCAGGGATCGATGCGCGGCGCCGGCGGCCAGACGCCCTCGATCAGGCCGCCGATGATGATCCGGTCCGCCTGCATCAGGCGCGATTCCAGCGGGCCGTAGATCTGCAGCCGCGCGCCGGGTCTGTCCCGCCGCCGCACCGCGCGATCGCCGAACGCGGTCTGGAAGACGTCGGCGTAGTCAGGCAGCGTCACCATCAATCCGCTGGTGGTGCCGCCGCGCAGGAGGTCGTCGAAGGCGTTGGCGAGTGCGAGGCCCTCGCGCTCCTCGAAGGCGAGCGGGATGCCCTGCTCGTCGCGCGACAGCTCGATCATGATCTCGCGATGGCGGTGCGCGAGCTCGGCGAAGTCGTACGGTTTCGATGACGCGAGACTCTCGATCGGCGCCAACGACTTCTGCAGGGCATCGATCAGCGCCTGGATGCCATCGAGGTCCTCCGCCTTCAGACGCGCACGCGGCTCCGCACGGTGCAGCGCGGAGACCTCGCTGCGCCACAGCTTTGCCAGTTCCTCGCGGAAACGATTGAATTCGCGCAGCAGCCCCGCGGTGCCCGCGGGCGGCCGCGTGCCGCGCAGGACCGCAAGCTCGAGGCCCTCGATCGCCGCCTTCCATCCACCAGGCAGCCGGCCAAGCCGGCATAGCGGATGCTTCAGCATCGCCAGCAGCGTCGGCGGCTCCAATCCCTTGGTCGCCGCTTCCGATGCCAGACGCGCAAAAACGCCGGCGGATGTTTCCATCAGCACGTCGCCGCCGGAATCGTCGAACGCGAGATCCCATCGCGTCAGCGCGGCCATCACCCGCCGCGCCAGCGCGCGGTCCGGCGTCACCAGCGCCGCCGATTTGTCGAGATGGCGCGCCTCGCGCATCGCAATGGCGATCGCAAGCGCTTCCATTTCAGGATTGGGGGCTTCGACGACCGCGAGGTTTGTCATGCCGCCCGCGATCTTCGCGGCGACGTCAGGCTGCTTCAACCGGTCGTGCCAGACTTCCGTCTTGGCCGACGGACGCATCGATTCCGATGCGAGCAGATCGCGTCCGCCTTCTGCCGGCGGCTGGAGGATGTCGACGTCGCTGCGCTTGATGCCAAGGCGGTCCAGCAGCGCATGCATGGCATATTGCGGATGGTTCGACGCCGGATGCTCCGCGAACTTGCCGAGCGAGTCACGAACGCCGCCGATGGTACGCCAGGCGTCGTCGTCGAGATCGGTGTCGAGGCCCGGCAGCACGACGGCGCCATGCGGCAGCGATGCGACCGCGTGCAGGAATTTTGCGGTGGCCGGCATCGATCCGGTCGAGCCGGCCGCGATCACCGGGCCATGGGGATGTGCGGTCAGCCGTTTTGCTTCCGCCGCAATCAGGAGATCGCGCCGCGCTGCGGGCTCGATCCGGTTGATCTCCGCGAGATGACCGGGCCAGGCAATGCGCGCGATGCGCAGGAATTCGAGCGAGTGCTGCCAGTAGCGGTCGAGCATATCAGGCACCAGGCCGTCGAGCGCGCTCCAGTCGACGCCGCGCGTCACCATGTCGTCGATCAGGCGTGCGAGGTCGCCGGCCAGCGCCAGCGTCGAGGCGGGGCCGCCGACCACCAGCGGGGACAGCACCGGGCCCTTGGCCCAGGCCGCCACGAGCTGCGCCAGCGTCAGCCGCCGTTCGAGCTCGCCAAGCCGTGGCGGAATGTCGAGCGGCGCTGCGCCGGAGAACTGCTCGCCCTCGTCGGCGAACGCGAGCTCGTCCTCGTCGATGTCGCCGAGCGCGACGATGCGCGGCAGGACCACCGCATCGGCCGCCATCTCGTCGAGAAAGATCTCGCGCACGACGCGCATGGCGCGCCTTGTCGGCAGGTACAGCGTGGCATCCGCAAGCCGCGCCGGTTCCTTGCGCGCCTCGAAGCCGTCGACCAGCCGGCCGTTGAGCAGGCTCGAGACGACCGTGCGCAGGAACGGAACTGAGATGGGAACGCTGAAAACGCGCATGGGCTGCCTGATTCGGGAATCAGGCGCCAATATAGGGACGCGGATTCAAATGGTCATGGGGCGCGGCGGGGTCTTTCCCCGCTGTTCGCGAGGTTGGCGCCGGTGCCGTAGGGTGGGCAAAGCGAGCGTGCCCGCGCATTTTTGCGATCGAGAGAGATGGTGGGCACGGCGCAAGGGCGCCTTTGTCCACCCTACGGCACTGTGATTGGAGCAGCCTTACGCCACGCTCTCCAGGAACGCCTCTTCCGCCGCGTGCACGGCATCGGGCGTGCCGACATGCATCCAGACGCCGTCGAGGCGGAGGCCGAACAGGCGCTCCTGCTCGTTGGCGCGGTCGAACATTTTTGTCAGCGAGAACTCGCCCTGCGGCGCGCCTTCGAAGATCGTCGGCGACAGGATCGCCGCGCCGGCATAGACGAACGGAACGACCTCTTTTTCCTTGCGCTTGCGCAGGGCACCGTCGGGCAGCATGCCGTAATCGCCGCGGCCGCTATAGCCGATGCTGGTCGCTGTCGGCGCCATCAAGAGCAGGATGTCCATGCGCTCAGGGTCGAAGTTTTCCGCAAGCCGCGCCAGGTTCGAGCGCACGCCGTCGATCCACAGCGTGTCGGAATTGACATGGAAGAACGGCGCGTCGCCGAGCAGCGGCAGCGCCTTGACCACGCCACCACCGGTGCCGAGTACCTGGTCGCGCTCGTCCGAGATGGTTACGCGCGGATGCTGGCGGGATGCGGTGTGGTTGATGATCTGGTCCGGCAGATAGTGCACATTGACGATCGCCTCGGTCACGCCGGCGTCGCCGAGCTTGTCGAGCACGTGGTCCAGCAGCGGCTGGCCGGCCACCGGCACGAGCGGCTTCGGCATCTTCTCCGTCAACGGACGCATGCGCAGCCCGAACCCCGCGGCGAGCACCATGGCTTTGGTCGGCTTGACGGACATCGTTCGCTTTCTCAGACTCGTCTTTCCCGGAATCCTGGACTTAAGAACTTTTGAAGTTCGCGTACGCAGCAATCCTAACACGGACCGCAATTGGCCGCACCGCGTCTTAACCGCCTTAACCACCTGCCGTGACGGTTGTGCGACGGGTGTTGCCCTCACGCCCCGACGGGTGTGGATCGCGCCTTTTTCTTCTTGTCGCCGAGCTTGAGAAAATTGACGCCGATCTGGTCGCCATTGACCCACGCCAGCTCACAGCGCCGGTACGCAAGTCCGGTGGACGACAGCAGGAGAAAAAATTCCTTCAGATGCAGGCCTTCGACCGAGCCGTCGATGGTCAGCTTGGCGCCACTCTCGGAGACGTCCTCCATGGTGCACTCGCGCCGCCAGGTGCCGTCGATCCCCATCATCTGGGCCGGGATCCCGCGCTCGAAAACAACCCGGCTGTTGCCACGATGGTCCGTCTTGACCGCCATCTGCCCTTGCTCCAGCCCCGTCCTTGTCCGGCTGCCTGCGGGCGATGATACCGATGCGACGGCTAACAGGCGGTAAATCGGGCCGCGAATCAGGCTTGGGGCTGCCCTTCAGGCTGCTCTTCGGACGGCTCTTGGGACGCCCCTTGGGACGTCCCTTGGGGCGGCGGGACGTTGGCGAGATACCAGTCGCGCAGGTGAACCAGCGCGGGATGTGCCAGCGAGCGCTGGAGGTAGGTCCAGATCCGCGGCTGGTGGCGCAGATAATGCGGCTTACCGTCGCGGCGGTTGAGGCGGGCGAAGGTGCCGAGCAGGCGCGTGTTCCGCTGCGCCGACATGATCGCGTAGAGTTCCGCAAAGCCCGCCGCATCGAAGCTCGCATCGCTCGCGCGCCGCGCCTTGATGTAGCGCGACAGCAGCGTCAGCTCGATGTTCTCAGGGACATCGATGCGGGCGTCCTGGAGCAGCGACACCACGTCGTAGGATTGCGGTCCGAGCACGGTGTCCTGGAAGTCGATCACACCGACGCGTTCGATACCGGTGCGCATCCCGAGCCAGATCAGATTGGGCGAGTGGAAGTCGCGGATGATCCACGTCCTCGGCGCGGCCAGCGGCTTCCTCAGCAGCTCGCGCCACATTGCGAAAAACTCCGCGCGCTTCTCGTCGCTCAGCGGCGCATTGCGGTCGGGCAGATACCATTCCGGCATCAACCCGATTTCGATCAAGAGTGCTTCGGTGTCGAACACCGGAATAGCGTAGGTCTGGCTCGCCAGCGGCAGTGTTTCCGGCAGCGTCGTGCGATGCAGCGCGGCCAGCACGTCGGTTGCGGTCTCGTAGCGCTCGGGAATCGGGCGCGGCGGATCGCCTTCGATCACGCCTTCGCTGCCGAAATCTTCGGTGATCAGGAAGCCGTGGTCGAGATCGGAATGATGGATCGCGGGCGCGGAGATGCCTTGCGCGCGCAGGCCCTCGTCGATGGCGACGAAGGGCTTTACGTTCTCGGCGAGATGCACCGCCGCGCTGTAGGATTTTCCGTTGTACATCGCAGCGCCGTCGGGCCGCTGCGGAAAGTTCATGAGGATGACGATCTCGTCGTCGCGCAGCAGTCGCGCATAGGAGCGGGTCGAGGCATCGCCGGGCATGCGCTTGCGCGTTGCATCCATGTAGCCGGATGCCTCGAGGAATTCCCGCAGCGCCTTCAGCCGCGCGACTTGCGCGGCGGCCTTGCCGTAACCCGTGATGTCGGCGGCGCGCGCATTCGAGCCCAGCGCCGGCCGGTGCGTCAGCGCGATGTCGATGCGGTCTTCCGGCATCGCCGACGGTGCGCGTTCCGGCCATTCGATCAGGACGAGCGTGGCATCGGGAAGCGGCGACAGGCCGATCTCCTCCAGCTCGCTCTCGTCCTCGACGCGGTAGAGATCGGCATGCATCGCCGGAAACGGCGGCAGCTCGTAACCCTGCACCAGCGTGAAGGTCGGGCTCGGGACTTCCAGCGCCTCGTCGCCGGCGAGATAGCGGATCATGGCGCGCGCAGCCGCAGTCTTGCCCGCGCCGAGATCGCCGGTGAGGGTGATGACGTCGCCGGGGCCGACCAGCAACGCGAGGTCGGCCATCAATTGTGCGGTGGCCGTCTCGTTGACAAGCGCGACGGAGAATGTGGTCGGTTCAGTCATTCGGCGGCGTCGCGATGCGCCGCCTGGTCGGTCGGGAAGTCGCAGATCACGACCGTGCCCCTGCCCACGATCGAATCCACCCGCACCTTGCCGCCATGCAGCTCGACGAAGGAGCGCACCAGCGACAGGCCGAGCCCGGCGCCGCGATGACGCGACCCCTGCGAGCGGCTTTCAAACCAGTTGAACACCTTGTCCTTCATGTCGGCAGGTATTCCAGGCCCGGAATCTGTCACAGTGAAGACCACGCTGCGTTCGGTGCGGCGCGCGCTGATGCCGACGGTGGAATCCTGTGGAGAAAACCCGACTGCGTTGGCGAGGAGGTTATAGAGCACCTGCACCACGCGCTTCTCGTCGCCGACGAAGCTGCCGATGTCGGGCGCGATCTCGACCTTGAGGCGGATGCGATCGGTGGCGAGGCGGTCCTGGATGCCCTCGGCGGCGAGCTCGATGGCCTTGCTGACGTCGACCGGGCCGAGTTCCAGCTTCATGGCGCCGGCGTCGATCGTGGCGAGATCCAGGATGTTGTTGGTCAGCGCCAGCAGGGCGTTGGTGGATTTGGTGACGTAGTCGAGATATTCGGCCTGTTTCGGCGTCAGCGGCCCGGTCGAGGGATCGCTGAGGAAATGTGCGAATCCGATGATGGTGGTGAGCGGCGAGCGCAGCTCGTAGGAGACGTGGTGGACGAAATCCACCTTCATCTGGTCCGCGGCCTCCAATGCCTCGTTGCGCTCGCGCAGCGCACGCTCGACATTCTCGGTGTCGGTGATGTCCTGGAACGTCAGCATGGTGGCGCCGTCATGCAGCGGACGGATCATGCCGTCGAGCACGCTGCCGTCCTTGCGCTCGAGCTTCAGCGGCACGTCGGCGCGGCTCTCGATCGAGGTGACGGCCTCGCGGATCTGCCGCCAGACTTGCGGGTCGTCGAACAGCTGATGGCACCAGCCTTCGACCGTCTGGATGTGCGGCTCGTCGCGCATGGCGTCGCTCGACAGCTTCCACATCCGGACGAAGGCCGGGTTGAACAGCTGCGCCCTGCCGTTGCTGCCGAACACCGCGACGCCCTCGGCGAGGCTGTCCAGCGTCTCGCGCTGGACGCGGATCATGCCGTCGAAGCGGCGGGCGAGCTCGAGGCTTTCGGTGACGTCGTCGAACAGATAGGTGACGCCGCCTTCCGGATTCGGCGTGGTGACGACGGAGAGCGCGCGGCCGTCGGGCAGGTACCAGGTGTCCTTGGCGGTCTCGACCGCGCGATAGGCCTCGTGCAGCTTGGCCTTCCAGGCACGGAAGTCCGGCTGCTCCGGCAATTTGCGCGCAGCGCGGAGCTGGTCGAGTACGCTTGAATCGTCTGGGTCGGCGTCTAGGAAGGTGCGGTCGAGGTCCCACAGCCGGCGGTAGGAATCGTTGTAGAAGGCGAGCCGGCGGTGGCCGTCGAACACGGCAACGCCGGAGGAGAGCTGGTCCAGCGTGCGCCGATGCGCTTCCGCCATCCGCACCAGCGCCGAGCTCAGCGTATCCGCCTCGCTGGCATCGATGGCGACGCCGACATTGCCGCTGCCGACATTGACCGCGCGCACGTCGTAGATGCGCCGCTCGCCGCCGATCACGATCGGCAGCCGCGAGGTGAAACTGGCCGCGTCCTTCAGGCCCCGGTCCATCGCGGTCCGGTCGGCACTGTCGAGCAGCTCGAGCTTGCGCTGCTGGGCGTCGGTGACGCTGCTTGCCTCGGTCGCGCGCACATAGGCCGGATTGGCGTAGGTCAGCGCGCCGTTCTCGGCCTTGGCCCAGATCGGCCAGGGTGCGGCGGCGGCAAAGCCGCGCAGCATCTCGGTCTCGTCGGCGAGGGCCTTGTAACGCAGATTGGTCTCGGCCAAATCGCGCCGGAGTCCGGAGAGTTCGCGAATCCTGACGATGGCCTGGCCGCCGATGGCGCGGCCGATGGCCTCCAGCGTGTGGCCGTGCGCGGTGGTCAGCGTCAGCTGGAACCCGTCGCCGCGGTCACGTAGCGCATCGACCGCGTGATCCATTTGGAGCGCGGGTTCTGGCGGCAGCCACGTTCCGAACGCCAGGACGCGCTGGGGGGAGGAATCGCGCGGTAGCACCATGGAGATGTCGCCGGAAATCTGCGCGCGATTGTCGCCGGCCGGCCAGGAGATCAGGATCTGCGGCTCGGCGAACAGCAGCGCGCCGAAGCGATCGGACTGGAGTTGCAGTTCGCCGATCCGCGCGCGCAGCCGCGCCTCGTTGTTCGCCGTGCGCACGCGCGTGCGCATCAACAGGATCGCGGCCACGACCGAGAAGCCGAGCAGCGCGAGCGCGGTGGCCAGCACCGCGAGTTCCTGCCGGTTGAAGTCCAGCATTATGGAAAGTGTGTCGACGAGGTCGGCAGCCTCAGCCGGCGCAGCCGGCAGCAGCGCCGCGAGAGCGCCTCCCAACAGGCCGTTGCGCGCCAACGATGTGCACGACAACAGCGTCCGACGCATCGACACGATCACGCCTGACATAGTTGCCCCAAGACCGCACGGATTTGCGCGCGACGACCCCCGTCGCGCGCGAATCAAACGACAATACCCTCACCGTGACTCCAGCGGTAAGAGTCCAGATCGTGAACGCAGCGGCGGTCCCACAAAAATGCCGGGCGCGCGGTTCCCGGTTCACGTGGTTCTGCGGTGATTCGGCTGGAGTTGCCGTGCGTTAGCGGCCGGTCGAGCCGAAGCCGCCGGCGCCGCGATCGGTCGCAGACAATGTCGCCACGGGAACCAGCGCGGCCTGCACCACCGGCGCGATCACCATCTGCGCGATGCGCTCGCCGCGCCTGACCACGAAGGGCGCCGTGCCGTGGTTGATCAGGATCACCTTGATCTCGCCGCGATAGTCCGCATCGATCGTGCCGGGCGAGTTCAGCACGGTGACGCCGTGCTTGGCGGCAAGGCCCGAGCGCGGCCGCACCTGCGCCTCGTGGCCGGGCGGCAGCGCGATCGCGAGACCCGTCGGCACCAGCGCATATTGGCCGGCGGCGAGCGTCAGCGGCTCGCTGTCGGAAACTGCGGCCATCAGGTCGAGGCCGGCGGCTTCGGAGGTCTGATAGGCCGGCAGCGGAAGGCCTTCGGCGTGGGCCAGTTGCTGCAGTTCGACCGTGACTTTCGTGCTCAAGATGCCGGCTCCCGGGATTTGTCGGTCACGCTCTTTGCGACATGCGCGACCAGCTCGATGGCGACCTGTTCCTTGGTCATCACCGGCCAGGAATCAACTGCGATCTCGCCGTCCTCCTCACCATTCTTGCGACTGATCAGATGCACGGTGTTGCGGTCGCCGCCCATCACGCCGGTCGCCGGTGAGACGTCGTTGGCGACGATCCAGTCGCAGCCCTTGCGGGCCAGCTTGGACTTGGCGTTGTCGATGAGGTGCTCGGTCTCGGCGGCAAAGCCGATCACCAGCGGCGGGCGCCGGTCGGTCAGCTTCGAGATCGTGGCGAGGATGTCGGGATTCTCGACCAGCTGAAGCGGCGGCATGCCGGCTGAGGTCTTCTTCAGCTTCTGCCCGCCCTCACTGGCGACCCGCCAGTCGGCGACCGCGGCCGCGAAGATCGCGATGTCGGCGGGAAGTGCCGCCTGCACCTGCTCCAGCATCTGCCGGGCCGACTCTACACGCTTCACCGTCACGCCCGGGGGATCGCCGAGATCGACCGGGCCGCTGACCAAAACCACCTCGGCGCCGGCAGCCTGCGCGGCGGCGGCGATGGCGAAGCCCTGCTTGCCGGAGGAGCGGTTGGCGATGTAGCGCACCGGGTCGATCGGCTCGTGCGTGGGACCTGCGGTGATCAGCACGCGCTTGCCGGCGAGCGGTCGCGGCACCGGCGGCCGCAGCAGGCGCTCGGCGGCAGTGGCGATCTCGATCGCCTCGGACATGCGGCCGATCCCGGCCTCGCCCGCCTCGGCCATCTCGCCGGAATTCGGGCCGATCAGCGCAACGCCGTCACGCTGAAGCTGCGTGACGTTGCGCCGCGTCGCCGCGTTGTTCCACATCAGCGGATTCATCGCCGGCGCCAGCAGAACCTTGCGGTTGGTCGCGAGCAGGATGGCGCTGGCGAGATCGTCGGCATGGCCATTGGCCATCTTCGCCAGGAGGTCGGCAGTCGCGGGCGCGACGACAATCAGGTCGCAGTCGCGTGCCAGACGGATGTGACCGGCGTCGAACTCGCTCTGCGGGTCGAACAGGTCAGTGTAGACGCGCTCATGCGACAGCGCGCTCACGGCCAGCGGCGTGACGAATTGCTGCGCCGCCTTGGTCAATACGCAACGGACCTCGATCCGGCGTTCCTTGAGCCGACGGATCAGGTCGAGCGACTTATATGCCGCGATACCGCCGCCGATGATCAGGGTAACGCTCGCCTCGGGAACGGCGCCGGTCCGTTGCGGCGTGGAGGTGGTGGATTGGGCCGGCGGCAGCGCAAACGGCGTCAGCGGCTCCTCGCGGCCCTCGATCAGCTCGCCGAGGATGACCCGGACCTCTTCCTCGACCGACCTGCGGTTCCTGGCCGAGCGCAGGCGCAAATAGGTTTTGATGCCCTCGTCGAGCTTGCGGATGGTCAGGCTTGCCATGACGCCCCTCCAGCACGGAATGATAGCGATGCTATCGTTTCCGTGATTGCAGTGCAATCAAAGATTCCGGACGGCGATCAGGATTCCGATGAAGGTGGCGGCAATGATCCAGAGCGCCACGGTGCGCCACCGGTTCTTGCGGCCCTCGCTGCGGCCCATCGCCGCGATGCTCTCCGGCGACAGCCGCAGGCCCTCCCGCGTCATGGTCTCCAATTGCTCGAGCACCACGACGGAGCGCTGCGCGATGTCGGGCAGGCGCATCAGCACGCGGGCGAGCTCGCCGGTGCCGGACAGCGCGCCCTGCACCCGGCCGATCGGTCCGAGATTGCGTTCGATCCATTCGCGCACCACGGGGTCGGCGACCTTCCAGATGTCGAGCTTGGGATTGAAGCCGCGCGCCACGCCTTCGACGACGACCATGGTTTTCTGAAGCAGGATCAGCTCGGGTCGCGTCGTCATGTCGAACAGGCCGGTGACCTCGAGCAGCAGCGTCAGCAGCCGCGCCATCGAGATCTCTTCGGCCGTCCGGTTGTGAATGGGCTCGCCAATCGCGCGGATGGCCTGCGCAAAATTCTCGACCGAGTGATGCGCCGGCACATAGCCCGCCTCGAAATGCACTTCTGCGACGCGGCGATAGTTGCGGGTGATGAAGCCGAGCAGGATTTCGGCGAGGAAACGCCGCTCCTTCATCCCGAGCCGGCCCATGATGCCGAAATCGACCGCGACCAGACGGCCGGCGTCATCGAGGAACAGATTGCCCGGATGCATGTCGGCGTGGAAGAACCCGTCGCGCAGCGCGTGGCGCAGAAAGCTCTGGATCACCTTGCGGCCGAGATCGGGCAGGTCGACCTGCGCCTCTTGCAGGCGCTTGTGATCGTTCAGCGCGATGCCGTCGATCCATTCCATCGTCAGCACATTGTGCGTGGTGCGGTCCCAGTCGACGGTCGGCACGCGAAAATCAGGATCGTCGCCTGTGTTCTCCGCCATCTCCGACATTGCCGCCGCTTCCAGCCGCAGGTCCATCTCCATCGCGACCGAGCGCGACATGGTGTTGATGACTTCGATAAGTCGCAAACGCCGCGCCTCGCTCGAATAGGTCTCAGCCTTGTGCGCGACGTAGAAGAAATCGGAGAGATCGCGGCGGAATCGCGAGGCCACGTTGGGCCGCAGCACTTTTACGGCGACCGGCTTGCGGATGCCGTCGCGCAAGACTTCGCCGCGATGCACCTGCGCGATCGAGGCTGCCGCGACCGGCGGGCCGAGGCTCGCGAACACGTCCTTGAGCGGACGCTCCAGCGAGCTCGCGATCGCGGCTTCCGCTTCGGCTTGCGAAAACGGCGGCAAGCGATCCTGGAGGCTTTCCAGATCACGCGCCATGACGACGCCGACGACGTCGGGACGCGTGGCCAGAAACTGCCCGAGCTTGAGATAGGCTGGGCCCATCCGGGTCAGCGCGCGCGTCAGCCGTGGTCCGTGCTTTGGACCGCGCCGTTCCACGAGGCGCGCAAGCTTCAGCGCGAGTTGCCCTGGCGGCGGCACCAGGGTCGGATCGACGGAACCGAACACGCCCTCGCGCGCAAACACGAACGCGGCGCGGATCAGGCGCGAAATGTGGGTAATGGAAGAAATCACAAACGCCAGCCCGAATGCAGCGCGACGATGCCGCCGGACAATGTCTGCCAGCCGACGCGGGCGAAGCTGGCGTCGCGGATCATGTCGGCGAAGGCGTTGGGTTTCGGAAACTTGCGGATCGATTCGACGAGATACTGGTAGGACTCGGCGTCGCCCGTGACCATGCGGCCGAGCGGCGGGATCACCTTGAACGAGAACAGGTCATAGATCCGGTCGAGCCCGGGCATTTCGACGGTGGAGAATTCCAGGCACAGGAAGCGGCTGCCGGGCCTCAGCACGCGATAGGCCTCGCGCAGCGCCAGGTCGATCCGCGGCACATTGCGAATGCCGAAAGCGATCGTATATGCGTCAAAGCTGCGGTCGGCGAAGGCGAGCGCTTCGGCATTGCCCTCGACGAAATCGACCTGGGTCTCGAGATGCCGCTTCGCAGCACGCTCGCGGCCCACGGCCAGCATCTCGGCGTTGATGTCGCAGACCGTGGCATGGAAGCCGGGACCTGCCGCCTTGGCAGCGCGGAACGAGATGTCGCCGGTGCCGCCGGCAACGTCGAGCAGCGCGAACGGCCGGTCACCCCGCGGCGGGTTGAGCGCGTTGATCATGATGTCCTTCCAGACCCGGTGCAGGCCACCGGACATCAGGTCGTTCATCAAGTCATAGCGCGACGCCACGCTGTGAAACACATCGTTCACCAGCGTCTGCTTGTCCCCCAAGGGAACGTCCCTGAAGCCAAAATGCGTGGTTTCGCCCGGCCGATCCATTACTCTACTCCACTGGGCGGACCATAGCGCGGCCGCCGCAATGGCGCTATCACACCGCCCTCATAAGGTGAATGCCTGACCATGCCTGAATTGCCCGAAGTCGAGACCGTCCGCCGCGGCCTTCAGCCCGTCATGGAGGGTGCGAAAATCCTCGTCGCGGAGGCCCGCAGGCCGGATCTGCGCTTTCCCTTCCAGCCCGATTTCGTGGCCCGGCTCCAGGGGCAGGTCGTCACGGGGCTTGGCCGCCGTGCAAAATATCTCATGGCCGATCTCGCCTCCGGCGATGTGCTGCTGATGCATCTGGGCATGTCGGGCTCGTTCCGTGTCATCAAGCCGGACAACAGGGCCGTGCCGGGCGAGTTTCACTACCCGCGGGCCAAGGACTCCACGCACGACCATGTGCTGTTTCGGATGTCCTCCGGCGCCGACATCGTGTTCAACGACCCGCGCCGCTTCGGTTACATGAAAGTGATCGCGCGCAACGCGCTCGAGGACGAGCCACTGCTGCGCGATCTCGGTCCCGAGCCGCTCGGCAACGAATTCGACGCGGCGATGCTGGCGCGGTCGTGCGAGGGCAAGACGACGAGCCTGAAGGCCGCGCTGCTCGACCAGCGCGTGGTCGCGGGGCTTGGCAACATCTATGTCTGCGAAGCGCTGCATCGCTCGCATCTGTCGCCGCGCCGCATTGCTGCGACACTCGCGACCAAGGGTCGCAAGGGTGTCGGCGGCGGCGAGCCGACCGATCATGCGAAGCGGTTGGTGGGTGCCATTCACACCGTGCTCAACGACGCGATCAGGGCCGGCGGCTCCAGCTTGCGCGACCATCGCCAGACCTCGGGCGAGCTCGGCTATTTCCAGCACTCCTTCAAGGTCTATGACCGCGAGGGCGAGACCTGCAAGACGCCAGGGTGCGGCGGCACCGTGAAGCGATTCACCCAGAACGGGCGCTCCACCTTCTGGTGTCAGAAATGTCAGAAGTGAGTGTGAAGGTCGAAGCCTGAAAAACGCGAAGGCCCGTAGCCCGGATGGAGCGTAGCGCAATCCGGGTCCAGACTTTCTGCAGAGAGACTTTCCCGGATTTCGCTTCGCTCCATCCGGGCTACAAGGGTCATCAAAAAACGCGAAGCGAAGCAATCCGGTCGGGCTGGTGGCCGGACTGCTTCGTCGCTTGGGCGCTTCGACCGGATAAGTGAAGAGCCCGCCTGGCGTCGGAGCGATCGCCCCGCTCAGGACGCCAGTGTCGTGGTCTCGTCCGCCGCGTGCTCGGCGGCGGCATGCAGCATCCCGTCCGCGACCGAGATGACCTGGTCGATCAGGACATTGGTCGTGGCTTCGAGCTCGAGCCGGGTCTCGATCCAGCGCCAGAGGCCGCGGATCTCGTCCGCCGACTTGCCGTTCGGCGCGAATTCGCTGACGGCGAGGCCGCTCGCGAGCGAGTCCTGATGGTCGTTGCGCATCACGATCAACGGGCGTGCGAGCACCTCGGCGAGATCGAGGGCGGCTTCCTCGGCGAGCGTGTTGGCGGCGTTGTCGATGCGCTGGCCGCGGATCGGCGCCTGGTTCAGCACGAAGCTGTAGGGCCGCTTCCAGGCGCGCGCGACGCTGAGCGTCGAGACGGTCGCCTCGATGTCGGCGACGCTCGGGCGGGCCGGAATCAGGCAGAGGTCGGAATGGCGGATCGCAGCGGTGGTCGCGGCGCTGAGGCCGGCCGCGGTGTCGACGATCGCAAGCTGCAGGCCGCTGTCGGCCAGCATCTTCAGGCGCGGCGCGATGTCGGCCGCGTGATAGATCGGCTCGACGACGAGATCGTCAGCGTGGCGGCGACGCAGCCAGTTGGACAGTGTACCCTGCGGGTCGGTTTCGATCAGGCGGACGGTGAAGCCGGCCTGCTTGGCCGCCAGCGCGAGGCCGATGGCAAGCGTGCTCTTGCCACTGCCACCCTTTTGGGTGGCCAGTACGATCGTGTGCATGGAAAGTTGAATCCTCTGGAATGCCTGGGGTCTCTGGGTAACGCCACGCGAACGTGCATCGCTTCTCGATGCTGAGCGCTACTCGCTCAGGACGTGCCCTGCCCGATCCAAAGGGGACCGCGGATGTCCGAATCAACGCTAATGATGATGGCAGAATCGGGAATGCCAGCTAATCCGTACCAATACTGGACCCGTCATCGCGCGTATGATGTGCTTGCCGCCGCAAATAAAAAGGGCAGGCGGCATGGGCGGAAACTGGCGCGACCGGACGGCAACGATCTTTGAATGTCAGAAGATGCCGGCGGTCTCGAGCCGCGGCATGGTGGTCAGCAACCATCCGCTGGCCTCCAGCGCCGGCGCCGAGGTGCTGGCGGCGGGCGGTAACGCCATCGACGCCGCGATCGCGACTCTGTTCACGCTGACCGTGGTCGAGCCGATGATGGTCGGCATCATCGGCGGCGGCATGGCGCATATACGTCTGGCCGACGGCAGCCACCGCTTCATCGACGGGCAGAGCACCGTGCCTGCGGCGGTGCGCGACACCACCTACACCTCCAGGCCCGGCTCGGCGCATGACGTGTTCGACACCGTCGGCAACGAGAACCTCAACGGCCCGAAGGCGGTCGCCACGCCGGGCTCGCTGAAAGCCTGGTGCGAGACGCTGCGCCGCTTCGGCACCATGTCGCTCGGCGACGTGATGCAGCCCGCGATCAAGCATGCCGCGCGCGGCTATGCGGCGACGCCGTATTTGCACGAATGCATCAGCGAGAGCGCCGCCGGGATGCGCAAGGACAAGTCGATCGCGGCGATCTATTTGCCTGATGGCGAGCCGCTCAAGGTCGGCGAACGCGTGGTGCAGGCCGAATATGCCGAGACGCTCCGCACCATCGCTGACCACGGCGAAAAGGCCCTCTACGAGGGGCCGCTCGGTGACATCCTCGTCGACTACATGGAAAAGGCCGGCGGCTTCATCCGCCGCAACGATCTCAGCGGCTACAAGACCGTCGAACGGCAGCCGATCCGCGCCGACTATCGCGGCTGGACCATCCTTGGCCCGCCGCCGCCCGCGGCCTCGGGCGTGCACATCGCGCAGATGCTGAACATTCTCGAGGGCTATGACATCGGAGGCCTCGGCTTCGGCACGCCGGAGACGATCCACTATCTCGCCGAAGTCCTGAAGATCGCCTTTGCCGATCGCGCCGCGGCCAGTGGCGATCCGGATTATGTCGGCGTCCCCGTGGAGCGGCTGACGTCGAAGGCCTATGCCGAGCAACGCCGCCGCGCCATCGATCCGGCGCGGGCGCAGGCCTGGGGCGCCGGCGTCTCGCAGCTCGAAGGCGCGCACACCACGCACATGACCGCCGCGGATGCGTTCGGCAACGTCGTCGCGACCACGCAGACCATCAACAATCTGTTCGGCGCCAAGATCATGATTCCGGGCCTGGGCGCCATCGCCAACAACTACATGAACCTGTTCGATCCGCGTCCCGGCCACGCGCTGTCGCTGGCGCCGGGCAAGCGCGTCACCACCTCGATGTCGCCGATGATGGCGCTGAGCGGCGGCAAGCTCCGCTACGCGCTCGGCCTGCCCGGGGGAAAACGCATCTTCCCCAGCGCGATGCAGGCGCTGGTCAATCTGATCGACCACGGCATGAGCCTGCAGGAAGCGGTCGAGGCGCCGCGCATCTGGACCGAAGGCAACGCGCTCGAAGTCGAGCAGAAGGTGCCGGAGGCCGTGCGCGCGAAGCTTGCGGGTCTCGGCCACAAGGTCCAGCCCGTTGCGACCGTGGCGGGCGGCATGAACGGCATTGCCTTCCACGACGACGGCACCATGACCGGCGCCGCCTGCTGGCGCGCGGATGGCACGCCGGTCGGGATCTCCGGCGGCCTCGCGCGCAGCGGTGTGCGGTTCAGGTTGAACTGATTGTTACTTCCGCACGCAGATCACGCGAACGACCGCCGCCTTCGCGTCCGTCGACGTGCCGTTCGCCGTGACACCGTTCGCCTTCAGGAAATCACGCACCGTCTCTGCAGACACCATCACCGCCTGCGACGCCGGCACCGATGTCGCAGGGCCCGCGACCATCGCCGGCTTCAACAGCGCGACGCCCGCGAATTTTCCGTCGCCGTCGATGGCCGGGCTACCGGAGAAGCCGACCGCCGGTGGCGGCGACAGTGCCGAGTCGCTGCTGGTGACCGGCGCCAGCGCGCCCTTGAGGCTTGATACACTGGCCGCACCGCCCTGGCTCTGCGGATCGGCGATGCCGATGACATCGACGCTCGTCTTCGCTGTGCCGCCGGTGAGGCTGAGCGGCTTCAGGCCGCGCGCGCCGTAGATGTGCAGCAACGCGAGATCGTGCTCCTTGTCCTCGGCGAGACGGTCGGCGCTGCCATAGCCGGCAATGGTGATCGCAAGACAGCTATCGGTGACGAGGCGGTCCGTGACAATCGCACCATCGTCGCTGACGACGATGCCGGTGCCATATTCGACGGTCTTGCGCGGCGGCGGCCCGGCCTGCGGTCCCGTCGGAAATGCATTGAACGCGCTCGACATCGCGATCACGACCGGCTCGACGGTGTTCTCGGTCGCCTGGTCGTAGAGGATCGTCATGGTGCGGACTTCGTCGCCCTTAAAGGTGCCTCGCACGTAGAATTTCTTGAGGCCCTGCAATCCCGACAGCACGAAGAAGTCGGGCTTCACCACGGTGTAGTCGACCTTGCGCCCAGACGGTTCCTTCTCCAGCTCGGCGAGTTTCGCCGTGGTCGGATTGGCTTCCTTGCGGCGGCTCAGCAGCACCTGCACCGTGCCGGTCGGCGACGTCCATTTCGAGCCGTTGGCATCGGTCGCCTGCTGCGGCACCAATTTGCCGGGGATGCCGAGCCGGGCGCCGCTGGCCGGCTCCATCACGATCTTCCAGCCGACGCTCTCCTGCTTGCGCCGCGCGGTCTCGGCGAGCGCGGCGCGCTCCTGCGGATTGAGCACGCCGGTCGGCTTGCCACCCTTGGCCTTCTGATATTCCTTGATCGCCTCGACCATGCGCGCGCTGACGTCACCGGTGATGGCGCCGTTATATTGGCCGACCCAGGCGAGGTCGGACTGGAGCGACAGCCGTTCCGCCTGCGCCATCGCATCAGCCGTGGCCGACGGCGTCTGCAGTGCGGGAGGCCGGATCGGCACGGTCTGGACCGGCTTCGGCTTGGTGCCGGGGACCTCTGACGTCGTCATCTGGGCGCTCGCGCCTGTGGCAGCCGCAAACATCAGTGTTGCCGCAAGCATCGATCTCATGACAAATCCAGCCAGCCCATTGAACGTGCTGCCATTGAAGCACATCTCGTTGGTCGCGAACAATGTTGGGGTGGTTCAGTTGGTGTAGGGGCCACGAACTCAGGCCCTCATCCTGAGGAGCGGCCGAAGGCCGCGTCTCGAAGGATGGCCGCAGGCGAGATCGGTGCCTTCATGGTTCGAGACGCGCGTTCCGCGCTCCTCACCATGAGGGTTTGAGAGAACGAAGGACGACGATGCTGAGCCCGGACGAACTCGAACGCTATGCCCGGCATATCGTGCTGCGCGATGTCGGCGGGCCGGGCCAGGCTGCGCTGAAGCGGGCCTCCGTGCTGGTGATCGGCGCCGGCGGGCTCGGCGCGCCCGCGCTGATGTATCTGGCGGCCGCCGGCGTCGGCACGCTCGGCGTGGTCGATGACGACGTGGTCTCGCTGTCAAACCTCCAGCGCCAGGTGATCCATACGACGCCCGATATCGGCCGACACAAGGTCGAGAGCGCGGCCGAGCGGATCTCCGCGCTCAATCCGCATGTCCGCTTCGTCGGCCATGCCACCTGGCTCAATGCCGACAATGCGCTGAGCATGATCGGAGACTACGATCTCGTGCTCGACGGCTCCGACAATTTCTCGACGCGTTATCTGGCCTCGGACGCCTGCTTCTTCGCGAAGCGGCCGCTGATCACGGCGGCGCTCGGCACCTTCGACGGCTCGCTCACCACCATCCGCGCGCATGAGAAGAACGAGCAGGGCGTGTTCAATCCGACCTATCGCTGCCTGTTTCCGGAAGCGCCGCCGCCCGGCACCGTGCCGGCCTGCGCCGAGGCCGGCGTCATGGGCGCGCTTGCTGGCGTGATGGGCTCGATGATGGCGCTGGAGGCGATCCGCGAGATCGTCGGCTTCGGCGACGGCCTGGTCGGCCGCCTCCTGATGATCGATGCGCGCGCGATGCGCTTCGAAACGCTGCGCTACGCGCGCGATCCGGCCAATCCGCTCAATGGCGATGGGCCTGTGTTCGACGACCTGAGCATCCACCGCGAATAGCGGGGTAAATTCACCGTCCGCGTTGCTCTTAGAAGGCGACTTTGAAGCCGATATGGCCAGCATGTCGGCGCTGGGCCGAGCGATTGTACGCTATACCTTTCCTCTAGCTTTGCGTGTGCTCACCAAGTTGGAAGTTGCGGCGTTTGTTGAAGCCATATTGGAGGGAGCGTCTTCTCGTACTCCGTCAAATAGTGCTCCAGCGGCTTGGCCGTTCCCGTTACGCGCAGCTCAGACGTGTTCCTGTTCACAATGATCGGAGCGTTCCCGACGAGCACCGCTGAAGGATTGCCATCATCGAGGAATTCTCTGGATTCATAGAAGAATACCCAGCCGTATGGCTTCGCGATTGTGAGTTCACGCACAATGCACGCCTGTCCCTCGCAAAGAATGTCCACCCAAGCGCTTGCAAGCGCTGCTGCCTTATCGAAGTCCATGGTACCGGCGTCTCGTCAATTTTGTGAAACGTCGCCAGCTTACGACACGGTTCAGCGGGCAAACCATATTTGGTCGACCGCAAGGCATTACGGCCACTTTGGGATCAAGACGATCTTTGCCGCGTATGAGTGCGGCGCTAGCGCGCCGCGCCTCTAGAGCATGCTCGGCAGCACGCGGTCCGGCGGCTTGTGCGCGTCGAGGAAGGTGCGGATGTTGATGATCACCTTCTCGCCCATCTCGACGCGGCCCTCGATCGTTGCCGAGCCCATATGCGGCAGCAGCGCCACCTTGCCGGCCTTGGCGAGCCGCACCAGCTTTGGATTGACTGCGGGCTCGTGCTCGTAGACGTCGAGGCCGGCGCCGCCGATCTCGCCGCCTTCGATCAGCTTGATCAGCGTGTCCTCGTCGGTGACCTCGCCGCGCGCGGTGTTGACGATGTAGGCGTCCTTGCGGATCAGCTTCAGCCGCCGCGCCGACAGCAGATGATAGGTCGCCGGCGTGTGCGGACAGTTCACCGAGATGATGTCCATCCGCGCCAGCATCTGGTCGAGGCTCTCCCAATAGGTCGCCCCTAACTCTTCGGCGATCTTCGGCGCCACGGGGCGGCGATTGTGGTAGTGGATCTGGAGGCCGAAGGCGCGGGCGCGGCGCGCGACCGCCTGGCCGATGCGGCCCATGCCGATGATGCCGAGACGCTTGCCGCCGATGCGGTGGCCGAGCATCCAGGTCGGGGACCAGCCGGGCCAGGGCTTTCCTTCGGTCAGGATCGAGGCGCCTTCGATCATCCGGCGCGGCACGGCCAGGATCAGCGCCATGGTCATGTCGGCGGTGTCTTCGGTCAGAACCTTTGGCGTGTTGGTGACGGTGATGCCGCGGGCATGCGCGGCCTCGACATCGATATTGTCGACGCCGTTGCCGAAATTGGCGATCAGGCGGAGCTTGCAGTCGGGCTGGTTGACGATGTCGGCGGTGATGTGGTCGGTGACGGTCGGAACCAGCACGTCGGCGGTACGCGCGGCCTCGGCGATCTGCTCGGCCGACATCGGCGTGTCCTCGAGATTGATCCGCGCGTCGAATAGCTCGCGCATCCGGGTCTCGATCGAGTCCGGCAGCTTGCGCGTCACCACCACGAGGGGCTTTTTCTTCACCGACATGTCATGCCCTCATGAGGCGCCGCAAGCCGCCTCTGTCGCCAAAGGCCGGCCGTTGAGGCCTCATTAACCCGGTTGTTCGACACTGCCTTTGCCGTGTCGTCCCCGGCGCTTCCTTCAAGCTCTCCCGACATTTCCGACCGGAAAATCGGGGCAAACTGGTTGTTCACGTGTCCGTCCTCTCTAGCAGAAGGCCGGGCCAAGACAAGAACCAGGGTCAAGGCTTCGGGAACACGAGAGAGGGGGCTTGCGCGGCAAGTTTGGAATTTTGGGTGAGGGCCCGGCTCGGCGGGGTCCTCGACAGGAGACGGGTTGATGGCGTTGGGGCGTTTTTGTTCGGTGATGGCGCTCGTTTGCACCTGGTTGAGCGCGTCGGTCAGCCCCGGTCACTCAGCGAAGGACACCACCCCCCAGACCGCGAGCGGCCTCCCGGTGCCGCGTTATGTCAGCCTCAAATCGGATCACGTGAATGTCCGCGCCGGCCCGACCAAGGACAATGATGTGGCCTGGGTTTACACCCGCTCCGGCCTGCCGGTCGAAATCACCGCCGAGTTCGAGAACTGGCGCCGGGTGCGCGATTCCGAAGGCGCCGAGGGCTGGGTCTATCATTCGCTGCTGTCGGGCCGCCGCACCGCGGTCGTCACCATGAAGCACAAGGACGACCTGGCGCCGATCTACGACCGCGCCGATATCGACAGTGCGGTTGCGGCCAAGCTCCAGGCCGGCGTCGTCACGCAGGTCAAGAAGTGCACTGCAAACTGGTGCCGTGTCACCGGCAACGGTTTTGACGGCTGGATCCAGCAGGAGCGCCTCTGGGGCGTCTATTCGGACGAGCAGGTGAATTGACGCGATAGAAGCGAGCTATTTGCTCCGGCGTCATGCCCGGGCATAGCCGTCCGAAGGACGGCGTCGCTTCCGCTCGCCTATGTCCCGGGCATCCACGTACTTCTCGCCAGCCCCAAAACGTGGATGGCCGGGACAAGCCCGGCCATGACGACTAAATCAGCAGTTTAGAACTGAAACTCAGCGCTTCTTGCGCAGGCGCACGACCATGTCGATGCGCGCGATCTCGTAACCCTCGGGCACCTCCGGCATCTTGGACAGCGCCAGATGCGGATCCTCGATATCGACCAGCTCGTGGCTGTTCTCGAGGTAATAATGGTGGTGGGTGGTGACGTTGGTGTCGAAATAGGTCTTGGTGCCGTCGACGCTGACCTGACGCAGCAGGCCGGCATCGGTCAGCTGGTTCAGCGTGTTGTAGACGGTCGCGAGCGACACCGGCACCTTGGCCAGCGTCGCCTCCTCATAGAGCATTTCAGCCGTGAGGTGGCGAGCACCCTTGCCGAACAGGAGCCAGCCGAGCGCCATGCGCTGGCGCGTCGGACGAAGCCCCGCGGACTGGAGCATTTCGTTGACGTCGTGCCACGGGCAGCCGGTCAAGGCCGGCTGGCGGCCGGACAGGAGGGCGGCGGAATGGACGTCGTCGTCGTGATGGGGCGCGGGATTCTCGCTCATTTCCAGATTTCGGGCACGCGTGGACACTGCATCTGCATGCAATATATGGACAGATAGATGCAGATGCAAGTTTCTCGCAACTAGAGAGGTTCTAATGAGAAGTGGAACCGGGCGAACACGTCGTCACTTTACCTTCATGAGATTGCTTTGCCACCTGAAATGCCTGTGTTAGAGAGCCCGCGGTTCCGCTTGGCCGATTATGGCGCAGCCGGGCATTGAGGCCCGGCCCGCAGTCCATCCTGGCTTGTGGCAGTCGCGCCTGACGACGGTAATTGGCGCGGCTTTCCGAACGAAACGGGGCCCATTTTCGCCAGAAACGCCGCTCAATCGGGGTTAGAACAGAGGCTTCCGCATGCTGAACAGGCGCAACGGTTACGAATACGAAGATCTGCTGGCATGTGGCCGCGGCGAGATGTTCGGCCCGGGCAATGCCCAGCTGCCGCTGCCGCCGATGCTCATGTTCGACCGCATCACGGATATCAGCGACAATGGCGGCGAGTTCGGCAAGGGAGTGGTGCGGGCCGAGCTCGACGTGAAGCCCGACCTCTGGTTCTTCGGCTGCCACTTCAAGAACGATGCCGTCATGCCCGGCTGCCTCGGTCTCGATGCGCTGTGGCAGATGGTCGGCTTTTTTCTGGGCTGGACCGGGGGTGAAGGTCGCGGCCGCGCGCTGGGCCTGAACGAATTAAAGTTCAGCGGCCAGGTGCTGCCTGAGGCCCGCAAGGTTGTGTACAACGTCGATATCAAACGCGTGATGCGTTCAAAGCTCGTGCTCGGCATCGCCGACGGGTGGCTTTCGGTCGATGACCAGATTATTTATCGCGCGAAGGATCTGAAGGTCGGCCTGTTCAAGCAGGGCACGAACCTGAGCTGAGCGCATCACCACGAAGACAACGATTAAGGCGAGGCTGTCATGAGGCGGGTTGTGGTCACCGGGATGGGTATCGTCTCGTCGATCGGAAACAACACCCAGGAAGTGCTTGCGAGCCTCCACGAGGCGAAGTCGGGCATTTCGCGGGCTGAGAAATATGCCGAACTCGGTTTTCGTTCGCAGGTGCAAGGTGCGCCGACGATCGATCCTGCGACGGTCGTCGACCGGCGTGCGATGCGCTTCCTCGGCCAGGGCGCCGGCTGGAATCACATCGCGATGGAGCAGGCGATCCAGGACTCCGGTCTGTCGCCTGACGAAGTCTCCAACATCCGCACCGGCATCATCATGGGGTCCGGCGGCCCGTCCGCCCGCACCATCGTCGAATCCGCCGACATCACCCGCACCAAGGGACCGAAGCGCGTCGGACCGTTTGCAGTGCCGAAGGCGATGTCGTCCACGGCCTCGGCGACGCTTGCGACCTGGTTCAAGATCAAGGGCGTGAACTATTCGATCTCCTCGGCCTGCGCGACGTCGAACCATTGCGTCGGCAACGCCTATGAGACGATCCAGATCGGCAAGCAGGACGTCATCTTCGCCGGCGGCTGCGAGGAACTGGACTGGTCGCTCTCGGTGCTGTTCGACGCCATGGGCGCGATGTCCTCGAAATACAACGATACGCCCGCCACCGCCTCGCGTCCCTATGACGTCAACCGCGACGGCTTCGTGATTGCCGGCGGTGCCGGCGTGCTGGTGCTGGAAGAGCTCGAACATGCCAAGGCGCGCGGCGCGCGCATTTACGGCGAGATCGTCGGCTACGGCGCGACGTCGGACGGCTACGACATGGTGGCGCCCTCCGGTGAAGGCGCCGAGCGCTGCATGCGCATGGCGATGTCGACGGTGAAGACCAGGGTCGATTACATCAATCCGCACGCGACCTCGACGCCGGCCGGCGATCCGCCGGAGATCGACGCGCTGCGTCGCGTGTTCGGTGCCGGCGAGAAGTGCCCGCCGATCTCGGCGACCAAGGCGCTGACCGGCCATTCGCTCGGTGCGACCGGTGTGCAGGAGGCGATCTACTCGCTGCTCATGATGAACAACGGCTTCATCTGCGAGAGCGCTCACATCCAGGAGCTCGATCCCGTGTTCGCCGACATGCCGATCGTGCGCAAGCGCATTGACAACGTCAAGATCGGCACCGTGCTGTCGAACTCCTTCGGCTTCGGCGGCACCAACGCCACGCTGGTGTTCAGCCGGCTGGATGTGTGAGCCCAGCATGCTGTCATGCCCCGCCTAGTGCGCAATTGCGCACGGGGGCGGGGTATCCAGTACGCCGCGGCCCTGCGATTATCATGACTGTTTCGGAATACTGGATCGCCCGCCCCAGTGCGCAAGGCGCACAAGGCGGGCGATGACGTCGAGAATAGGAGCGACGGCTGCAATGGAAGGACTGATGAAGGGCAAGCGCGGTCTGATCATGGGCATCGCCAATGATCATTCGATCGCCTGGGGCATGGCGAAGACGTTGCATGCCCACGGTGCCGAGCTTGCCTTCACCTTCCAGGGCGAGGCGCTGGGCAAGCGCGTCAAGCCGCTGGCGGAGTCTCTCGGCGTGGAATTGGTGCTGCCTTGCGACGTCGAGGACATCGCCAGCGTTGATGCGACCTTCGCCGTGCTGCGCGAGAAATGGGGCAAGCTCGATTTCGTCATCCACGCCATCGGCTTTGCCGACAAGAACGAGCTGAAGGGCCGCTACGCCGACACCAGCCGCGAGAATTTTTCGCGCACCATGGTGATCTCCTGTTTCTCGTTCACGGAGGTCGCAAAACGCGCCGCCGAGCTGATGACGGAGGGCGGCAGCATGATCACGCTGACCTTCGGCGCCTCGGAGCGCGCGATGCCGAACTACAACGTGATGGGCGTGGCCAAGGCGGCGCTGGAGGCCTCCGTGCGCTACCTCGCCTCCGATTTCGGACCGCGCGGCATCCGCGTCAACGCGATCTCCGCAGGCCCCATCCGTACGCTCGCCGGCTCGGGCATCGGCGAGGCACGCGCGATGTTCGGCTTCATGCAAAAACATTCGCCGCTCCGCCGCGGCGTCACGCTCGACGAGCTCGGCGGTTCGGCGCTGTATCTGCTGTCGGATCTCTCCGGCGGCGTGACCGGCGAAATCCACTATGTCGATTCCGGCTACAACATCGTCCTGATGCCAAGGCCGGACGATTTGAAGACGGAATAGACACGACTCCGTAGGGTCGGCAAAGGAGCGCAAGCGACGTGCCCACCATCTCTCAACAGTTGCGAGACGAATGGTGGGCACGCTCCGCTTTGCCCACCCTACAAGTTCTCAGCTTGCCCTAACCCGCTGCGATCAGCTCCGCGCGCTGGAACGCCGGTCGCGCCATGCAGCGCGCGAGATAGGCATCGAAGGCTGGGCGCGACGGCACCATCTTGAACAGCCGCACCGCGAAGTTCAGGCCGGAGCCGATCGTGACGTCGGCGGCGGAAAATTCCTCGCCGAGGATCCACGGCCCCTTCGCGAGTGCAGCTTCCAGCACGTCGAAGACCTGCGTGGCGCTGCCCCAGGCCGCGGTCGAGGTCGGGATCTCGATCTTGGTGAAGATCTGGATGATGGCAGGCTCGATGCAGCCTGGCGAAAAGAACAGCCATTGCAAATAGCGCGCACGACGCGGATCGGTCACCGCGGGCGCGAGCTTCGCTTCGGGATAGCGGTCGGCGATGTAGGCGCAGATCGCAGCGGCTTCGCCGAGCGCGGCATCGCCGTCGCTGAGCGCCGGCACCTTGCCCATCGGATTAACCTTCAAATAATCCGGCGCCTTCTGCGCACCGGTCGAGATGTCGGTCAGCACGCGCTCATAGGGCAGGCCGCTCTCTTCCATCAGCCAGAGCGTCGTGAACGAGCGCGAGCGTGGCGACCAATGGAGCTTGATCATGGCAGCGGACCTTTCATCGGTGGGAGGCGCGGGGAGAGCCTATTCATTGCGTGTCTGCTCCGAATTCGCAACGCACTACGTCTGGGAGGATGCCGCTTTCGTTAACCGACATCTTGGTCAATGCGAAATCCGTCTGCGGGTTGACCGAACGCCTTCAATCAGAGCGGCGCGGGATATGCGGGTCGTCGTAGCTGTTCACCTCGCTTCACTGCGCGAAATACGGCGGTAGGATCTTGTCCAGTCGCTTTGTCAGAAAGTCGCGGGTGGTGTCGCGCAGGGTGGTGTTGTTGGCGGAGTCCGCGGCCGTCTCCGGAAACATGGACTTGTCCACCTTCTGCAAAAGCTCGTTCGAAACGAAGTTGTCTGCCATATGCTTCATGACACCTTCGAACGTCACGGCGGGGCCCTTCATGATTTCGAAGGTGCGGCCGTCGACCCACGTCACGCCGATATAGGAGAAGACATACGCGTAGGAGATGAGACCGACACCCCGGCTGAAGATGCCGACGCCGCTGAGCGACTGATTGGTCCCGTCAAGCTGTCCTTCGCTGCGCATGACGACGAGATAGCGCTCGCAACCGGCATTGCCCGCGACTTGCCGGATCAGGTTCGACAATTCCTCGCGCTGATTGCGGAACAGGCCGGATTTGGGGTGGTAGTAGGAATCGAGTGCGCCCTTGGCGTAAGTGATCCGTCGCACCGGCGTGTTGCCTGCGGCGGCCCGCGCCCGCGCAAAGACGAGATCGTCAAGGCCCCAGGATACCGGGATTTCTGCATAGTCGTTGCCGAACACGGTCAGACCGATCTTCTGGACGACGAAGATGTCCCCGGTCCCCGCAATCACGCCGACGCCGCAAGGACCGGCAGTCGCCGGCTCCGCAGGCTTGGCTGGCGCCTTAGGCTTCGCTGCCTTCTTGGCCGCCGGTTTTGCCGGTGTCGCGGTCTGAGCGGGGGATGCGGTGGTTGCGGGAGGGGTTTGCGCTGCTGCCGGAGCCAGAAAGGGCAGCAGGACGAGCACTGAGGCAGCAAATCGAAACATGGATTCCAGGGGATCAGCGGCAGGAGGTCATGGGACATGAGGTCATCGGACATGCCACACTAGGTTGGGATCATGACAACCGCAAGCTGCACCCGAAGGTCGCCGTCTATCCGGTGAGCCGCGGCCGCCTCCACCGATAATACTTCATCATAAACCCATTCGACGGCTCGATCTCTTCCTTCTCGAACACGAAACCTTCGCGCTCGTACCAGCGCCAGGCTTTTTCGTTTTCACGGACGCAGCGCAGGTACATTTCATCTGGCATGTGCGTGCGCGTGAAGGCGAGCAATTGTCGTCCGAGCGACTGCCCTTGGTAGGCGGGCCCGACG
This sequence comes from Bradyrhizobium sp. Unk1, assembly GCF_059512345.1. Lineage (NCBI taxonomy): Bacteria > Pseudomonadati > Pseudomonadota > Alphaproteobacteria > Hyphomicrobiales > Nitrobacteraceae > Bradyrhizobium > Bradyrhizobium sp. Unk1. The sequence goes on from NZ_JCAMOP010000003.1 coordinate 318,474, forward strand.
AAAAGCATGTCGAGATAGAGTTTTGGCAGATGCAGCGCCAGCATCGCAGCGATCGTGCCGTTGTCGTCGGCGACGAACAGGCTCCAGCCGTTCCCGACCTCGCGCCTGATGCGTGCGCGCAGATTTGCCAGCAGGAATTCACTCGCCTCGGCGAGGCCGGTCGAGACCCAGCTTTCCATCCAGACGCGGCCGACCTCGTCATATTCCTCAGTGCGGGCGGGGCGGATGACGGGATGCGACATCGAGGCTTCAGTCACGCTGACTGCGCACGGATGGTCGTGCGCGCACCTTGCCGGCCGACAGGCACACCACTTCGGAGATTTGCAGAAGCTGGCGCGCCAGCGGGCTGGTCTTGCGCCAGACCATGCCGATGGTGCGCGAGGGCTCGGGGTCGCGGAAGCGCGACAGCGAGACGGAAGCGGAGCGCGTCTCGACCGGCACGGCCATTTCCGGGATCAAGGTGACGCCGATGCCGGCGCTGACCATCTGGACCAGCGTCGAGAGCGAATTCGCATCCAGCATCTCGCGCGGCGGCGCCGATTGCATGTTGCAGAACGACAGCGCCTGATCGCGGAAGCAGTGCCCCTCTTCGAGCAGCAGCAGCCGCATCTCGCGCATCATCTCGCGCGATGGCACCGGCGTGCCTTCGTCGGAGCCCGGCCGCACCAGCAGGAATTTTTCGTCGAACAGCGCGACTTCGGTGAGCGAAGGCTCGGACACCGGCAGTGCAACGATGGCAGTGTCGAGCCGGCCTTCCACCAGTTCCTGGATCAGCCGCGGCGTCATCGTCTCGCGCACGCGGATGTCGAGCTCCGGATGCATGCGCGTCAGATTCTTGGTGATCTTCGGCAGCAGATAGGGCGCGATCGTCGGGATCATGCCGATCCGCAGCCGGCCCGCAAAGCGGTCCTGCGAGGCGCGCGCGAAATCGCCGAGCTCATCGACCGAGCGCAGGATGTCGCGGACGCGCGGTGCGAGCTCCTCGCCGAACCGGGTCAGCGCCACCTGACGGGCGCTGCGCTCCAGCAGCAGGCCACCGAGCGCCTCCTCCAGTTCCTTGATCTGCATCGACAGGGCCGGCTGGGAGATCGAGCTTGCCTCCGCGGCGCGGCCGAAATGGCCGTGACGCGCCAGCGCGTCGAAATATCTGAGCTGGCGCATCGTCACGTTGGCCATCAGAAAATCCTATCGCAGCGATCATTAAAGTCAACTTCCCCTGATCGAATGCGAAGCCTAGAGTAATTCTACCTGGTCAAAGGCGCGAGTTCGACGCCACCAGAGGAGGTATTCATGGATGACACTTCGAAGTGCCCGTTTTCGGGCGGAAAACCCACGCGCGTGAACCGCGACTGGTGGCCGACCCAGCTCAGCATCGAGATGCTGCATAAGAATTCCACCCTGTCCGACCCGATGGGCAAGGAGTTCGACTATGCCAAGGAATTCAAGTCGCTCGACCTGAATGCCGTCATCAAGGACCTGACGGCTCTGATGACGGACTCGCAGGAATGGTGGCCCGCCGATTTCGGCCACTATGGCGGCCTCATGATCCGCATGGCCTGGCACAGCGCGGGCACCTATCGCACCACGGACGGCCGCGGTGGCGCCGGCGCCGGTCAGCAGCGTTTCGCGCCGCTCAACAGCTGGCCCGACAACGCCAACCTCGACAAGGCACGCCGTCTGCTCTGGCCGATCAAGCAGAAATACGGCCGCAAGATCTCCTGGGCCGACCTGATGGTGCTCGCCGGCAACGTCGCGCTGGAATCGATGGGCTTCAAGACCTTCGGTTTCGCGGGCGGCCGCGCCGACGTGTGGGAGCCGGAGGAGCTCTATTGGGGTCCTGAAGGCACGTGGCTGGGCGACGAGCGCTACAGCGGCGAGCGCCAGCTCGCCGAACCGCTGGGCGCGGTGCAGATGGGCCTCATCTACGTCAATCCGGAAGGCCCGAACGGCAAGCCTGACCCGGTCGCCGCGGCAAAGGACATCCGCGAGACGTTCGCCCGCATGGCGATGAACGACGAGGAAACCGTCGCACTGATCGCCGGCGGCCATACCTTCGGCAAGACCCACGGCGCGGGCGATCCGTCGCTGGTCGGTCCGGAGCCGGAAGCGGGCGCGCTCGAGGATCAGGGCCTCGGCTGGAAGAGCAAGCACGCTTCGGGCCTGGCGGGCGATTCCATCACCAGCGGTCTCGAGGTGACCTGGACGACGACGCCGACGAAGTGGAGCAACAACTTCTTCGAGAACCTGTTCAAGTACGAATGGGAGCTGACGAAGAGCCCGGGCGGCGCGAATCAGTGGACGGCCAAGGGTGCCGACGCGATCATTCCCGATGCCTTCGACAAGTCGAAGAAGCACCGGCCGACGATGCTGACGACCGACCTCTCGCTGCGCCTCGATCCGGCCTACGAGAAGATCTCGCGTCGCTTCCTGGAAAACCCGGATCAGTTCGCGGACGCCTTTGCCCGCGCCTGGTTCAAGCTCACCCATCGCGACATGGGTCCGATCCAGCGCTATCTCGGCCCGCTGGTGCCGAAGGAAACGCTGATATGGCAGGATCCGATTCCGAAGGTCGACCACGAGCTGGTCGGCGACCAGGACATCGCCGCACTCAAGACCAAGATCCTGGCTTCGGGCCTCTCGGTCTCCGAGCTGGTCTCGACCGCCTGGGCGTCGGCCTCGACGTTCCGCGGCTCGGACAAGCGCGGTGGTGCCAACGGCGCGCGCATCCGTCTTGCCCCGCAGAAGGATTGGGAGGTGAACCAGCCGGCTCAGCTCTCCAAGGTCCTCGGCAAGCTCGAAGCGATCCAGAAGGACTTCAACGCATCGGCCGGTGCGAAGAAGGTCTCGCTCGCCGACCTCATCGTCCTCGGCGGTTCTGCCGCGGTCGAGAAGGCTGCGAAGGATGCCGGCGTGGACGTGAAGCTTGGCTTCACGCCGGGTCGCATGGATGCCTCGCAGGAGCAGACCGACGCGGAGTCCTTCGCGCCGCTCGAGCCGCGGGCCGATGGCTTCCGCAACTATATCGGCAAGCGGCATCAGTTCCTGCACCAGGAAGAAGCCCTCGTCGATCGCGCGCAGCTGTTGAAGCTCTCCGGTCCCGAGCTGACCGCGCTCGTCGGCGGTCTGCGTGTGCTCGGCGCCAATGCGGGCGGTTCGAAGCACGGCGTCTTGACCTCGAAGGTCGGAACGCTGAGCAACGACTTCTTCATCAACCTGCTCGACATGAGCGCGCAGTGGACGCCGGCGGCTGACGGCACCTACGAGGCCCGCGACCGCAAGACCAACGCGGTGAAGTGGACCGGCACGCGCGCCGATCTGATCTTCGGTGCGCATTCGCAGCTCCGCGCCTTCGCCGAGGTCTATGCCTCGTCGGACGCCAAGCAGCAGTTCGTGCAGGACTTCGCCAAGGCCTGGACCAAGGTGATGAACCTCGACCGCTACGACCTCGCGGCCTGATCCAAGGGTCTAAGCAAGCGACAAACAAAAAGGGCGGCCGAGAGGCCGCCCTTCGTGTTTCTGATGTGCGGGTCGATTACTCGCCGGCGGCTTCGCGCGGGGCCTTCTCGCCGTCGCCGCCCTTGCCTTCGAGGTCTTCGCCGGTGGTCTGGTCGACCACCTTCATCGACAGCCGGGTCTTGCCGCGATCGTCAAAGCCGAGCAGCTTGACCTTGACCTTGTCGCCTTCCTTGACGACGTCGGAGGTCTTCTGCACGCGCGCCGAAGCGAGCTGGCTGATGTGGACGAGACCGTCCTTGGAGCCGAAGAAGTTCACGAAGGCGCCGAACTCCATCACCTTGACGACGGTGCCGTCATAGATCTGGCCGACTTCCGGATCGGACGCGATCGACTTGATCCACTTGATCGCGGCCTTCATCGCCTCGCCGTCGCTGGAGGCGACCTTCACGGTGCCGTCGTCCTCGATGTTGACCTTGGCACCGGTCTTCTCGACGATCTCGCGGATCACCTTGCCGCCGGTGCCGATCACTTCGCGGATCTTGTCGGTGGCGATCTTGAAGGTCTCGATGCGCGGCGCGTATTCGCCGAGCTCGGCGCGGGCGTTGGTGAGCGCCTTGGCCATTTCGCCGAGGATGTGGATACGACCATCCTTGGCCTGACCGAGCGCCACCTTCATGATCTCTTCGGTGATGCCCTCGATCTTGATGTCCATCTGGAGCGAGGTGATGCCCGCTTCCGTGCCGGCCACCTTGAAGTCCATGTCGCCGAGATGATCCTCGTCACCGAGGATATCCGAGAGAACCGCGAAGCGCTTGTCTTCGAGGATCAGGCCCATCGCGATACCCGCGGTCGGCCGCTTCAACGGCACGCCGGCATCCATCAGCGCGAGCGACGCGCCGCAGACCGAAGCCATCGAGGACGAGCCGTTCGACTCGGTGACCTCCGACACCACGCGCGTGGTGTAGGGGAATTCGTGATGCGGCGGCAGCACCGGGTGGATCGCGCGCCAGGCCAGCTTGCCGTGGCCGATCTCGCGACGCTTGGTGCCGCCGAGGCGACCGGTCTCACCGACCGAGTAGGGAGGGAAGTTGTAGTGCAGCAGGAACGTCTCTTTGTACGTTCCGGACAGCGCGTCGATATACTGCTCGTCCTCGCCGGTGCCGAGCGTGGTCACGACCAGCGCCTGGGTCTCGCCGCGGGTGAACAGCGCCGAGCCGTGGGCGCGGGGCAGCACGCCGACTTCGGCGACGATGTTGCGCACGGTCTTGCTATCGCGGCCGTCGATGCGCTTGCCGGTGTCGAGGATGTTCCAGCGAACGATCTTGGCTTCCAGCTCCTTGAACACGCCGGAGACGCGCAGCTTGTCGTATTTCGGTTCCTGCCCTTCGGGGAAGTAATGGGCGATCACCTTTTCCTTGACCTTGCCGACCGCGGCGTAGCGATCCTGCTTGACCGGAATGGCGTAGGCGGCGCGGAGCTCCTGCTCGACGAGGCCGAGCATTTCCTTCTCGAGCGCCGAATTGTCGATCACCGTGACTTCGCGCGGCTCCTTGGCGGCCTTCTCGGCGAGCTCGATGATGGCGTTGATCACCGGCTGGAAATGGCGGTGACCGAACATCACGGCGCCGAGCATGATGTCCTCGTTGAGCTCCTTGGCTTCCGATTCCACCATCAGCACGGCGTCGGCCGTGCCGGCGACGACGAGGTCGAGCTGGGTATCGACCATCTCGTCGAGCGTCGGGTTGAGAATGAACTCGTCATTGGCGAAGCCGACGCGCGCTGCGCCGATCGGGCCCTTGAAGGGCGCGCCGGACAGGGTCAGCGCGGCCGATGAGGCCACCAGCGCCACGATGTCAGGGTCGTTCTCCATGTCGTGCGACAGCACGGTGACGATCACCTGGGTCTCGTTGCGCCAGCCGTCGACGAACAGCGGACGGATCGGACGGTCGATCAGCCGGGAGACCAGCGTCTCCTTCTCGGTCGGACGACCCTCGCGCTTGAAATAGCCGCCGGGAATGCGGCCGGCTGCGTAGGTCTTCTCCTGGTAGTCGACCGTCAGCGGCAGGAAGTCGACGCCTTCGCGCGGCGCCTTCGCCGCGACGACGGTGGCGAGCACCACGGTCTCGCCATAGGTGGCGACGACGGCGCCGTCGGCCTGACGCGCGATCTTGCCGGTTTCGAGCTTGAGAGGGCGTCCACCCCAGTCGATCTCGACTGAATGCTTATTGAACATAGAGGTCTTCTTTCATGGGTTCTCGAAAGAAGGACGGCCCGAAAAACAAAAACCATGCGCAAGATTGCGGGACGTTGATCGAAGCGGGCGATCAGCGTCCTGCGATCCTGCCATGGTTTTCGGATTTCGGATGGCGTCCATCCTTTCGGGTCATACGGGCGCCTTGCCCGTTGTGCCCAGCCGCCGGATTGCTGCTGGACTGTCAGTCGGCACGAACGCGAACACCGGATTTTCGGTCCTCGCCCATCGTGCCCCGGATGCTAGCCGTCACTCGACCATGATCCGGAAAAGTGCAAAGCGGTTTTCCGAAAAGATCATGCTCAAACAACAATCCAAAGTGCGATTCTTATCGCGCTTTGGGCTCGCACCCGACGCGCACGCAGCCTCGATCAAAAACCTTTAAACAAACGCTTTCGCTCGAAACCGCGCACGAAAACGCGCGCCAGTGGCGCGCGCAGGAACACTTAACGACGAATGTTGTGCTTCTCGAGCAGCGCCTTGTAACGCGCCTCGTCCCTCTTCTTGAGGTAGTCGAGCAGCGAGCGGCGGGTCGAAACCAGCTTCAAGAGGCCGCGACGCGAATGGTTGTCCTTCACGTGGGTCTTGAAATGGTTGGTGAGGTTGTTGATGCGTTCCGACAGGATCGCGACCTGAACCTCCGGCGAGCCGGTGTCGCCGGCCTTGTTGGCATTCGTCTTGATGACTTCCGCTTTGCGTTCTGCGGCAATCGACATCGTCAATTTCTCTCGTTGCGACCGGTGCTGGCAGTCAGACCGGTCAGGTTGAACACACGCTTGGGGATGATTTCGCCGTTGCCGACTTCAGCAAGCGCCAATAGACGGCCTGCCACCGTGACATAGACTGTGCCGCTACTAGTGGGCGCATCCCGTCCGCGCAATAAAACGGCCTGGCCCCGATGGAGCCTTGCCGCATCAGCCCGAGTGACGGCCAGTGCCGGGATGTCGTCCAGCGCGGTCTCAACGGGCATAAGCGCGTCGGCGAGGCTGCCCTCGCCGGACGCGGCTCTATCGCATAAAGCCTCCAACTGATCCAGCGGAATCATGTCGTTCTCGTCAAATGGGCCGACCAGGGTCCGCCGCAGCGCGCAGATATGGCCGTAAGTGCCGAGAATCCGGCCCATATCGCGGGCCAGCGCCCGGACATAGGTACCCTTGCCGCACTCCGCCTCGAACACCGCCCGGTCGTTATCCGGTTGATCCACAAGGGTTAAATGGTGAATCTCGACCGGACGGGGGGCCAGTTCCACGACCTCGCCGTCGCGGGCGAGGTCGTAGGCGCGCTCGCCCTGGACCTTGATCGCGGAATAGCGCGGCGGGATCTGCTCGATCACCCCGGTGAAGCGGGGCAGCAGGGCCAGGATGGCCTCCCGGGTCGGGCGCTGGTCGGAGGTCGCGGTGACCCGGCCCTCGATATCATCGGTGTCGCGCTCCTCGCCCCAGCACACGGTGAACTGGTAGCGCTTGCGGCCGTCCATCACGAAGGGAACCGTCTTGGTGGCCTCGCCGAGCGCGATCGGCAGGCCGCCGGAGGCGAGCGGGTCGAGCGTGCCGGCGTGTCCCGCGCGCTTGGCGTTGAACAGGCGCTTGAGCACGGCGACGGCTTGCGTCGAGGTCATGCCGATCGGCTTGTCGAGCACGACCCAGCCATGGACGTCGCGGCGGTCGCGGCGCGGCTGGTTGCCCTTCTGCTTGTTGGCGCGGGGATCGTTGTTGACGCGGCGCGGCTCCTGATGCGGCTGGGGATCGCCGCCGAGATCCGCAAAATTATTTTTCTGCACGTCGCGCTGATCGGTCTCTTCGCCGCCGATCGTGCCGTGAGCCGGGTCCATCGTCATCACTCTTCTTCCCGATCCGAATCCGGATCCTGTTCCAGGTCCTTCTGCACCGCAGGTGTTCGCAAAAGCTTCTCGATCCGTTCCGCTTCGTCGAATCGTTCGTCGACGCGGAAGCGAAGATCAGGTGCAAATTTCAGGTTAACGCGATGCGCGACTTCGCCGCGCAGAAACTTCTTGTTGCGCTCGAGCGCAGCGATGACGACCTCGGTGTCGCGGCCACCGAGCGGCATCACATAGACTGTCGCGAGCTTCAGGTCGGGCGACATCCGCACCTCCGGCACGGTGATGATGTGACCTTCGAGGTCATCATCATGCACATTGCCTTGCGCCAGAATCTCGGCCATCGCGTGGCGAACCTGCTCGCCGACACGCAACTGGCGTTGCGAGCCGCCCGGCGCGGAACTTTTCTTCTGATGGTGGCGGGGCATGGTTGAAAATCACCTCGTCGTGCCCGCGTTTGGGACACGAGCATTGTCATTTGTCCTGTTGAAACGAATGCGGTGCGATGGCCGGAATAAATCCGGCCATCGCACTCCCGCAATTTCAGCTCAAAAAGATCCGGGCGCTTCGGTAAGATTTGGACTTACAGGGAGCGCTGGATCGTCTCCACGCGATAACACTCGATCACGTCACCGGCACGCATGTCGTGATAGTTCTCGAAGGCCATGCCGCATTCCTGACCGGACTGCACTTCCTTCACTTCGTCCTTGAAGCGCTTCAGCGTCGACAGCTTGCCTTCGTGCACGACGACGTTGTCGCGGATCAGGCGCACATTGGCGCCGCGTTCCACGGTGCCGTCGGTGACGCGGCAGCCGGCGACCTTGCCGACCTTGGAGATGTTGAAGATCTCCAGGATCGCGGCATTGCCCAGCATGGTTTCGCGCAGGGTCGGCGCGAGCAGGCCGCTCATCGCCTTCTTCACGTCGTCCACGAGGTCGTAGATGATGTTGTAGTAGCGGATCTCGATGCCGTTGCGCTTGGCGGCCGCAGCCGCCTCCTTGTTGGCACGAACCGAGAAGCCGATGATCGCGGCGTTGAAGCCTTCCGCGAGCGTCACGTCCGATTCCGAGATGCCGCCGACGCCGGCATGCAGGATGCGGGCTGCGACTTCGTCGGTGCCGAGCTTCTCCAGCGAGCCGAGGATCGCTTCCAGCGAGCCTTGCACGTCGGCCTTGATGATCAGCGGGAATTCCTTGCGGCCCGCCGTCTTCAATTGCGACATCATCTGCTCGAGCGAGCCGCGCATGCCGGAGATCGAGGCAGCCGCGTTCTCGCGCTTCTGGTGCGCGCGGTAGCTGGTGACCTGGCGGGCGCGGGCTTCGTTCTCGACCACCGCGAGACGATCGCCGGCCTCCGGCGGACCGTTGAAGCCGAGCACCTCGACCGGCACCGAAGGACCTGCCTCCTGCACCGTCTCGCCCTGATCCGAGATCAGCGCGCGGACGCGGCCCATCTCGGCGCCGGCGACGATGATGTCGCCGACACGGAGCGTGCCGCGCTGGACCAGCACGGTCGCCACCGGGCCACGGCCGCGATCGAGCTTGGCTTCGATCACGGTGCCTTCGGCCGGGCGATCCGAATTGGTCTTGAGGTCGAGGATGTCGGCCTGGAGCGCGATCATCTCGAGCAGCTTGTCGAGATTGGTCTTGTTCTTGGCGGACACTTCGACGTCGACGACTTCGCCGCCGAAAGATTCCACCTGCACCTCGTGCTGGAGCAGCTCGGTGCGCACGCGCTCGGGCTTCGCATCGGGCTTGTCGATCTTGTTGATGGCAACGATGATCGGCACCCGCGCCGCCTTGGCGTGGTTGATGGCTTCGATCGTCTGCGGCATGACGCCGTCATCGGCAGCAACCACCAGCACGACGATGTCGGTCACCTTGGCGCCGCGGGCGCGCATCGCGGTGAACGCGGCGTGGCCGGGCGTGTCGATGAAGGTGATCTTCTTGCCGCTTTCGGGCGACAGCACCTGATAGGCGCCGATATGCTGGGTGATGCCGCCGGCCTCGCCGGAGACGACGTTGGCATGGCGGAGCGCGTCGAGCAGCGAGGTCTTGCCGTGGTCGACGTGACCCATCACGGTCACCACCGGCGAACGCGTCTCGGTGTCGGTGGAATCGTCGACCTGGTCGAACAGACCCTCTTCGACGTCCGACGCGGCAACGCGCTTGACGGTGTGACCCAGTTCTTCCGCGATCAGCTGCGCGGTGTCGGCGTCGATCACGTCGGTGATCTTGTGCATCGCGCCCTGCTTCATCAGCATGCGGATGACGTCGACCGCGCGCTCGGCCATGCGGTTGGCGAGCTCCTGGATCGTGATCGCTTCCGGAATGACCACCTCGCGGATGAGCTTTTCCTTCGGCTCGTTCGCGGCATGGCCCTTCAGGCGCTGGGTCCGGCGGCGGAACGAGGCAATCGAGCGCTCGCGCACGTCGTCGGCATTGAATGCGGTCACGACGGTCAGGCGGCCGCGCTCCTTCTGCGGGCCGGGCTTGTGGGTGGGCTTGGGGGCTACCACGGGACGCGCGGCGCCGCCGGGACCGCGACGGATCTGACGCGGACCATCGTCCTCGTCCGGTCCGGCCGCGACCGCGGGAGCGCGACCCAACGGGCCGCCTCCCGGCCTCGCGGTGGTCGTTCCAGGGCGCGCGGTCGTTGTTCCCGGGCGTGCTGTGGTCGTGGTGGTGCCGGGGCGCGCTGCGGGCGCGCCAGGACGCGGCGCGGGAGCGGCCGGGGCGGCAGTTGCAGGGCGCGCGGCTGACGCGGGCTGCTCGCCTTCGCCAAAACGCTTCTTGGCCTCGGTTTCGGCCTTGCGCTTGGCTTCCTCTTCGTGACGGTGGCGCTCTTCCTCGGCCTTGCGGCGAGATTCGGCGGCCTCGCGGTCGGCGCGCTCGGCGGCTTCGCGGACAGCGCGGCGCTGGGCCTCTTCCTCGGCATGGCGGCGTTCTTCGACTTCGCGCACCTTGGCATCGGCCAGCGCACTGGCGCGGGCGGAACGTTCGTCCTCGGTCAGCGTGCGCAGCACCACGCCGGAGCCGGCATTGCGCGGCGGCGGCGCCGGGCGTGAAGGGGTGGGCGCAGGTGCAGCTGGCGCCGGCTTTGCAACAACGGTGGGTGCCTGCGGCTCAGGGCTGCCGTCGATACGGCGCTTGCCGCGCTTCTCGACCACGACCTGCTTGCTGCGGCCATGGCTGAAGCTCTGGCGCACAGTGCCCGTTTCGACGCGCGGCTTGAGCGATAGCGTCTTGCTCGGAACGCTCAGCTTCTTGTCGTCAGGGGTCTTGGTATCAACCATTCAGCAGTCCTAATCCTGATTTATCAGTGTTGTGCGTTGCCGCACCGTCCTATCGGGTGGTCGTTGTCTCTCAGAAATCCTGGCCGGGCTTTTCAGCAGTCTTGTCAGCGTCCGCCATCCGGTATCGGACCAGCATCTGGCTACGTGACAGGAATGACTTGCTCGCCGGGCCCGCGAGCAGGGCAGCATGTATCACATTTGACCGGGTAAGTGCCAAATCCAATTCTATCGATTTCAGCGCAGTGACGACGGGAATCTGCGGCTTGGCACCGCGATTTCCGTCATTTTGACGTGCCAGCATGTCCAATTTGCGGATTCCGTCCGCGGCCCCGTCGCTGGCATGGATCAGGACCTCGGCCGTGCCTTCCCGCAGGGCGCTTTCGACCTTGCCGAAGCCAGCCACAATCTGGCCCGCCTTGGCGGCAATCCCAAGGGCTTCCGTCACACTCCGAACCAGGAGCGCCTCGATGTCGGCGGGAAGCGTCTGGGGAGTGCGCAGCTCGCGCTTGAAGGCCTTGCTAAATTGGTGACGCCGCACGGCTTCCGCAACCACCTCGCGCGAGGCGGTGACCCACATGCCGCGTCCGGGCAGCTTGCGCTTGAGATCGGGAACTATGTCGCCTTGCGGCGAAATGACGAAGCGGATCAGCTCGTCGATCGGCCGGACCTCGCGACTGACCGCGCACATCCGCATGGTCGCGGACCTTTCGGTCCGCGGTCCATGGTCGAGATCGTGGTCGGTATCTGCGAGCATCCGGGCGACATTCTCCTTCGTCCTTAAGCCGGCTGATCTTCGGTCGCCTCGGCCTCCTCGGCCGGCTTGGCGAGATCGGCTTCGGTGATCCAGCCGGCCTTGACGCGGGCCTGCATGATCATGGCTTCGGCATCGTCACGGGAGATCTCGATACCGTCGAGCGCACCCGGATATTTGGTCTGCTCGCCGCCTTCCTTGCGCTCGGTCCAGCCGACCAGATCGTCGGTGGCGCAGCCGGCGAGATCCTCGACCGTCTTGATGTCGTTCTCGCCGAACTTGACCAGCATCTTGGAGGTGACGCCGGGCACGTCCTTGACGGCGTCCTCGACACCGAGCTCCTTGCGCTTGGCCTCGATCTCGGCCTCCTGCTGCTCGAGATATTCGCGGGCACGGTTCTGGAGCTCCTGCGCGGTCTCCTCGTCGAAGCCTTCGATGCCGGCGAGTTCCTTCAGGTCCACCATCGCGAGTTCCTCGACCGAGGTGAAGCCTTCGGACGCCAGCAATTGGCCGACCACTTCGTCGACATTGAGCGATTCCATGAAGACGCGGGTGGAGTTCTCGAAGTCGGCCTGGCGGCGCTCCGATTCCTCCTGCTCGGTCAGGATGTCGATGTCCCAGCCGGTGAGCTGCGAGGCCAGACGCACGTTCTGGCCGCGGCGGCCGATCGCCAGCGAGAGCTGGTTGTTGGTGTCGGGTACGACGACCTCGATGCGCTCGCGGTCTTCGTCGATGACGACCTTGGAGACTTCGGCCGGCGCCAGCGCGTTGACCACGAAGGTCGCGATGTCGGGCGACCACGGAATGATGTCGATCTTCTCGCCCTGCAGCTCGTTCACCACCGCCTGCACGCGCGAGCCGCGCATACCGACACAGGCGCCGACCGGATCGACCGAGGAATCGCGGGAAATCACGCCGATTTTCGCGCGCGAGCCGGGATCGCGGGCCACCGCCTTGATCTCGACGATGCCGTCATAGATTTCCGGCACTTCCTGCGCGAACAGCTTCGCCATGAATTGCGGATGAGTGCGGGAGAGGAAGATCTGCGGGCCGCGGGTCTCGCGGCGGACGTCGAAGATGTAGGCGCGGACGCGGTCGCCGTTGCGGAACACTTCGCGCGGCAGCATCTCGTCGCGGCGGATGATGGCTTCACCGCGGCCGAGGTCGACGATCACGCTGCCATATTCGACGCGCTTGACGACGCCGTTGACGATGTCGCCGATGCGGTCCTTGAATTCCTGATATTGCCGGTCGCGCTCGGCCTCGCGCACCTTCTGCACGATCACCTGCTTGGCCGATTGCGCGGCGATGCGGCCATATTCCAGCGGCGGCAGCGTATCGGCGATGGTGTCACCGACCTGGGCGCCGGGATTGGCGCGCTGGGCATCCACCAGCGAGATCTGGTTGGAATGATTTTCGACCTTCTCGACCACCAGCATGTGGCGCGACAGCCGCAGCTCGCCCTTCTTCGGGTCGATCTCGGCATGAACGTCAGTCTCGCTGCCGTAACGTGCCCGTGCCGCCTTGGCGATGGCGTCTTCCATCGCCGCGATGACGATGCCGCGGTCGATCGATTTCTCGCGCGCAACGGCATCGGCGATCTGGAGCAATTCAAGTCGATTGGCGCTGACTGCCATGGCTAGTCTCCTTCGTCAGGCTCGATCTCGCCCCGTCGCGCGCGTTCGGCGGCCAGGCGGTGCTTCTTCGTATTGGTCGGTGCCGGCTTCTTTTTTTGCGGCTTGGTGTTCTTGGTGATCTTCGCACTGATTTCCGCGTGCGGTGCAGCCGGCGGCTCGATGCCGAGATCGCGGCGCATCTGGCGCTCCTCGGCCTTGCCGCGGCGCATAGATTCCGCGATCAGCTCATCGGTCAGCACCAGACGTGCCTCGCCGATATCTTCCATCGTCAGGAGAACGTCGGCAGCGTCGGCCGCCTTGGCGTCGTCGCGGTGCAGATGCACGCGGTCGCCCTCGACGGTACCAAGCACGCCACGGAACCGCTTCCGCCCCTCATGGGCGACCGCCATGTCGATCTTCACCAGATGGCCGGAATAGCGTTCGAAATCCGACCGGCGCACCAGCGGGCGGTCGATCCCCGGCGAGGAGATTTCCAGCCGGTAAGCGCGATCGATGGGGTCGGCGACATCGAGCACCGGCGACAGCGCCCGCGAGATCGCCTCGCAATCCTCGAGCTGCATCGAGCCGTCCGGCCGCTCGGCCATGATCTGCACGGTGCAGCCGGCCTCGCCGGAAATGCGGATCCGCACCAGGCGGTAGCCCATGCCCTCGAGCACCGGACCTGCGACCGCGGACACACGTGCCGCCACGCCCGGCTCGACCACGAGCCTCGGCTCGGCCAGCAACTCGGCATCCGTGGAACCAGTGTTCGGTTCGGTCATATCAGGGGTCAAGGCGCTCGATGGTTAAGGCTTGGTTAAAGACTTGAACAGGTTCGGTTGCAGAGCCTGTTTCGGAACCCTTTATCCCGGCAGCTCGCCGGGCCGCATATCTTCCACCAAGCCGCGTTCAGGTAATAAAAAAGAGCGGGTCCTTTCGGGCCCACTCTCACTACGCGGATCGTATGAGAAGATGAATTGGCGCTGATATAGCCCTTTCCGTCCTCCCGGACAAGGCCCATCGCGGGAAAGACGAGGCTTTTTGCGCCCGGCCTGTGGCCCCCCGCGCAACGCTTCCTTCATCTAGGAGGCCTAAATTCCCTGATTGTGGGGCGGCTTGGACCAAGGGCGCACCCGCGGCGTGCCCTGTACGAGTTGCGTTTTCATGACCGCTGCCACGTCGCTCATTCCCGGACTGGACGATATCGTCAAACGCGGCGACCCCCGGCGTCGCGGCGAGATCGCGCGCGCCATCGCCCAGCTGTTCTTCCAGGACGCCGAGAAGCTCCGTCCCGATCTCGTCGATCTCTTCGACAATCTGTTGATCGACCTCGTTCCGCATGCCGAGCTTACCTCGCGGGTTGACCTCGCCGAGCGCTTCTCGCGCCTGAACAATGCGCCGCCGCATCTGGTGAGCCAGCTCGCGCGCGAAAACGAGATCATGGTGGCGGGCCCGGTGTTGCGCCGCTCGCCGGTGCTCGACGACGCCGCTCTCGTCGAGATCGCGCGGCTGAAGGGCCAGGGCCATCTGCTGGCGATGACCGAGCGCCCCGCGCTGTCGGTTGCCGTCACCGACGTGCTGGTCGAGCGCGGCGATCGTGACGTGGTGCGTCGCGCCGCGGGCAATGCCGGCGCGGTGTTCTCGCAAGGCAGCTATTCCGAGCTGATCAAGCGTGCGTCGCAGGACGGCGTGCTGACGCTCAGGATCGGCCAGCGCAACGATCTCTCGGGCGAGCACCTGAAACAGCTGCTCGACGGCACGCTCGACGTCATCCGCCGCCGCCTCTCGAGCGTGGTCAATCCCGTGCGCCAGGTCGAGATCAAGCACGCCATGGCGGCGATCGAGGAGGCCGCGCTGCCGCCGGGGCCGCGCCGCGATTTCTCGGCTGCACAGCGCACGGTGCTGACCTTGCATCGCGAGGGTCATCTCGGCGAGAGCGCACTGCTCGGCTTCGCCAAGGCGCTCAAATACGAGGAATCGATCGCCTCGCTTGCGGCGATGTCCGGCGTCCGCCTCTCGATCCTCGATCGCCTGGTCGCGGGCGACCGCTACGATCCGATCCTGATCCTGGGTCGCATGCTCAATCTCGGCTGGCCCACGGTGCGCGCGCTGATCCTGATGTGGTACGGCCCGCATCGCACGCCGGCCGATGCCGATCTCGAGCAGGCGCGCGTGAACTTCACGCGCCTGATGCCGTCAACGGCCGAGCGCGTCGTGAAATTCTGGCGCAACCGGCAGACGATCTAGCGCCGCCTGAACCGCAGATACGTCGTCTTGCGCCCTTCGCGCGTGGCCTTCCGGCCGTAGCGCGTCATGGTGTAGCCGTCCCATGGCCGACGGAAATCGTCGGCGCATTCGGCGAGCCACTGAAAATCCGTCGATCGCGCCAGATGCATCAGCGTCCACGCGCAATAATCGTCGATATCGCACACGAAACGGAATTCGCCGCCCGCCCTCAGCACGCGTGCCATCGCGGCGATGGTCCGGTCCTGGACGAAGCGCCGCTTCCAGTGCCGCCGCTTCGGCCAGGGATCGGGATGGATCAGGTCGATCCGCGACAGCGATGCCGGCGGCAGCCAGGCCAGGAGCTCGGTGGCATCGCCCGCGAACAGGCGGATGTTGCCGATGTTGGCGGCCTCGATCTGTGCGAGGATTTTTGCCATGCCGTTGACATAGGGCTCGCAGCCGATGAAGCCGGTCGTGGCGAAGTTCTGGGCCTCGGCCGCAAGATGCTCGCCGCCGCCGAAGCCGATCTCGAGCCGCACATCGTCGGCCGCGTGATCGAAGATATCGTTGGCGTTCGCCGGCTTCTCACCCTCGATGTCGAGCGAAAGATGCGGCAGCAGATGATCGATCAGCTCGGCCTGGTGCTGCCTGAGCTTGTGGCCCTTGCGGCGCCCGAAGAAGGCGCGCTCGCTGTCATCGCGATCGGGATCTGATTTTCGTTCGCTCATCGCAGCGTCTGGTACAGGCGATGGAGCAGCCGCGCGCGGGGTTCGAGCGACGAGACGTAGATCTGCTCATAATGGGTGTGTGCGCCCTTGCCGTCGACGCCGAGTCCGTCGAGCGTTGCGGTGTGCGCGGCGGTGAAATTGCCATCCGAGCCGCCGCCGGTGTGGGTGTCGATCAACTCGAAGCCGATCTCGGTGGCAAGCGACTTCGCATGCTCGTACAGCGAGGCGCCTGCGTTGCTCTTCTCGTAGGGTGGACGGTTGAGCCCGCCCGTGACCTTGACCGTGACGCCATCCGTCTTCGACGTCAGCCCGAGGATCTTGCCGACGAACTCTTCCGCGTCGGCAAAGCTCGGCACGCGCAGGTCGACTTCGGCATAGGCCTCTTCCGGCGTGACGTTGGGGCGCGTGCCGCCGCGCGCCACGCCGACATTCACCGTAACGCCGCGTGCCAGATCATTCATCGCTTCCAGCGCCAGGATGACGTTGGCAAGCTCGCGGATCGCGCTGCGGCCATCCTGGGGCCGCGTGCCGGCATGTGCGGGTACACCCTTGATGAAGACTTCGAATCGTCCGACGCCCTTGCGCCCGGTGACGATCTTGCCGCCGTCGCGCGCGGGCTCAGTCACCAGCACGTATTTGGCCTTGCGCCCTTCCGCCTCGATCAGCTTGCGCGAGGTCGGGCTGCCGATCTCCTCGTCGGAGGTGAACAAATGGGTGATGCCGAGCGGCGAGCGATCGCCGGCGGCGCAGAGCGCGCGAAAGGCGTGATGGGCGATATAGGCGCCGCCCTTCATGTCGTAGATGCCGGGACCGAACGCGCTGTCGCCTTCGACCTTGAACGGCAGGCGCTCGATGAATCCCATGGGATGAACGGTATCGAGGTGGCTCAGCACCAAAATGCCCGGCCGGTCCTGGCCCCAGGTCGAGCGTGCAACGAGATGATTGCCGCAACCATCGACGCCGGCGACGCGCTCGAGCGTAACCGGCAGATCGCGGTATTGCTCCGCGACCACGGAGATCAGCTTGTTGACCTGTTCAGGTGTGTCCGTCGGCGTCTCGATCTCCACCCAGCGGCGGATGCCATCGAGAATAGTTTGTGAATCGAACCAATTGGACTTGGTCATGAACGCATCTGTGCCTTTGAACCGCATCATCTGATAGCACGCGCATCAGGGCGCGGCCGCAAATGACGACATAGGCCAGATTTGGCGCAGTCTCAAATCGGATTGAGCCGTCGCGTCACCGTTTGTCGGGACCTTCGCGGGCGGCGATCTGCTCGACGAGATCGACGATCGAGCGGCGCATCTTCGAATCAGTGATTCGGGTGAACGCCTTGGTCAAGGCGAGACCTTCGGAGGTCGCGAGGAAGTCCGAGACATAGGAAGGCGAGGCGCCTTCGGCGAAGCCATCCGGGCCGGCCACGCCGCTCGGCCCGCCCTCGAACAGGAACGACACCGGCACCTGCAGAATCTCGGCGATCTGCTGGATGCGGCTCGCGCCGACGCGATTCGTGCCCTTCTCGTACTTCTGGATCTGCTGGAAAGTCAGGCCCAAAGCTTCACCGAGCTTTTCCTGGCTCATGCCCAACATGATGCGGCGCATACGCACGCGGCTGCCGACATATTTGTCAACAGGGTTGGGCGCTTTCGACATTTCCTCAGCCTCCAAACATCACCTTCGGCGCAATCACAAGAATGCCTCCGGTGCCAGCATCGTCAAAATCAAACCCTGTTATTGGGAAACATTGCGGAGAAATTTAGCAACGCCCACTGTCTTTCGCAGCAGGTGCAGAATGAGGAACCCCTGTGCAGTCTGTCAACCGTGGGACTACGGTTGTCAAAGGATTCCGGGCGCGGCGGCGGCGAGAGCGTGATCAGGGGTGCCGTTTGGCAACACGTCGGCGGACCGCCAGAATCACGGCCAGCGCAACGAGCATGGCTGCGGGCACGTCGCCCACCCGCGCATAGACGGTCGGCGGAATTGCGGCGGGCAGGTTTGCATCCAAAATGCCTTCGACGCCGAGGCCGAGGCTGGCAACGGTTCGTCCCACCGGATCGATCACCGCTGACACGCCGGTATTGGCGGACCGGACCAGCGGCAATCCGAGCTCGATCGCACGCATCCGGGCCTGCTCGAGATGCTGATAGGGGCCGGTCGACATGCCGAACCAGCCGTCATTGGTGAGGTTCACGATCCAGCCCGGACGCTCGTTGCGGGCGGCGACCTCGCCTGGAAAAATTGCTTCGTAGCAGATCAGCGGCAGCGCGGGCGGCGCGCCGGGCACCGCTAGCGCATGTCGCACGCTGCCGGGAATGAAGCCGCCGCGCACGCGCGTGAGTTGCTCGAAGCCGAGCTTCTCCATCAGGTCCTGGTAGGGCAGGAATTCGCCGAACGGCACGAGGTGCAGCTTGTCGTAGACCGAGAGCACGCTGCCGTCGTGATCGATCACGTAGATCGAGTTGTAGGCGCGCGTGATCGGCGTGCCCCGCGGCAGGTCGGGGGCGCGGACCGAGCCTGTGATCAGCACCGTGCCCTTCGGCAGCAGCTCGGCGATCTCAGCCATCGCGTCGGCTTCGCGGGTCAGGAAGAACGGAAAGGCGGATTCCGGCCAGATCAGGATGGTGGCATCGCGCACGCCGGTCGATTGCGGCCCCGAGGCGCGGTCCGACAGCGCCAGATATTTCTTCATCACCTCCGCCTTGGCGGCGTAGTTGAATTTCGCGTCCTGCTGGAGGTCCGGCTGCATCAGGCGCAGCTTCACACCCGCGACCATCGTGGTCGGATGCAGCGACAGGCGGATCGCGCCGAAGATGCTCATGACAACCAGAAGCGCAATCGCAGCGGCCGGCGCGCGCCATGCCGGGCGGCGATCGGGCGTGCGGTCGATCAGCGCCGCCGGGCTTGCGAAGATCGCAACGCTAAGGAACGTCATGCCCCACAGGCCGATCAGCGACGCTGTCTGCGCCAGCGGCAGCGGCTCGGACAGGGCATAGCCGAACGCGTTCCAGGGGAAGCCGGTCAATGCGTGACCGCGCAGCCATTCGGCGATGGTGAGGCTTGCGGCGAGCGCGAGGATGCGCGTCGCATCCTTGGTCCAGAGCAGGCGGGCCAGCGCGAATCCGATCGCGGTGAAGATGGAGAGATAGGCCGGCAGGCCAAGCACGGCGAACGGCGTCAGCCAAGCGAACACATCGGCGTCGACGAAGAAGGCGTAGCCGATCCAGTAGAGGCCGGGGACGAAATAGCCGAGCCCGAACCAATAGCCCGTCAGAGCCGCGGCGGGGACGCCGCGATATCGTCCGGCGCCCGCACCATCGATCAGCCAGACCAGCACCGGGAAGGTAATGAACAGCACCGGAAAGACATTGAACGGCGCCAGCGCCAGCACCGACAGCGCGCCGCACCCCATCGCGACGAGCGCGCGCTTCCATCCCCAGGTGAGGATGATGGCAAGCGCAATCTGCCGAAGCCGCTGGAACGAAGTCACTGCGGACCGGTCCCGTCGCTTGGCGGCGGGACGGGCGTGTCGCTGGAAGGCGGTTGACCGCTCTCCGGCGTGGCCTCGCGGCGGCGGCTCTCGCGCTGGGTACGCGGCGCGGGACGCTCCTTCCGCGTCGAGATGCGCAACCGCTTGACGCGGCGCGGATCGGCATCGAGCACCTCGATCTCGTAATGGCCGGGGCCGGAGATCACCTCGCCGCGCACCGGCAGGCGCCCGACGAAGCTGACCAGATAGCCGCCGAGCGTCTCGACTTCCTCGCCGGCCTCGCCGGTGACGAAATCCTCGCCGATCACCGTGCGGACGTCGTCGAGGCTGGCGCGGGCGTCTGCAATGAAGGCGTTGTCGGGCAGCCGCACGATCGAGGGCGGCTCGTCGCTGTCATGCTCGTCGTCGATCTCGCCGACGATCTGCTCGACGATGTCCTCGAGCGAAACCAGTCCGTCGCTGCCGCCATATTCGTCGACCACCAGCGCCAGATGGATGCGCGTGGCCTGCATTTGCGCCAGCAGGTCGATCGCGCGCATCGACGGCGGCACGTAGAGCAGCTTGCGGATGATGCGCGCATCCTGCAGCGGTAGCGCCAGGTCGACCGTACGCAGGTCGAGGCCGGCCGGCAGCGGCTTCTTGCGCTTGGTTTTCGTGGCCTCGGACACCCGTGCGCGCGCGGTCATGAAGGCGAGCAGATCGCGGATGTGGACGATGCCGACGGGGTCATCCAGCGTCTCGTTGTAGACGACGAGGCGCGAATGGCCGGCGCCCTCGAAGCGGTCCATCAACTCGCCGAGCGGGATGTCGCGCTTCACCGCGATGATGTCGGCACGATGCACCATGACGTCGGCGATGCGGCGCTCGTGCAGACCGAGGATGTTGCGCAACATGGTGCGCTCGACGGTCGAGAAGCCGGTGTCGTCAGGCGTCGTGGCATCGAGCACGACCTGGAGATCGTCGCGCACCGATCCCGCCTTCCAGCCGAACAGGGTGCGAATGGCACGCAGCAGCCAGCCTTCCGCGGTCGGCCGCATCACCTCGCCTGATGTCACCACGACCGGCAAATTGGCGGTATTGCGCGGATTGTCGTGAATAGGGTCGGAATCGGGCATCTCAATGCGTCCCCGGGCGGTCTGCATAGGGATCGGGTATGCCGAGATGAGACAGGATCTCTCGTTCGAGCGCTTCCATCTCCTCCGCGTCGCCATCGTTCTCGTGGTCGTAGCCGATCAGGTGCAGGAAACCATGCACGGCGAGATGGCTCAAATGATGATCGAACGGCTTCTGTTCCTCGTCCGCCTCGCGCCGCATGGTCTCGTAGGCGATCGCGATGTCGCCGAGCATGCGCGGCGCATCGCCTTCCTTCCACTCGCCCTCCGGCTGGAGCGCGGGGAACGACAGCACGTTGGTCGGCTTGTCGATGCCGCGCCAGTTGCTGTTGAGCGTGCGGATGCCGGCATCATCGGTCAGCATCACGGCCACTTCGGCGTCGGCAACGTCCTCGTCGACACTCTCGGCGGCGGCTGCCACCGCACGCTGGATCACCGTTTCGGAATCGGGCTCGCGCTGCCAGCAATCGGCAACGACGAGGACCTCGGTCATGGGAAGGTTTGGATGTGACATCTTGTTTGTTCGGAACCAAAGGACGCCCTGTCCGCGCCCATATGGTCCGGCTGTTGTCTCGTCAGGATTTACCGGCGGCCGGCCGTTGCGGCTGCCCTTCATAGGCAGAGACGATTCGTGCCACGAGCTCGTGGCGGATCACGTCCTCGGCTTTGAAATGAACTTGTGCAATGCCTTCGACGCCGCTCAACAGGCGCGTTGCCTCGGCGAGGCCCGAGGTCTGGCCGTTCGGCAGGTCGATCTGCGAGGGATCGCCCGTCACGATCATGCGGCTGTTCTCGCCGAGACGGGTCAAGAACATCTTCATCTGCATCGACGTGGTGTTCTGCGCCTCGTCCAGGATGATGGCAGCGTTGGTCAGCGTGCGGCCGCGCATGAAGGCGAGCGGCGCGATCTCGATCTCGCCGGTCTGGAGCGCCCGCTCGACGATGCGCGCGTCCATGAGGTCGTAAAGCGCGTCGTAGATCGGACGGAGATACGGATCGACCTTCTCGCGGAGATCGCCGGGCAAAAAGCCGAGCCGCTCGCCGGCCTCGACCGCCGGACGCGACAGGATGATCTTGTCGACTTCCTTGCGCTCGAACAGCTGCGCGGCATGCGCGACCGCGAGCCAGGTCTTGCCGGTGCCGGCGGGGCCGATGCCGAACACCAGCTCGTGGCGCTTCAGCGCGCGGATGTAGGAATCCTGCGCGGCGGTGCGCGCGCGCACCGGGCGCTTGCGCAAATTGATGCTGTCGAAGGTGGATTTGGCCGATTTGGCGTCGAATTCGAACAGCGAGCCCTGTGCGATCACGGCGCGGATCGCGCCTTCGACTTCGCCCTGGTCGAGATCCTGCCCCTTCACGGCCTGCGCGTAGAGTGCCTCCAGCACGCGGCGCGCGGCGTCGCAGCCGTCGCGCGTGCCGCCGATGGTGATGTGGTTGCCCTTGGAGTCGACCACCACGCCGAGCCGCCGCTCGATCTGAGCGAGATGCTGGCCGTAGGGGCCGACCAGCGCGGAAGCGGCGCGGTTGTCGTCGAAGTCGATGACGACCTGGGTCTCGGGCGGAACTTGCATGTCGCGGTCAAATTTGCGGCTGGGAGCGAGCGAAGACGAATCCGATGCGCTTTTTGGCAAGGGTTCAGGCTCCAATGGCTTGCGATAAAGCGGGCTCGCGCGGGTTACGCGGCGTCACGAGCTCACCGAGGAAACTATAGCGTTCGAGGCTGTCGATCCGGACCGGCAGGATTTGTCCGATGATGTCGGGCGAGGCCATCACATGCGCAGGCTGGAGGAAGGCGGTGCGGCCGACGATCTGGCCCTCCTTGCGGGCCGGACGCTCGAACAGCACATCGACCGTTGAGCCAATCGCGGCCTTGTTGAAGGCCGATTGCTGGCTGTCGATCAGTTCCTGGAGCCGCTCCAATCGCTGGTCCATCTCGGCGGGGGACACCGTCTCCTGCATATCCGCGGCCGGCGTTCCCGGCCGGGCGGAGTATTTGAACGAATATGCCGCAGCGTAGCCGATTTGCGTGACAAGCGCGAGGGTGGCGAGAAAATCTTGCTCGCTTTCGCCGGGGAAGCCCACGATAAAATCTGATGAAAAAGCAATATCTTGGCGCGCGGACCGGAAACGGTCGATGACATCGAGATAATCATCGGCGGTATGTTTCCGGTTCATGGCGGCGAGAATCCGGTCCGAACCCGACTGCACCGGCAGGTGCACGAACGGCATCAGCTCACCGAGATCGCGATGGGCTGCAATCAAACTGTCATCGACATCGCGGGGATGGCTGGTCGAATAGCGCAGCCGCGCGATGCCCGGAATCTTCGCCAGATGTTCGAGCAACCGGCCGAGCGGCCAGCTTGTCCCGTCCGGTCCCTCGCCGTGATAGGCGTTGACGTTCTGCCCGATCAGCGTGAGCTCGCGCACGCCGTTGTCGGCGAGCCGCTTCACGTCGTCGACGATCTTCGCCACGGGACGCGAGACTTCGGCGCCGCGCGTATAGGGCACCACGCAGAAGGTGCAGAACTTGTCGCAGCCTTCCTGCACCGTGACGAAAGCGGAAACGCCGCGCGCACGGATCGCGTCGGGTTTGGGCTGGGCCAGGAAGCCGAACTTGTCGGCTGCGGGAAATTCGGTCTCGATCGCACGACCTTCGTCGCGCGCGCGCTTCAAAAGCTCCGGAAGGTGATGATAGCTCTGCGGGCCGACCACGACGTCAACCACCGGCGCGCGGCGCGTGATCTCCCCACCCTCGGCCTGCGCCACGCAGCCCGCCACCGCGATCTGCATCGCCCGGCCCCCGCGCGCGGCCTCGTCCTTGGCGACCCGCAGCCGGCCAAGCTCGGAATAGACCTTTTCGGAGGCCTTCTCGCGGATATGGCAGGTGTTGAGGATGACGAGGTCGGCATCCTCCGCGTTGGCCGTCTCCACGAATCCTTCAGGAGCCAGCGTGTCCACCATGCGCTGGGCATCGTAGACGTTCATCTGACAGCCATATGATTTGATGTGCAGCTTGCGCGGCGGCGTCATGGAACCCGGAATTGAGGTGGAGGACGCCCCTCAGATATAGGCTAGAGGGGCGAAAATCCAGCGATTGGGGGCCCCAAACGGTATTCCGGGGCGCCCAGAAGGCGGGTGAACCCGGAATTTCAGCAAAACCTCGGGATTCGACCCTTCACGCGCACCGTTCGTGCCCCGGATGATGCCAATTGGTCGGAATCAGCCCGCCGGGGCGTCCGCCTCGACCCGCCGGACCAGCTCCGGCAATTGCCGCATATCGTCGAACGTCAGGCCGGCGCCGGCGGCTCGCAGCCTTTCGGCGTGACCCGGCGGGCAGTGGCTGCCGCCATGAAACCCCAGCACGGCCATCCCGGCGGCGTGTGCGCCGGTTACGCCGGGGACGCTGTCCTCGATCACCAGGCATCGTTCCGGTGCGACCTTCATCTGCGCGGCGGCAAAGAGGAACAGGTCGGGTGCGGGCTTGCCGCGTGCGACCTGGCTTGCGGAAAAGATGTTCGGGGCGAGCAGGTCGTAGAGTCCGGCGCAGGTCAGGCCGTGATGGATCTTTTCCGGCGTGCCGCTCGATGCGACGCATTTGGGCAAATCGATCGCGCCAATCGCTGCCGCGACATGGGTGATCGGCTGGAGATCGCTGGCGTAGAATTGCAGCGTGGCTGCACTCACCTGGCTCTCGAGATCGTCGGGAAGACTGCGGCCGATCTCCTGCTCGACCATCCGCCGCGCGTCTTTCTCGGAGACGCCGAGGAAGCGCACCAACACCTGCTCCGACGTGATCGGATAACCGTGCCGCGTGAGCACGTCGGCATGCGCGCGACAGGAAATGACCTCGCTGTCCACGAGCACGCCGTCGCAATCGAAGATGATGAGATCGATGGACACTAGATCAAGACGTCGGCTTGTCGTCGTCGAGCGGAACGCAATAGAGCTCGAGCCGATGATCGACCAGCTTGTAGCCGAGCTTGCGGGCAATCTCCGCCTGCAGCTTCTCGATCTCTTCGGAGGTGAACTCGATCACCTTGCCGTCGCGCAGATTGATGAGGTGGTCGTGATGGCTGTCGCGCATCGTCTCGTAGCGCGCGCGGCCCTCGCGGAAATCATGGCGCTCGATGATGCCGGCATCCTCGAACAGCTTGACGGTGCGATACACGGTCGAGATCGAGATCTTGTCGTCGACGGCGACGCAGCGCCGGTACAGTTCCTCGACGTCGGGGTGGTCGACCGATTCCGCCAGCACGCGGGCGATGACGCGGCGCTGCTCGGTCATGCGCATGCCGGTGGCGGCGCAGCGTGCCTCGATGCCGGTCGCCTTGGAGGCGGAGGAAGGTTTAAGTCCAGTCATAGGGTGTCTGCCTGACGGGGCGCTTTCTGCCATCAATGTTACGACAAGTCACGTCGCATCAGAAGTGCGTTCAATTGTTCCCCGTTGGGCTGCTTATAGTAGCGTTCGCGGCGCCCGACCACCATGAATCCGGCCCGATCGTAGAGCCGCCGCGCCGGCTGGTTATTTTCTTCGACTTCGAGAAATATTGTGCGCACGCCGCGCCCCGCGAGGTGGCCGAGATGCGTCATCAGCAGTGTGTGGGAAAGGCCACGGCCGCGGTGAGCCTGGTCGACCGCGATAGAGAGGATTTCCGCTTCGTCCGCGCCGATCCGCGAGACCGCGAATCCGATGGTCTTGCGGCCGAGCCGCAACCGGTGCACGAGCGTGTTGCGCTCGCCGATCATGCCTTCGAACTCGCTTTCGCCCCAGCCGCGGGCAAAGGATTGTCCGTGCAGTTGCGCCAGCCGCGCGGCGTCGCGCGTGGAGGCCGGCTCGACGGCGGCCGTGCCGCCGCGCCACCATTCCGAAAACCATCTCATCATGAGGTTGCGGCTTGTGCGGCGAGCGGTGGCTGTGCGGCCGGCTTTGCGTCGGGCGCCTTCAGATAGAACGGCCGCGCCGGCGTGGTTTCGGGATTGGCCGCGGCGCCGAGCCAGGCGACCCAGCCGATGTCGGGCGCGGGCTGGGCGTCGACCGCAACGGGTTGCGGACCGTCCTTCGGCCAGCGATCGGCGAGGATCTTTGCGGCATTGCCGACCAGATGCGGCGCACCGAATTGCGAGGCCGCGATCGCCGCGTCAATGGGAGCGACGCTCGGCCGCACCAGCTGGCTGCCGTCGCCGGCCACGATTTGGAAGTAGACGTGATCGTGCCGCGCGTCGATTGCCGAGATCACCGGCGCCGTTCCGCTCTGGCCGACGACGGTGGCGGCATAGGCCGAAAGCGTCGTCAGCCCGACGGCGGGCCGCTTCGCCGCAAGCGCGAGGCCGCGCGCCGCCGAAATGCCGACCCTCAGGCCCGTGAAGCTTCCGGGGCCGACGGTGACGGCGATGCGGTCGAGCGAGGTGAAGGCAAGATCGGCCGATTGCATCACGCGCGCGATCATCGGCATCAGCGCTTCGGCGTGGCCGCGCTTCATCAGAAGCGATTCCTGCGCAAGCAGCTGGCCGGCGTCGGTGTCGAGAACGGCGGCCGCGCACGCCTCCAGCGCGGTATCAATGGCAAGGATCAGCATGGAAAAGCGAATGGCGAGTGGCGAATAGCGAACACTCTAGCCGATCGGAATGCCATTCGCCATTCGCTACTCGCCATTCGCTTACCGATTACATCGGCCGGACTTCGACCACGTCGGGCACGAAATGCTTCAGCAAATTCTGAATGCCGTGCTGGAGCGTCGCGGTCGATGACGGGCAGCCGGCGCAGGAGCCCTTCATGTTGAGATAGACGATCCCGTCCTTGAAGCCGCGGAAGGTGATGTCGCCGCCGTCATTGGCGACCGCGGGCCGCACGCGGGTCTCGATCAGATCCTTGATCATGTCGACCGTCTCGGCATCGGACTCGTCGAAGAACTCGTCCTCGTCGTCGAGCTCGGCATCGCTTGGAGCCGCGCCATCGGCGAGCAACGGCGCGCCGGACATGTAGTGCTCCATGATGGCGCCGAGGATCGCGGGCTTGAGCTGCTGCCATTCACCGTTCGCCTTGGTCACGGTGATGAAATCCGATCCATAGAACACGCCGGTGACGCCGGGCACGTCGAACAGCTTTTCGGCCAGCGGCGAGCGCGTGGCCGATTCGCGGCTCGAAAATTCCATCGGGCCGCCGTCGACGACGACGCGGCCCGGAATGAACTTCAGCGTGGCGGGATTGGGGGTGGCTTCGGTTTGAATGAACATGGTTTTCTCCAGACGTCGCCGGTTCAAGGCCGGCGCGCAAGCTATCCAGTAGCAGATGGCGACGAGGAACGCACGGTCAAGGGGGAGTGGGGCATTAGTTCAAGATTTTCAGAGGGTTGGACTCCGCTCACCCTTCCCTGGAGGGGGAGGATCGATCGCGCGAAGCGCGAGCGGGGTGGGGTGATCTCTCCATACGGGCCGTGTGCGAGGCGGAGAGACCGTGACCCCACCCCGCTCCGCATTTCGCTTCGCTCCATGCGAAGCGACCCACGAGCGAGCTACGCTCGTCTCGGACCCTTCCAGGGGAGGGTAAGAAACAGGTTACGACAGCGAATCCACGCTTCCGTCGCTCAGCGCGCCCGAGATGATCGTCACCGGCACCGGGAACGTGCCCAATTCATGCGCGAGCAGTGCGACCAAGGGTCCCGGACCCTCCGCGCCGGGATTGGCGGCGAGCACCAGCATGGCGATGTCAGGGTCCTCGTCGATCACCGCGAGCAGTTGCTCCATTGCATCGCCTTCGCGGATCACCCGCTCCGGGGTGATCGCCGCGATGCCGTTGGCGCGGCCGGCGGCGCGGTCGAGCGCGGCTTCCGCCGCCTCCTGCGCCTCGGCGCGCATGATGTCGGCGACACCCAGCCATTCCTGGCTCTGCTGCTCGGACTCGATGATGCGCAGCATCACCACGCCGCCGCCGGCACGGATCGCCCAGCGGCTGGCATAATAGACCGCGCGATCCCATTCGGCGGTGTCATCGACGATCACGAGGCATTTGGGCTTGTGACCCGGCTCGAAGCAAAGTCGCTTGCTGGTCATGCATGTCCCGGAATGTGCACGGCCGGCATGCTGCCACACTCCCTCACGCTTGGGGAGAGGAGAAGCGGCCGGCGCAGTGGACGCCGGCCGGGTCTCGCAAATGCGGGAAATCAGCGCCGGCGGATGAAGCCGACGATGTCCTTCGAGAGCTTCATGGTCTCGTCGGCGATGGCGCGGGCCCGGTCGGCGCCATCGTTCAGGATCGCGTCGATATGACCGGGGTCGGCGACGAGGCGCTTCATCTCGCCGGCGATCGGCGAGAGTTTCGTGACGCACAGATCCACCAGGGAATTCTTGAAGCTGGAGAACTGGCCGCCGCCGAATTCTCTGAGCACGTCGGCCTTGGAGCGGCCGGAGAGCGCGGCGAAGATGCCGACGAGATTGTCGGCCTCGGGGCGCGCTTCCAGGCCCTTTTCCTCTGACGGCAGCGGCTCCGGATCGGTCTTCGCCTTGCGCACCTTCTGCGCGATGGTGTCGGCGTCGTCGGTCAAATTGATGCGCGAATTGTCGGACGCATCCGACTTCGACATCTTCTTGGTGCCGTCGCGCAAGGACATTACGCGCGTCGCCGGTCCTGTGATCAGCGGTTCCGGCAGCGGGAAGAACAGGCCGTCATTGGCGCCGAGGCTGCGGATCGAGTCACCAAAGTCGTTGTTGAACTTCTGCGCGATGTCGCGCGAGAGCTCGAGATGCTGCTTCTGGTCCTCGCCGACCGGAACGTGGGTGGCGCGGTACAGCAGAATGTCGGCGGCCATCAGCACGGGATAGTCGAACAGACCCACGGACGCGTTCTCGCGATCCTTGCCGGCCTTCTCCTTGAACTGGGTCATGCGGCCCAGCCAACCCATGCGCGCGACGCAGTTGAAGATCCAGGCGAGCTCGGCATGGCCGGAGACCTGGCTCTGGTTGAACACGATGTGCTTCTTCGGATCGATGCCGCTCGCGATGAACGCGGCGGTCACCTCGCGGGTGTTGCGCGCGAGCTCGACCGGCCCGCCCCAGACGTCCACGCCTTGCGTGATCGCGTGCATGTCGACGACGCAATAGATGCAGTTGTGGGTTTCCTGCATCTTCACGAAGTTGACGATCGCGCCGAGATAATTGCCGAGATGCAGATTGCCGGTCGGCTGGACGCCTGAAAAGACCCGTTCAACGAATGCCATGGTAAGTCTTCCTGGAAGGTATTCGGCCGTCGTTTCCAACAGCGGCGCTGCCCCGTCAAGGGTAATTCGATGGCGTCACGCCTCGGACCCAGTCCGGGCCGGGCGCTTCAGCACGTTGGCCGCCTCGCGCCATGAGGCCGCGCCGAGGACCTGCAGGAGCACGCCATAGACGGCGATTGCGGCTGCGATCTGCACGCCCAGGACGATGAAGCGGATCAGCCCATGCGCCTCGGCGGGCGACAGGCCGGTCGTCAGCCAGAGCAGGGCGCCCATGGCAGCCGCGGCGAGCACGATCCGCGGCAGCCGGTTGCGGGCGGCCGCATCGACCGAGAAGCCGAACTCGCTGGTGCCTTTCCGCAGCAGCGAGATCGCACTGCTCCAGGCGCCGGCCGCGATGCTGGCAGCGATTCCGCTCGTGCCAAGGACGTGCCCGAGCACGACAGCGAGGGCGATCGCGACCACAAAGCCCTTGGCGGTTGCCAGCAGCGGCGTCATCGTGTCGCTGCGGGCATAGTAGGCCGGCGACAGCGCCTTGATCAGCACATGCGCCGGCAGGCCCAGCGCCAGCCACATCAGCGCATGCGCGGTGGCCGCACTGTCGTCCGCGCCGAACGCGCCATGCTCGAACAGCAATCGCACGATCGGCTCGGCCAGAACGATCAGGCCGAGCGTCGCGGGCAGCGCCAGCCCGGTCGCCAGTTCCAGCGCGCGCGATTCCGCATGTGCCACGGCGTTACGGTCGCCGCTACGCACCGCGCGCGTCAGCTCCGGCACCAGCACCGTGCCCATGGCGACACCGACGATGCCGAGCGGCAGCTCGATCAGGCGGTTGGCGAAATAGAGCCAGGACACCGCGGAGGGCGTGGCGGAGGCGATGATCGCGCCGGCAACCATCAGCCATTGCGGGCCCGAGCTTGCGATCATGCCCGGGATGGCTTTGGCAAAGAAGGCGCGCATCTCCTGGTCGAAGCTGACATGCAGCGGCGTCGCCAGTTGCGCACTTCGCTGCGACAGCAGCATCAGCAATTGCAGCAGGCCGGCGACGCCGACCGTGGCGGCGAGCATCCACGCGGCGAAACTCGCATCAGCATGCCAGGCGAGCAGCGCCGCGATCGCGGCAATGAGCGCGATATTGAACAGCAGCGGCGAGAACGCCGTGAGAGCGAAGCGGCCTTGTGCGTTGAGCAGTCCCATCAGCACCGTGACGGGGCCGGCAAAGGCGAGATAAGGCAGCATCAGCCGCGCATTCTCGACGGCGAGATCGCGCGTGCCGCTACCCAGAAATCCGGGCGCGATCACCGTGATGATCAGTGGCATCACAAGTGCGATGACGATCGAGATCGCGATCAGCGCCGCGCTGACCGTGCCGAGCACGCGCCCGGCGAACGCTGATGCGGCCTCTTCGCCGTCGCGGTCACGGACGCGCAGCCAGGCCGGGATCAGCGCCGCGTTCAGCGCCCCCTCGCTGAGCAACCGGCGTACCACATTGACGAGCTGGAACGCGGCCAGAAACGCATCGGCCACCACGCCGGTGCCCAACAGAGCGGCAATCATGGAATCGCGGGCAAAGCCCAGCAGCCGCGAGGCCAATGTTCCCGTCGAGACTGTCAGGAAGGAGCGGATCATCGGGAATCATAATACCGTTGCTTGCCCGCTTGGGGCCGGTCGTGATAGGCCGCGAGCCAGATTTCAGACTGACAGGAAGCGGATTTTCGCGGGTATCGCAATCCGGCAAACAGGATCAAGGTGAATGGCTGACGTGAAATATGACGTTCTCGGCATCGGCAACGCGCTGTTCGACGTGCTGGTCAAGACCGACGAGGCCTTTTTGGGCAAGCACGGCATGACCAAGGGCAGCATGTCCCTGATCGATGAGGCGCGGGCCGCCGCCATCTACAAGGACATGGGCCCGGCGACGGAAGTCTCGGGGGGCTCTGCCGCCAACACCATCGTCGGCATCGGCAGCCTCGGGGCACGCGCGGCCTATGTCGGCAAGGTCAAGGACGACCAGATCGGCAAGCTCTATGTCCACGACATCCGCGCCGCCGGCGTCGCCTTCAACACGCCCGCTGCGAAGGATGGCCCTGCGACCGGCTGTTCCTACATCCTGGTCACTGGTGACGGCGAGCGCACCATGAACACCTATCTCGGCGCCGCGCAGGATTTGTCGCCCGCCGACATCGATCCGGCCGAGATCGCGTCTGCCGGTATCGTCTATCTCGAAGGCTATCTCTGGGACCCCAAGAACGCCAAGGACGCCTTCGTCAAGGCGGCCCAGATCGCCCATGATGCCAAGCGCAAGGTGGCGCTGACGCTGTCGGATTCGTTCTGCGTCGACCGCTATCGCGACGAATTCCTCGGGCTGATGCGCAATGGCACCGTCGACATCGTGTTCGCCAACGAGTCCGAGCTGCATTCGCTCTACACGACCTCGGACTTCGACACTGCGCTGAAGCAGCTGCGCAACGACGTCAGTCTCGGCGTGGTCACCCGCAGCGAGAAGGGCTGCGTGGTGGTGACGCCGACCGAGGCCGTCGCAGCGCCGGCTTCGCCGATCGTGAAGCTCGTGGACACCACCGGCGCCGGTGATCTCTTCGCCGCCGGCTTCCTGTACGGTCTCGCGCGCAACCTTGCGCACAAGCAGTGCGGCGAGCTCGGCGCGCTCGCGGCTGCCGAAGTGATCCAGCACATCGGCGCGCGTCCGCAGGTGTCGCTGAAGGAGCTGGCGCAGCAGCGCGGGTTAACGGTTTAAGGCGACGCCGCCTCATTCTCAGCTGTCGTCGCCCGGCTTGACCGGGCGACCCAGTACTCCGAGACCTTAGTGGTTCATCGAGAGGCCGCGGCGTACTGGATTCCCCGCCTTCGCGGGGAATGACAGTCGCGCTGTGGCGAGAGCACTCAGCTCACGCCGTCTTCGCCGCCTTCAATCCCAACCGCTGCTCCACCGCATCGCGCATCACGAATTTCTGGATCTTGCCGGTCACGGTCATCGGAAACTCGTCGACGAACTCCACATAACGCGGGATCTTGTTGTGCGCGATCTGGCCGTCGCAGAACGCGCGGACCTCTTCGGCCGTCAGCGTCTCGCCCGGCCTGACCCTGATCCAGGCGCAGAGCTCCTCGCCATAGCGGGCGTCTGCCACGCCAAAAATCTGCACGTCCTGAATCTTGGGGTGGCGATACAGGAATTCCTCGATCTCGCGCGGATAGAGGTTCTCGCCGCCGCGGATCACCAGATCCTTGATGCGGCCGACGATGTTGCAATAGCCTTCATCGTCGATGGTGGCGAGATCGCCGGTGTGCATCCAGCCATTGGCATCGAGCACGTCCGCCGTCTTTTCCTTCTCCTCCCAATAACCCAGCATGATGCTGTAGCCGCGGGTGCAGAGCTCGCCGCGTTCGCCGCGCTTGACGATCCTGCCCTCGAGATCGACGACCTTGACCTCGACATGCGGATGGATCCGTCCGACGGTCGAGACGCGCCGTTCGAGCGGGTCGTCCGTCGCGCTCTGGAAGCTGACCGGACTGGTCTCGGTCATGCCATAGGCGATGGTGACCTCGCGCATGTTCATCTCGGTGTTGACGCGCTTCATCACCTCGATCGGGCAGGGCGCGCCCGCCATGATGCCGGTGCGCAGCGATGTCAGGTCGAACTTCGGGAATTCGGGGTAGTCGAGCTCCGCGATGAACATCGTCGGCACGCCGTATAGCGCCGTGCACTTTTCCTGCTCGACCGCGCGCAGCGTCGCGAGCGGATCGAAACCCTCGCCGGGATAAACCATCGTCGTGCCGAGCGTGACGGAGGCGAGGTTGCCCATCACCATGCCGAAGCAATGATAGAGCGGCACCGGAATGCAGATGCGATCCTGCTCGGTCAGGTGCATCGCACGTCCGGTGAAATAGCCGTTGTTGAGGATATTGTGGTGCGTCAGCGTCACGCCCTTGGGCGATCCCGTGGTACCGCTGGTGAACTGGATGTTGACGGGATCGTCGAATTGCAAGGCAGCGCCGAGTGCAGTGAGCTGCTCGCGATGCTGCGCTCCGCCGATGCGCGCGACCTCTTCGAACGGGATCGTGCCTGGTGCTACGGGGCCACCGATCTGGATCACCATCCGCAAGTCCGGCAGTCGCGCTGCGTTTAGTTGTCCGGGCTTGGCGCCGGCCAGTTCCGGCAGCAGCGTGTTGAGCATCTCTATGTAATGACTGGTCTTGAACGCGGTCGCCGTGACGATCGCCTTACAGCCGACCTTGCGCAGCGCGAACTCCAGCTCGCTCAAGCGGTAGGCGGGATTGATCGTCACCAGGATCAGGCCGGCCTTGGCGGCGGCGAACTGGGTCAGCGTCCATTCCGGCCGGTTCAGCGACCAGATGCCGATCCGCTGCCCCCGCTCGAGGCCGAGCGCGAGAAAGCCGGCGGCGAGCGCGTCGACCCGTTCGGCAAATTCCGTCCAGGTCCACCTGACGTCGTGGCTTGGCGAGACCAGCGCCTCGCGATGGCCCCAGCGCCGCACAGCGCGGTCGAGGCTGCGACCGATGGTTTCGCCGAGCAGCGGCGTGTCCGAGATGCCGCAAACATAGCTGTCGGCTTTGTCAGCCAAATTGTCCGCCAAGCTCGTCTCCTCAAAGCTCTTGCCTCGTGCCTGAAGCCGATGGCCTTGGCACGAGGTTATCCATTGCAGCGAAGGCGCGCGACGCCGCGCGCCTCATACTAAGGGGTTAGGCCGCCTTCTTCCCGCTGCCGGCATCGAGCCCGGCATACACACCACGCTCGAAGCCTGCGAACGTCTCAAGGCACTTTCCGTCCGCGAACGGCAACAGCTGCATCAGGATCACGCCGGTGACGTCGCGCGCCGGGTCGATCCAGTAATAGGTGTTGGCGAGGCCCGCCCAGGCGAGGCTGCCCGCGCTGCGGCCTTCCGCCGTCTTGGCGGTGTTGATCATGAAGCTGAGGCCCCATTTCTTCGCCTGCTCCGGATAGAGATCGACGTCGTTGGTGTAGATCGGCGCCGCCGTCGCCAGCTTGGTCATGTTGAGATCGCCCATCTGGTTCTGGCCCATCATGGCGATCGTCTCGGCCTTCAGCACCTGATTGCCGTTGCCGCGGCCCTTGTTCAAAACCATCTGGGTGAACTTGATGTAGTCCGCCGCGGTCGAATAGAGGCCGCCGCCACCCATGTGGAATTCGGGGTTCTGCTCGAGCTCGAACGGAATCGCGCCAAGCTGGCCGTCCTCGCCGCGCGCATGCATGCCGACCAGCCGCTTGCGCATGTCGTCGGTGATCTTGAAGCCGGTGTTGCTCATGCCGAGCGGGGCGAACAGATTGTCGCGCAGATATGCGTCAAGCCGCTTGCCGCTGACCGCTTCCACGGCCTTGCCGACGAAATCGATATTGGTGCCGTATTCCCAGCGCGTGCCGGGATCGGTCATGATCGGCGTCTTCAGTGCGGCGTTCTGGCAGGTGATAATCCCGGGCGTTCCGGTTTTCTCCATGTAGGCGCCGAAATCGGCATTCCACATGTCGTAGCAAAAGCCGGCGGTGTGGGTCATGAGCTGGCGCAGCGTGATCGCGCCCTTCGCCGGTCGCAGCTTCGGCTCGCCCTTGGCATCAAAACCCTCGAGCACCTGCGGCTTGGCGAGGTCGGGCAGCACCGAACCGATCGGCGCATCCAGCGACAGCTTGCCCTGCTCGACGAGCTGCATCGCGCCCGCACTCGTTACGGCTTTCGTCATCGAGGCGATCCAGAACACGCTGTCCGCTGTCATCGCATCGGGCTTGGACAGGTCGCGCTTGCCGAACGCGCCTTGATAGATCACGTCGCTGCCGCTGGCGGCGATCGCGACGACGCCGGGAATCTCCTTGGCGTCGCTCTTCTGGCGCAGGATCTCGTCGATCTGGGCTTTGCTTTGCATACGCGTTTCCTCCGGTTTGATTATTGTTGGAAGCGAATGATTGTCCTCCTGCACGGTCCGCGCGGCAAGCGCGTCCAGATGCCCGCGCCGGTCGCGATGTCGTGACTTGACGGTCGGTGGTCTGCACAGGACGAGAGAGGGCTGAACTGCAACACTCCGTCACAATCTGCGGTGGATGGCCGCAACTCACCGTGACCGTGGATGGGCTCTGGCGATATGTTTCACGTGTTTGAAGCACTTGAAACATTTTGTGCGTTGCGGCGTTTCCGCATGCGGCCAATCGACGGCCAACGTTAAGACTTGATGCAAATATTGGCGGTCGGTCACGACCGCGGGGGACCTCAGATGATTTCGACCTGGAGCGAATGGAAGCGCTATCCCCGTCCCGGACGGGGCGACAATCTCGAGGCGCCGATTTCGCCCGGCATCTACGAGGTCCGGATCGCCGGCACCGGCGCGCTCTATTCGTTCGGCGCCGTCGACAATCTGGCACAGGCGCTGGCGCTGCTGCCGGTCGGCTCGAAATCCTGGTTCGGCCGCCGCGACACCTCCGACGTTCCCGATCTCGAATACCGGACGTGCGCGACGTCCTCGAAGGCCGACGCCAAGGCTGCCGCCGAGCGCATGATCGGCCGGCGCGAGACCTATATGAGTGGCGCGGCATAACCGCGCCGTTGCCACTTTAACTCCCAGCAGATGTGCGTTGCGGGACGGTGCATTGCCCGCCGTCTGTCCCTATATTTGGGGCCAATCCGATCGCGCCCCGAGGAGTAACGCCATGACCCCGACTGCCGCCGCACGCGCCCCGCAAGCTACGTCCAATCTGCGCGACCGGTTGAAGGATCCGTCGTTGCTGAAGGAGGCCTGCTACATCGACGGCGCCTGGGTCGGCTCGCCGGTCTTCGCGGTGAACAATCCCGCGACCGGCATCGAGCTCGCGAAAGTCCCGCAGCTTGGTGCGGACGATACGACCAAGGCGGTCGAAGCCGCCGAGCGCGCCTTTCCGGCCTGGGCCAAGCACACCGCCAAGCAGCGCTCCAACATCCTGCGCAAATGGTTCGAGCTGATCATTGCCAACCGTGAGGACCTCGCGCTGATCCTCACCTCCGAGCAGGGCAAGCCGCTCTCCGAGGCGCTCGGCGAGGTCGATATCGGTGCCGCCTATATCGAGTTCTTCGCCGAGGAAGCCCGTCGCGTCTATGGCGAGACCATCCCGACGCAGCGGCCCGATGCGCGCCTGCTCGCGATCAAGCAGCCGATCGGCGTCTGCGGCGCCATCACGCCGTGGAATTTCCCGAACTCGATGATTACCCGGAAGGTTTCGCCGGCGCTGGCGGCCGGCTGCACCGTGGTGCTGAAGCCCGCCAACGAGACGCCGCTGTCGGCGCTGGCGCTGGCCGTGCTCGCCGAGAAGGCCGGCGTGCCCAAGGGCGTGCTCAACATCATCACCGGTGACGCGCCGCCGATAGGCAAGGTGCTGTGCGAGCACCCGGCGGTGCGCTTCGTCGGCTTCACCGGCTCGACCGCGGTCGGCAAGATCCTCTATCAGCAGGCTTCCGTCGGCGTGAAGCGGCTCGGCCTCGAGCTCGGCGGCAACGCGCCGTTCGTGGTGTTCGACGACGCCGATATCGATGCCGCGGTCGAAGGCGCGATCGTCTCGAAATACCGCAACATGGGCCAGACCTGCGTCTGCGCCAACCGCCTCTACGCCCAGGACAAGATCTACGACGAGTTCGTGCAAAAGCTCTCGAAGAAGGTCGCGGCGATGA
The DNA here is from genome assembly GCF_059512345.1 of Bradyrhizobium sp. Unk1. Classification (NCBI taxonomy): domain Bacteria; kingdom Pseudomonadati; phylum Pseudomonadota; class Alphaproteobacteria; order Hyphomicrobiales; family Nitrobacteraceae; genus Bradyrhizobium; species Bradyrhizobium sp. Unk1. The sequence goes on from NZ_JCAMOP010000003.1 coordinate 355,125, forward strand.
AGATCGGCGATGGCATCGAGAGCGGCGTCACGCAGGGCCCGCTGATCAATTTGAAAGCGGTCGACAAGGTCGAGCGCCATATCGCGGACGCCGTCAAGCGCGGCGCCAAGGTCGTGACCGGCGGCAAGCGCAGCGAGCTCGGACGCTCCTTCTTCGAGCCGACGGTGCTTGCCGACGTCAAGCCGGACTCACTGGTGGCGCAGGAAGAAACGTTTGGTCCGCTCGCGCCGGTGATCCGCTTCAAGGACGAGGCCGATGTCATCGCGATGTGCAACGCCTCGCCGTTCGGGCTCGCCTCCTACTTCTACTCCCGCGATCTCGGCCGCGTCTGGCGCGTCGCCGAAGCGCTTGAGTCAGGCATGGTCGGCGTCAACACCGGCCTGATCACGACCGAAGTCGCCCCCTTCGGCGGCGTCAAGGAAAGCGGCCTGGGCCGCGAAGGCTCCCGTCACGGCATGGAAGAATATGTCGAGATCAAATACGTGATGATGGCGGGGGTGTGAGACCCTCGCCGATCAGTCCTTGCTTCGACGCAGTTCGCTGGGACTGCGTCCGAGCTCGCGTCGCATCCATTTGGCCAGATGAGACTGATGGGCAAAGCCCGCTTCGAGGGCAACATCGCTTAGCTTGCGATCGCCTTGAAGGAGGAGCTGGCGTGCGTGCTCCACTTTCCTTCTCAGGATGTAGCGATGAATCGTGACATCCATGGCCGCCTTGAACCAGGTCCGTAGATGCGAGCTGCTGACGCCGGCCTCGCGGCTGAGAATGTCGATGGTGAGCGGCTGGTCGAGATTTGCATCGATATAGGTCAGGACTCTCTGGAGCTGCGCGTTCGAGAGGCGGATGGCCTCTCCCGGCGGATCATTCGCCAGGTTGATCAATTCGACCGCCATTGCCATTCCCACGTTTTCGGCAAACAGCGGACCGCTCGGCGAGCCCGCTTTCACGTCGCTTTCGAGAGCCTGTCCAAGCAGAAAGATGCGGTCATTCCGCAACATATGATGATGCGTGAGTCGGGCGGCTGCCAATTGTCGACTCCTTGATGCGGCATGGTCCAGCATGCTTGGTGCGAGCCGGATCTGAAGCGACTGGTAGGGCGTCTCAGCCACGAAGCCTCCGATGGCGCCGGACGGAATCACATCGATATCGCCGGCCTGACGCAGAAACTTGGCGCCGGTCTCGAGACAAAGTGAGCGCGTCGCGGGACTGAGATGGATGATGATCCGGTGATCGCCGATCGGCTCCAGCGCGACGGAATCTGGCTCGGTTCGCCTAGCCGCGGCGGTGGTGCCGGCCGATGTTGACGCCGAACTCGATCTCGCACGCATGGGCCAGGCTCCAGATCTTGGCGGAACGTGTTCGATATTTGGCGCATCGTGCGCGATTTTCAACGGCGCCGACGTCAAAGAACTCATCTGTCGTTTCGTGGCAAATGAGGATGCCAAGTGAGTCATTACGTGATTGTCGGAGCCGGCCCGGTCGGGCGCGAAGCCGCGCGCCTTCTTGCGGAAGAGGGGCACAGCGTCATCCTGACCAGCAGGAATGCCGGATCGCTCAATGCCGGCGATGTGCGTACGGTTTCGTCGGATGCCACCGATGCCGCACAGCTGGCGGCCCTCAGCAAGGGCGCGGATGCGATCTTCATGTGCGCCATGGCGGCCTATCATCGTTGGCCGACCGACTTCTTTCCGATCATGGACGGAACGGTCAAGGCGGCGGAGCAGGTTGGTGCCAGGCTGCTCGTGGTCGGGAATGTCTACGGCTATGGCGCGGGGGCTGCGAGCCCTCTCACGCCGGACCTGGAGCCGGACCCGACCACCCGAAAGGGTACGACCCGGCACATCATGTGGCAGCGTGCGTTGCGATCGAGCGTTCCCGCCCTTGAAGTGCGGGCGAGCGATTATCTCGGCGACGGCGCAGTCGCCTATTTTTCCCTGCTGGCGTTGCCGTCGCTGCTTAGGAGCGAGCCGGTTGCCTTCCTCGGCGATCCGGATGCCGCGCATGCCTGGTCTTTCACCAAGGACACGGCGAAGACGCTGGTCGCGGCGTCGCGCTTCACCGGAGAATGGGGCCGCGCCTTTCACGTGCCGTCACAGTCGGCGTCGGTGCGCGAACTGGTACAGAGATTCGCAGCCGCGTTGAAGATCGACGTTCCTGGTCTGTCGCGGCTCGCCCCGGCTGACCTGGAAGGCATCGGCTTCAGCGAAGGGATCGAGATGGCCTATTTGTTCGAAAAGCCGCTTTTGCTCGATGCCGGCGATACCGAGAAACTGCTGGGCGTGACCGCGAGCAGTCTGGACACGATGGTCCGCGACACACTTTCGCAAGTGGCAGGCATGGATGTGACAGGGAAGGAAACAAAATGAGCGAACAGGTGACCAATCTCGTCCAGAACTACATCGCGGTCTGGAACGAGAGAGATGTCGGGAAGCGCCGGTTGCTGATCGACGGAGTCTTCAGCGACGCGTGCGTCTATATCGATCCGAATGACTCGGTTGCTGGAAAGGATGCGATCGAGCGCCTGGTGGAAGCCTTGCAGGCGAGACTTCCGGATCTCCGCTTTACCCTCGCAGGTCACGTAAACGCGCATCACGATCAGGTCCTGTTCGGCTGGACGCTGGCTGCGCCCGGAGCCGCAACACCTGCCGCCACAGGCGTCGACATGGCGGTGCTGGATGGTGACCGCATTCGGCAGCTTCATGGATTTGTAAATCCGCCGCAGCAATAGCCTCGTAGCCAGGATGGAGCGAAGCGAAGTCCGGGACTTTTGAGCGGTATGAGAGATCCCGGATTGCGCTTCGCTCCATCCGGGCTACGGCGGCCCTACCGCCGCAGCACCGCGATCGTCCTGTTCGCGAACGTCAGCCGCTCGGCCATGACCGATACGAAATAGGTCAGCAGCTTGTGGCTGAGCGCGGGGTCCTCGTCCCTGATCGCATCGAACTGGTGCGTGTTGAGCACATAGAGCACGCTGGCGACCTCGGCCTGGATCGTAGCGCTGCGCGGCGTGTTCGATACCAGTCCCATCTCGCCGATCGTGGTGTAGCGCCCCAGGCTGCGCACGCGCGTGGTGCGGTCGTCGGCGGGGACCATGATGCCGACGCGGCCGTCGAGGATGAAATGCATGGAATCGGCGGGGTCGCCGGCCTGCACGATGATGTCGCCGGCCTCGACCTCGAGGCGCTGGCAGCGGTGGATCAGCGCGTCGGCGTCGGCCTCGCTGTCCAGTATCCCCGTGAACCAGTCGCGCAAACTGGCTTCTTCCTGCACCAGCCCCTGATGCTGCGAGATGAGTTCGTTCTCGCACCATTCCAGCGCATGATCGAGCTCGCCGATGATGGTGACGCCCTCGCCGACGAAGTCGCTGGAGCGCAGCACCTTCTCGGCCGCCGCCGACAGGTGCACCAGGATCAGCTCGACGCCGAGGTCATGCGCGCTGCGTTTGATCTGGGCGAAGCTGTAGGCGGCCGAGGAGTCGACGCCGGTGACGAGCTTGAAGTCGAACAGCAGATAGCGGCACTCCGGGCGCTCCTGGAGCAGCTGCTTGACGTGCTGGTAGAGCCGGTTGGCGGAGCCGAAGAACAGATAGCTCTGCAAGTTCAGGCCCTGGATGTTGCCGCCATGGGCCAGCAGCACGTCCTGGTCGTCGCGCGAGCGGTCGAGCGAAGAGCGATATTCCGAGCCGTCGAAACTGTATTTGATCGACTCCACCCGTGCGGCGCTGAACGCAAACGTCGCGCAGCCGATGATCACGCCGATCAGGATGCCCGGCACGAAGCCCCAGGTCACGATGATGACGATGATGGCGATCAGGGAGAGATATTCGAGCTTCGACAGCCGCTTGCGCGACTCGATGATCCATTTGTGGAGCTGGTCGGCGCCGAGATAGAGCAGGAGGCCGCCGATGACGAATTTCGGGATGAAGCCGAGCAGATCGGGCGCGACGGCAAGCATCAGCAGGGACAGTGCCGCGACGGTCAGGCCGGACAGGCGCCCGCGGCCGCCGCTGGAGAAATTGAGGATCGAGCGGCTGATCGAGCTGCAGCCGGCATAGCCACCCAGCATGCCGGTCAGGATATTGGCGGCGCCGGTGACGTTCAGCTCGCGCTCCAGATTGGCCTCGCGATGCACGGCGACCTCGATGCCGGTGGTGTTGAACAGCGTGCTGGAGGCCGTGACGAAGATGACGGCAACCACGTTGCCGAGCAGGTCCGGCACGGCAAACCAGGGATAGTGGGCGAGATCGTCGGTGTGCCAGGGCAGCACGAAGACCGCCTGCGGCGGCGGCTGAAACGTCCAGCCCAGGGCGCGGGCGTGATCGAATGAAACGCCGGTGATCCAGAACGCCAGATGCGCCGTGAGCACGCCGCCGACCAGGATGATCGGCAGTCCGAACGGGCTGCGCGAGCGATGCCAGGTCAGGTACAGCACCAGCGCCATCGCGCAGGCGGCGCCCAGTTCCAGCAATGTGGTGCCGTTGGCGAAGTGCGGCAGCGTCGTGAACTGGAGCGGGTGGTTGGTGATCACCCGCACCGCGCCCAGGGCGATGAGAAGTCCGGTGGCGCCGAGGAAGCCGCCGACGACGGGATAGGGCACGTAGCGGATGGCGCGGCCCAGCCGCGTCAGGCCCAATCCGCACAGCACCAATCCGGTCAGCACCGTCGACAGGCCGAGCGTGATGAGAACCGGCGAGAGCAGCGGTCCCGACAGGTTCGCCGTCTCGAGGCGCTCGACCACCGAGGCCGCCAGAATTCCCGTCACCGCCGCGGTCGAGCTGTCGGGAGCACCAATTGCGAAGGGCAGGGAGCTGCCGAGCCCGATGACGACCGCAAGCACCGCGGAGCTGACGAAAGTCGCCGTGATTCCGTAAGACAGGTAAGGCGAGAGCGGCCCGGCGAAGATCAGCAGCGAATAGGACAGCCCGAAGGTGACGGTCAGGACGCTGGCCGCCGTTCCGCCCAATATATCATTCAACGCACGCTTGAGGGCCGGATTGAATCGCGAAGCCGGACTGAAAATAATTGCTGGATCGGTCACGCCGTTGCGCTCGCCCCTGAAAAGTCCCGTCCCGAGACGTAGACGAGTACGGGCTTAGCGCAACTGGATTCTTGTAACTGTGAAATATCCGACAGTTCTGCGGTGAGGATCTCCGTTCACGACGTGTGAATGGTCAACCATATGGTGGACGGAAAAAACGAAGCCTGCGCCGCAACATTCGATGTTGTGCCAGAAAGCCGTTCCACACCCACCGCTGTCATTCCCCGCGAAAGCGGGGAATCCAGTACGCCGCGGCCTCTCCGTATCCCATCGCCATCTCTGGAATACTGGATCGCCCGGTCAAGCCGGGCGATGACAGTTGAGGGTGTAGCGGACAGCTTTCCAATCCCGTCATTGCGAGGAGCGAAGCGACGAAGCAATCCAGACCGGTACCGCAGAGAGATTCTGGATTGCTTCGCTTCGCTCGCAATGACGGAGCGAGACGAAACAGCCGGGCTTAGATCTTCAGCTCTTTCCCCGTCACGCGCCGATACGCTTCCAGATAGCGCTTGCTGGTTGCATCCACGACGCTGGCGGGCAGCGGGGGCGGCGGCGCGTCGCCGTTCCAGCGGCCGGCGTGGCGCTCGACGTCGAGATAATCGCGCAACGGCTGCTTGTCGAAGCTCGCCTGCGGCTGGCCGGGCTTGTAGGCATCGACGGCCCAGAACCGCGAAGAATCCGGCGTCATGACTTCGTCGATCAGGATGATGCGGCCGTCCTTGTCGCGGCCGAACTCGAACTTGGTGTCGGCGATGATGATGCCCTGTTCGCGGGCGAGCTCCTCGCCGAGCGTATAGACCGCGCGCGTCATGCTCTCGAGCGTGTAGGCGACCTCGTCGCCGACGACTTCGCGCATCTTCGCGATGGTGATGTTCTCGTCATGGCCGGTCTCGGCCTTGGTCGCCGGGCTGAAGATCGACGGCGCGAGCTTCTCGCTCTCGACGAGGCCCGCCTTCAGCTTCTCGCCGGCCAACGTGCCGCTGGCGGCATATTCCTTCCAGGCGGAGCCCGAGAGGTAGCCGCGGATCACGCATTCGATCGGGAAGACGGTGGTGCGGCGCGACAGCATGGCGCGGCCGAGGATCTCGGCGCGATGCGGCTTCAAGGCCGGCACGGCGGCAATGATCTCGTCGGCGTCGGCGCTGATCATGTGATGCGGCACCACGCCTTCGAGCTCGTTGAACCAGAATGCGCTGATCTGGGTCAGCACCGCGCCCTTCATCGGGATGGTCTCGCCCATCACGACGTCGAAGGCGCTGATGCGGTCGGTGGTGACCAGCAGCAGGCGGTCGTCGTCAACGGCGTAGATATCGCGCACCTTGCCGCGTCCGATCTTGGGTAGGGGCAGGTCGCTGGAGAGCATGGCGGTCATCGGCAGGGCCTTCGCAGACAAGTCCATCGGACAGGAGATTCAGGCCGCACTGGATGGTACGGCCTAAATCGGGATAGCCTATTCCGGCAGCGGAATGAACTCATGTTCCTGCGGAACCCCGGCGAAGCGGCCGGTTTTCCAGTCCTCCTTGGCCTGCTCGATCCGCTCCTTGCTGGAGGAGACGAAATTCCACCAGATATGGCGCGGGCCTTCCAATGCATCGCCACCGAGAAACATCATGCGCGTCGCTTTCAACGCCTTCACGGTGATGCGGTCGCCGGGCCGGAAGATCAGGAGCCGCGGCCCCTCGTACCGCTCGTTCGCGATCTCGACCTCGCCGTCGACGACATAGATCGCGCGCTCCTCGTGGTCGGGGTCGAGCGGCACGCTGGCGCCCGCGACCGCCGTGACCTCGGTGTAGAACCAGGGCGAGACCATCGTAACCGGCGAGGTGATGCCGAAGGCGGAGCCCGCGATCACCCGCGCGGTAAAATCGCGCTCGGAAATCATCGGCAGATCGCCGGCGCCGTAATGCTGGAACGACGGCGCGATCTCTTCGGATCCGGCCGGTAGTGCGATCCAGCTTTGCAGGCCGAGCATCTGCTGGCCCGAGGCGCGTTGCGCGTCCGGGGTACGCTCGGAATGGGCGATGCCGCGGCCTGCGGTCATCAAGTTCATCGCGCCGGGTGCGATCTCCTGGACGTTGCCCTCGCTGTCGCGATGCATGATGGAGCCGTCGAACAGGTAGGTGACGGTGGCAAGCCCGATATGCGGATGCGGCCGCACATCCATGCCCTTGCCGGAGACGAACTGCACCGGGCCGAAATGATCGAAGAAGATGTAGGGCCCGACCATCTGCCGCCTGCCATGCGGTAGCGCGCGCCGCACCACGAATCCGTCGCCGAGGTCGCGGGTGCGCGGCACGATGACGAGATCGAGCGCATCGCAGGACATGGGATCGCCGAGCACGGGATCGTTCGAGGGTTGCCAGCTCATGGTGGTCTCCTGTTTCTTGCTGGTATGATCGTAACAGAACAATGTCGGGAACGGGAGGAGACCGATGATCCCACCGCTCAAGCCAGGCGCCAGGCTGCTCGAGGTCACAGGCCCCAGAATCGAGACGGAACATTTGATCCTGCGGCCATGGTGCGCGGGCGATATTGCACCGAACGCCGCGATGCTGTCCGATCCCGGCACCGCCCGCTTCATCGCCGCCGACGGCAAGCCGGTCACGACCGAGATTGCCGGCTGGCGTAACGCGGCCGTGATCTCCGGACACTGGGCGCTCCACGGCTTCGGCATGTTTGCGGTCGAGGAAAAATCGAGCGGCAGCTACATCGGGCGGGTTGGTCCGTGGTGCCCGCCGGGCTGGCCCGGCTTCGAGGTCGGTTGGGGCATCGCCAGGGAATTCCGCGGCAAAGGCTATGCGGTGGAAGCGGCCAGCGCATCGATCGACTGGGTGTTCGACAGCTTTGAGATCGACGAGATCATGCACTGTATCGAGAGCACGAATACGCCGTCGCAGGGCGTGGCGCGCAGCCTGGGCGCCCGGAAGGAGCGCGAGATCGATCTGTTCGGCAAGCCGGCCGACGCCTGGATCACGTCGCGCGCCGCGTGGACCCGGCGAAATTGAATCGGTCTTTGATCTGAACTAGGTTCGCGTCACGCGCCTGCGTGCGCGATCGGGTCGACCGGATGCTGCTTGCCCATCTCGAACTCGCCTTTCGCGCCGGCGCCGTGGCGCTGCTGCTGGTGTTGGCGGCGTCGTTGTTCTCGGACTTCCGCAACGTGCTGGCGGCTCGCCTCGGCGCAGCCTTCGCGCTCGGCTCGGCCGCGCATGCGGTGAGCTATTCGGTCGGCGTGACGTCGCTGGTGCCGGCCTGGCATGCGCCGCTGATCGCGCTGTCGACCGGCAACATCGTGGTGTTCTGGCTGTTCACGCGCGCGCTGTTCGACGACGATTTTCGCCTGCGCCGGTGGCACGGGCTGGTCTGGGGACTGGTGACGGCCTTCAGCTTCGCCGGGTGCGTCTGGATCGCGCCGGGCGGCCATGTGCGGTTCTCCGTCACCGTGGTGAACCTGATCGTGCTCGGCTTCATCGCGCTCGCTGTGGGGCAGACGATCGCCTCGTGGCCGGCCGACCTGGTCGAGCGCCGGCGGCGTGCCCGCGTCTTCATCGTCTGCGCCGCCGCGCTCTATGGCGGACTGAACGCGCTGCTCCAGATTGCCGTCGCCGGCAGCGACGTCGGCAATGCCGCCAACACCATCAATGCCGGCGTGCTGGCCTGCGTCGTCGCGGCCATCGCCTACGCGATGATGCGTGTCGATGGCGCCGACCTGTTTCCGGCGAATACGGGAATCACGCCGGCGGTCATTCTGAGCCATCCGGCAGCCACCGATGAAGCCGTCGACCAGAAGCTGATCGATGCCCTGATGCGGCTGATGGCGGACGAGCGGATCTATCGCCAGGAGAACATCACCATCGGCGTGCTGGCGAGCCGGCTGAAAATTCCCGAATACAGGCTGCGCCGGCTGATCAACCAGCGGCTCGGCTACCGCAATTTCAATGTATTCCTGAACAACCACCGGATCGAGGAAGCTAAGGCCGCGCTCGCCGATCCCGCGCAGGCCGAGGTCCCCGTCATCACCATCGCGATGGATGCCGGCTTCCAGTCGCTCGGTCCCTTCAACCGGGCCTTCAAGGCGGTGACGGGCGTGACGCCGACGGAATACCGGCGGCTCAAGGTGAGTGCGGCATAAGTTCTAAGCCTTTCTAATCACGCCGAAATTCCAGAATCGACCAGCCCGGTTCAGTTTCAGCCAGTCCATTTTCCAAATCCGGCGAGCACTCCTCCGCCTGCTCCGGCTTCCTCCCGGCACATGCCCCAGCCGGAGAAAGCCCGTGACCCGCCGCCGCAAGATCATCCTCCTCGCCACCGCCATCGCCTGTATCGGCCTCGCATTCGGCGCGGCTCGCGCGCGCAACGCGCCGCAGGTCGCCACCGGCTTCCTCGCCGACATCCTCTGCGCCGAGACGTTCGTCTCTGGCCTCGATCCGCAGCGGACTTTTGCCGAGACCACCGACGCGATGCCCGGGACTAGCCTGATCACCTGGGCGATTGACTACCGGATCGACCGGGTGCGCAAGGACGTCACCGTGACGCTGTTCGGCCTCGGCCGCAGCCATGCCGTCTATCGCGAGGGGCTGGGCTGCACGCTCGAGCACGGCGCTGATATCGCCGACGTCGCGCCGCCGGCCGACGACAAGCAGCCCGCATTGCTCCCCGAGATCGCGGGACCTTCGGTCGTGCCGCCGCAAAGCGAGGGGCTATCAGCCGCACTCGATCGCGCCTTCACCGAACCCTCCCAGCCGCCCGCCCGCCGCACCCGCGCCATCGTCATCATGAAGTCAGGCCGCGTCATCGCCGAGCGTTATGCGGATGGTGTCGGGCCGGAGACGCCCCTGCTCGGCTTCTCCATGACGAAGTCGGTGATCTCGGCGCTAACAGGCATTCTCGTGCGCCAGGGCAAGTTGAAGCTCGATGGGCCTGCGCCGGTCGCCGCCTGGAAAAACCCGGACGATCCCCGCCACGCCATCACCGTCGACCAGCTGCTGCGGCACACCGCGGGCCTCGCGCTCGGCAGCTCGTTGCAGGCTTCGCTCGGCTCCGCCTTCGAACCGGTCAATCGCATGAAATTCATCGAGGACGACATGGCCGCCTATGCCGCCAGCATGCCGCTTGCGACCGCGCCGGGCACGGTGTGGAATTATCACGACGGCAACACCATCATGCTCGCGCACCTGATCCGCAACGCCGCCGGCGGCAGTCCTGCGGACGCGTTGCGCTTTGCGCGCCGTGAATTGTTCGCGCCGCTCGGCATGCGCCACGTCACGCTCCAGCTCGACGGCGCCGGCACGATCGAGGGATCGAGCGAGATGCTGGCCTCCGCGCGCGACTGGGGGCGCTTCGGCCAGCTCTATCTCGATGACGGCGTCGCCGGCGGCAAGCGTATTTTGCCGGCGGGATGGGTGAGTTACTCCGCCACGGCCACGCCGAATGCCTGGGTCGGCATCGGCGCCGGCTTCTGGACCAACCGGGACGACAGTTTTGGCGCGAATTTCCGCGTCGAGCACGGCTGGCCGCGCGATGCCTTCTTCGCCAAGGGTACGATCGGGCAGTACACGATCGTTATTCCGTCGGAGCGGCTTGTGATCGTGCGGCTGGGCCGCTCGCCCAACTGGCCGCCGGAAGCGGACGGCGTGTTCGACCTGGTGCGGGATGTGGTGGCAGCCACGCGCGAGAAGGGGAAAATGGCGGGGGTGGATTGAGGTCTTTCTTACCCTCCCCTGGAGGGGGAGGGTCGATCGCGCGCAGCGCGAGCGGGGTGGGGTGAACTCTCCGCACGGGCGCTGTTCGTCGCGGAGAGACCGTCACCCCACCCCGTCTCATATTTCGCTGCGCTCAATATGAGCCGACCCTCCCCCTCCAGGGGAGGGTAAGTGGCCGCCGCCGCGGCTCCTACCTCCCCAGCTCCGTGGCCTTCGCCACGCGGTCGAACCGCTCCAGCGTCATGATCGCGTCCGCAAACTTCTCCGCGCGCGCGTTCAGCACCGGGCGTGCCAGCGTCAGAAACTTCTGCTGCATCGCCTGCGCATCGGGGAAAGAATTCGGCTCTCCGGAAGGATCGGCATAGAGCCGCTCATGCACGCCATCGTCCGTCGTGATGCTGACGCGCGCGCCGAACGGATGGGTGCGGCCGACCTCGAGGCGGTCGTCCTGCACCACGTCGAACTTGTCGGCGAGTGCGTCGATGGCGGCGTCCCCAAGGCGGTTGTAGTCGTCCCAGCCGAACGAGCCCTGGTCGAGCGCGAGCGCGCCGGTGAAGAACATCGAGAACTGGCCGCCGACGATCGAGGTGGGATGCCGCTTGGTCGCGGCATCGCCGGTCAGCGTGATGCCGTTCCGATGCAAACCGATCTCGACGCGCTTGACCTGGTCCGGCGTCAGATTGTGCTCGCGCCGCATCGCGATCAGCGCGTCGATCGCCGCATGGGTGTAGCGGCAGCTCGGATACGGTTTTACGCCGATCTTCATCGTCTCATAGGTCTTGCCGAGCTCGGCCACCGCCTTGTCGGGATGCGCATCGTCGGTGTAGCCGGCGAGCAGGCCGTGCTTGCCCTCGACCGATTCGGTCGCGCCGACGAAATCGTTGCGCGCCAGCGTCGCGGCGATCACGCCATTCATCGCGGCGGCGCCGACCTGGTAGCGCTTGTTCCAGGCGCCGTTGACGAGGAATTGCAGCGAGCCCGCGGCCTGGCTGCCTGAGACGCCGAAGGCGGCGATGATCTGCTGCTCGGACAGGCCGAACAGTTTGCCAGCGGCGGCCGCCGCGCCATAGGTGCCGGCGGTCGCGGTCGGATGGAAGCCGCGCGCATAATGCGAGGTCGGGTCGAGCGCGTTGCCGAGCCGGCAGCAGACCTCATAGCCAGCGACGATCGCGGTCAGCACGTCGCGGCCTGACGCGCCGACCATCTCGCCGACGGCGAAGGCGGCCGGAACCACCGGCGCGCTCGGATGCAGCGAGGAATCGGCGTGGGTGTCGTCGAAGTCGAGGGAATGGCCGAGCGCGCCGTTGAGCAGCGCCGCGACCGCCGGTGTCCAGGTCTTGCTGTCGCCGAACACGGTGGACTCGCCCTTGGTGTCGAGCGCGAGCGCTTCGAGCATCTTCAGGATCGAGGGTGTGGATTCCGCCTCGCTGCGGGCCCGGATGGCGCTGCCGAGGAAGTCCAGCGTCAGCACCTTGGCGCGATCCAGCACCTCCGCCGGAATATCCTGGTATTTCAGATTGACGACATAGGCGGCGAGCGTTGCGGTTTCGTGAGCCATCGTGTTTCCTCGTTTTGGCGCGCAAGTTAGGCGGGCTGATTTGGCCTTTCAAGCGGCCTTGGGGCCGCGGGCATCAGCCATGCTTTTGCCTGGCTTCAAAGGGATCGGGACTTCTGACGATGGCATTTGCAAAACAGCTGTTCGACCGGATCCGATCACGGCGGACGCAACTCGGATTGGCGATCCGGGTCACGGTGGCCGCGGTGGCCGCCTATGCGATCGCTACCGCGCTGCATCTGCTATTGCCGCTCTGGGCCGTCCTGACCTCGCTGATCGTGACCCAGATGAGCGTCGGCCGCTCGCTGAAGGCGACGCGCGACTACGTGCTCGGCACCATCGGCGGCGCCCTCTATGGCGGCGCCATCGCGATCCTGATCCCTTATTCGACCGAAGCCGGTTTGTTGGGGCTGCTGGTGCTGGCGGTCGCGCCGCTCGCCTTCGTGGCCGCGATCAACCCAAGCCTGAACGCCGCCACGGTGACCGCCATCATCGTGCTGCTGGTTCCGACCATACATCATTCCGATCCCTTGGCGTCGGCGATCGACCGCGTCAGCGAGGTCGGGGTCGGCGCCATCACCGGCCTGCTGGTCTCATTCCTGGTGCTGCCGTCGCGCGCCGTGCGGCAGATCCGCGCCAGCGCGGCCACGCTGCTCGAGCTGATTGCGGATGCCTTCACCGAACTGCTCGCGGGGCTCACGCGCGGCCGCGACAACGACGCGCTGCACCGGATCCAGGACGGCATCGGCACGGCAATGGTGGGCATGAATGCCATCGGCGCCGAAGCTGAGCGTGAGCGCTCCGCGCGACTGTCGAGCGGGCCCGACACCGGCCCGCTGCTGCGCACCGTGCTGCGGCTGCGCCATGATGTCGTGATGATCGGCCGTGCCACGGTGGTGCCGCTGCCGGCCGAGGTGCAGATGCGGCTTGCAGCCCCGCTGACGGAAGTCTCGACCGTGATCGCGCGATTCCTTCGCTCCGCCGCTGCTGCTTTGCGCGAGGGCGCCGGCGCGCCGGCGATCCATCCGGTCCACGTCGCGCTCCAGCATTATGCCGAGGCCGTCGCCGCCGTCCGTCATGACGGCCTGCTCCGCGGTCACCCCGGCGACACCGCCGAGCGCTTCTTCGCGATCGGCTTCTCGCTGGAGCAGATGCACCAGAACCTCTGCGATCTCGATCGCGTCGTCGGCGAATGGTCGGAAGCCTCGACCGACAAGTCCGCGCGCGTGGCGGAATGAGCCGTGGACTAAGCTGTTAAACGTTGTCTTCCGACCGCAAGGCGGATGTCGCCCGACTTGGCTGTGATCAGCGGAATATAACCCAAGGCAGATATCAGGGACCATTATATTGCTTTGTCCGCCGTGCGCTGACGTGTCCTAAATCCGGCACTGGTAGCTCAGTTGTATGGCCTGGATTGTCGCCTTCGCAGTTTTAGTCTTTCTTTACCGTCGCGCGACGTGCGCTGGCGACCGGTTCGCGGAACTGAAACCAACGGGAATGCTGCGCTCGCCACTCTTCTACGCACAAACAGCACTCCTATGCATGCTCTTGATGCTCATGATGGCCCCGAGTTACCTGCCACACGAGCGGTGGGCCGTCGCTGCCTATCTCGTCATTTTGGTCATCGTGCTCGCGGCGCTCTTGCTCGTGCGACGAGCCTTGAAATGGCGGTATCCGATTTGACACGATTACTTCGGCAATTGGCCCGAGGGCGGCATGCATCGATGTTGGCTTGAACGTCGACTTTCGGGAGCAAAGCCGAGCTGGCGTATTTGTGCGTAAAGGCCTACCGCCGTGCCAGGCCCTTGCTTTGCATGCGCCAGACCAGCAGGTCGATGCGGTCCTGGCCGAAGAACGGCTCGGTCTCGAACACGAAGGTCGGCACGCCCCAATGGCCCGAGGCCGCGTGGTCCTTTTCGTTCTCGGCGATCACCCGCTCGTAGCGATCGGGGTCGGCGCTGACCGATTCATCCATCGCGGCGAGATCGAAGCCGGCTTTCTCGGCGGCGCGGGCGAGGTGATCGCCCTCGTTCCAGCCCGCCACCGAGCCGTCCCACAGCACGCGTGCGATCGCGTCGGTGAATGCGAGCGAGCGTCCCTCGAGCTGTGCCATGGCACCCAGCCGGGTCAGGCGGTGGATGTAGGGCTGCTCGGCGGCGACATCGAACGTCGTCTTGTCCTGCACGATCGGATCCGGTCTGGGAAACCGGAACGGGATGCCCTCGTGCTGCGCCACGCGCGTGCTGTCGAGCACCACATAGCGAATGAAGTTCGGGCTGGCTTTCTTGAAGAAGCCGGGCACGCGGACGGCGAGCGGATAGACCGGCCGCAGGTTCACTGCGAGATCGTACTCTTCAACGAGCTTGAGCGTCTTCGGCAGCGCCAGATAGCTGAAGGGACTGCGGTAGGAGTAGAAGAGGTCCACGGACAGGGTCATCGCACCGGCTCCATGATCCCGATCATCCTGCCAGTTTGCGCGTCAGCTCGCGGAATCGCAAGATCAGGAGCCCGGCATAGACGAACGTCCCGATCGAGAAACCGATCCAGACACCGACCGCGCCAAGCCCGGCGTTGAAGGCCAGCAGCCAGGCGATGGGAAATGCGACGCACCAATAGCCGATCGCGGCGAACACCAGCGTCATCTTGGTGTCATTGATGCCGCGCAGCGCGCCGCCCACGATGGTCTGGAGGCCGTCGGCGATGAAGAAGGTCGCGCCGACCAGCAGCAGCGTTGCCGTCAGCTCGACCGTCGCCGCGCTGGCCTCGCTCCGGCCGAAGAACAGCCGTCCGAGCTCGTAGCGGCCGAGGATGACCGCGACGGTCAGGGCGGAGACGAACGCGATCCCGAGCACGGCTGCGACGAGGCCGGCGCGTCTCAAAGCGACCATGTCGCCGCGGCCGAAGGCATGGCCGACGCGCACCGTCGCTGCCATGCCGATGCCGAGCGGGACCATGAACAGCACGACGCTGACCTGGAGCGCGATCTGGTGCGCGGCGATCGCCGTGGTCGAGATCAGTCCCATCAGCAGTGCGGCGGAGGAGAACAGGCCATATTCCATCAGCAGCGAGAACGAGATCGGCGCGCCGATCGCGACGAGCTGGCGCATCAGCGGCCAGTCGATGCGCCAGAGATGGGCGAGCGGATGATAGTCGGCGAACGGCTTGCGCCATGCGGCAATGGCAAGCGCAGCGAGGAAGGTGCCGAGATTGACGAGCGTGGTCGCAAGCCCCGCGCCGAACAGGCCGAGCTCCGGCAGGCCGAACAGGCCGTGCATCAGGCAATAGACCAGGGCCGCGTTGGCGGGGATTGCCGCAATGGTGATCCACAGCGGCGGCTGCGGCCGGTTCACCGCGCTCATCATGCTGCGCAACGCGATGAAGCCGAGTGCCGGCGCGATGCCCCAGGCCAACCCGTTCAGATAGCGCTGGGCGAGCGCGGCCGATTGCGGCGCCTGTCCGAGCGCCAGCAAGATGCGCTCGCCATAGAGCGGCGAGGCCATCATCGGCAGCGAGATCAGGAGTGCGACCCACAGGCCGGCGCGCAGCGAGCGGCGGATACGCTTGACGTCGCCGGCGCCGAACGCCTGCGCGGCCAGCGGCGACACCGCAGCCATCAATCCGAGCCCGAAGGTGAAGCTGACGAAATAAACCGTATGCGCCAGCGCGGCGGCCGCGACCGCATCCTCGCCGAGCCGCCCGATCATCGCGAGATCGGTCGTGATCATCGCGATCTGCCCGAGCTGCGTCAGCATCAGCGGCACGGCCAGCCGTAGCGTCTCGACGAACTCTTCGGCGAGATGGTTCTGCGGCACGCCGGCTTGCGGCTGCGGACGAGGTTGCACGGTGTCGAGCATGGCGGTTGCAATAGCACAGCCGCACGTCGAAAACATGGCCCAGAAAGCGAGATGGCTCTTCCCCTCTCCCCTTGTGGGCCTGTTGCGTAATTCGTCAATTGTGATTCCCTCGGGCAAAGCCTTGGAGGGTAGCGATGGCGGTTAAGCAGACG